>DASWAT010000105.1:0-23656 GCA_036390995.1 Actinomycetota bacterium | reverse complement strand
GTCGATCCGGACGCTTCGCACCCCCTGAACCTTTTCCGGGTGCACTGGTTCGACGGCGCCGACCGGCGGAGCCAGGTGTCCGTCCCCGACCACGTGGTGCTCCCGCCGGAGCTCACGGGGGTCGACGCGAAGATCGTCCTGGCCTTCGGCGACCGGTTCCCCATGATCTCGGCTCACAAGGTGCTCGCCGCGTACGGGGTGCTGGCGCCGCGCCTGGTCACGGGCGGATTCGATCCCGTGACACAACGCGCGATCTGGCCGTCCACCGGTAACTACTGCCGGGGCGGCGTGGCCATCTCGCGGATCCTCGACTGCCGGGGGGTCGCGGTGCTCCCGGCGGGGATGAGCCGAGAGCGGTTCGAGTGGCTCGAGCGCTGGGTCACCGATCCCTCCGACGTGATCCGGACGCCCGGAACCGAGAGCAACGTCAAGGAGATCTACGACGAGTGCGCTCATCTTGCGCAGGACCCCGACAACGTGATCCTCAACCAGTTCTCCGAGTTCGGGAACCATCTCGTCCACTACCTGTGCACCGGCACCGCGCTGGAGCGGGTGTTCGATTCGATGCGCGAGCAGGAACCGGGTCTGCGACTCCGCGCGTTCGTCTCGGCGTCGGGCTCGGCCGGCACCCTCGGGGCCGGCGACCACCTGAAGGAGCGGTTCGGCGCGAAGATCGTGGCCGTCGAGGCGCTCGAGTGTCCGACGTTGCTGTACAACGGGTTCGGCGAGCACAACATCCAGGGCATCGGCGACAAGCACGTGCCCTTCATCCACAACGTCGCGAACACGGACGTCGTGACCGCCGTCTCCGACCGGGACACGGATCGTCTGAACGTGCTCTTCAACACGGACGCGGGCCGACGTTACCTCCGGCGGCGCGGGGTCCCCGACGAAGCGATCGCCGCGCTCGACTCGTTCGGGATCTCGTCGATCTGCAACATGCTCGCTGCGATCAAGGTGGCCAGGCACTTCCGCCTAGGGGCGGACGACGTGATCGTCTCCGTTGCCACCGATGGCGCTCCGATGTATCGCACCGAGGTCGACAAGGTCCTGGCCCGGGACTTCGCTGGAGGCTTCGACGAGTCCGCGGCCGCCGAGACCTTCGGGCGATCCCTGGAGGCGATCGGCACCGACCACCTCCGAGAGCTCACCGAGCGCGAGCGCGACCGGATCTTCAATCTCGGCTACTTCACGTGGGTGGAGCAGCAAGGCGTCGCGATCGAGGACTTCACGGTTCGGCGCTCGCAGGACTTCTGGCGGGGGCTGCGCGAGCTGCTGCCGGCGTGGGATCGGATGATCGAGGACGTGAACGCCCGCACCGGGCTGGAGGTCGCGACGTGACCGGCGCGGGCACCGCCGTCGTGTGCGCCGGATGCGGATTCGAGGCGCCCGCGGAGGAGCCCTACCCCTTCACGTGCCCGAAGGTGCGTTCGGGCGACGACATCGACCACGTCGTGGTCCGGGTGCTGGACCCTGAGCACGTGAGCTTCCCGGTGGGGGACGAGGCGAACCCGTTCGCCCGGTACCGAGAGCTGTTCCACGCCTACCACGTGGGGCTTCGCCACGGGATGCCCGACGCCGAATACGTCGAGCTCGTCGACGAGCTCGACGAACGGGTGGCCGAGGTGGACGGGCACGGGTTCGCCGTGACCCCGTTCGCCCGCGCCGGCGAGCTGTCCGACCGGCTCGGCTTCGCCCGGGAAGGCGGGGTGTGGGTGAAGGACGAGACGGGCAACGTGTCCGGCTCGCACAAGGCGCGACATCTCATGGGCGTCATGGTCCATCTCCTGGCCGTCGAACGGCTGGGCCTGGCACCGGACGAGCACCGGCCCGACCTGGCCATCTCGAGCTGCGGGAACGCTGCGCTGGCCGCGGCCGTCGTGGCGCGCGCGGCGGCCTGGCCGCTCCGCGTGTTCGTCCCCACGTGGGCGGATCGCGTCGTGCTGGCGCGCCTGGAGTCCCTCGGCGCCGCGGTCACGGTGTGTCCACGGGAGGACGGGGTGCCGGGCGATCCCGCCTACCACGCGTTCCGCCGGGCGGTCGAGGAGGGAGCGCTCGCGTTCTCGACCCAAGGTCCCGACAACGGCCTCACGATCGAGGGCGGCGAGACGCTCGCGTTCGAGATGGTCACCGAGCTCGCCCGGACCGGCGAGGGTCTCGGCCGGTTGTTCGTGCAGGTCGGGGGCGGTGCGCTCGCGAGCTCGTGCATCCGGGGTTTCGAGGACGCGGCACTGCTGGAGGCGCCGGTGCGGCTCCCGCGGATCCACGCCGTCCAGACCGAAGGCGCCCATCCGCTGGAGCGGGCGTTCGGGCTCGTCCGGGAGCGGGCGGGCCCCGAGCCGACGCCGGTCTCGGTGGTCGAGGCGATGGATCACGCACGGACCCACCGGTCCCAGTTCATGTGGCCGTGGGAGGAGGAACCTCGGAGCATCGCGACGGGGATCCTCGACGACGAGACCTACGACTGGGCGGCCGTGGTGAGCGGGATGCTCGCCACGGACGGTTCCCCCGTGGTGGTTTCCGAGGATCGCCTGCTCCAGGCGAACGACCTCGCGCGCGACGCCACGGGTGTGGACGTGGACCCCACCGGGTCCTCCGGGCTGTCCGGGCTGCTCGAGCTTCGGCAACGAGGGGAGATCGATCCCACCGAGCGGATCGCCGTGCTGTTCACGGGCGTTCGCCGGTGAGAAGAAGGAGGAGGGAACCATCGTGAGGAGCTTCCAGGGCCGCGACATCCTGTCGCTGAAGGACCTCGAACGCGAGGAGTTCTTCCACGTCTTCGAGATCTGCGATCGCATGGCCCCGATCGCGAAGGAGCGGCGCAACGACGACCTGCTGAAGGACAAGACGCTGCTGACCGCGTTCTACCAGCCGAGCACCCGGACCCGGTTGGCCACCGAGGCCGCGATGCACCGCCTGGGCGGCCACGTGCTGGGGTTCGCAGACGCGAAGATGACACGCGCGGGCGACTTCTACCAGGAATCCATCAAGGACACCGTACACATGCTCGAGTTCTACGCGGACGTCATCGCGATGCGGCACTTCCAGCAGGGGGCGCCGGAGGAAGCCGCGCGCTGGGCGTCGATCCCGATCATCAACTGCGGCGACGGATGGGGCGAGCACCCCACGCAGGTGCTGACCGATCTGTACACGACGTGGAAGGAGCTCGGCCGTCTGGACGGGCTGAAGTTCCTCCTCGTCGGCGACATGCGGATGCGCACGATGCACTCGATCCTCTACGCGTTCTCGCAGTTCGACGTGGAGTCCTTCGTGGTGTGTCCGCCCGACATGTCGTTGCTGCCCGAGTTCAAGGCAGAGCTCGACGAGCGGAACGTGCAGTACCGCGAGGCGGAGTCGGTGGAGAAGTGCATCGGCGACGCGGATGTGATCTACATGGAGCCGGTGGTGCAGGCGGACTACACGAAGGGCCGCGACGAGCGCGGCGCCGAGCTCCCGACGACGCCGGAGGCCTACCGAGTGACCCGCGAGCTCCTGCGCGACAAGGCGAAGAGCGACGCCATCATCCTGCACTCGCTGCCCCGGATGGACGAGCTGCCGGCCGATGTGGACGCCACGCGTCACGCTCGGTACTGGGTGGAGGCATTCAACGGCGTCGTCATGCGGATGGCCCTGCTCTCGCTGGTCCTTGGAGCGGCTGAGTAGACGGGGGAGATGCGCTCTGAGGGGGTGGCGACGATGCGCTTCACGCTGAACGGCCGGCCGGTGGAGGTGGACTCCCGGCCGGGCATGAGCCTGCTCGAGCTCCTTCGCGAGGGCTCCGGCGTGACGTCCGTGAAAGACGGCTGCGCGCCCGAGGGCTCCTGCGGCGCGTGCACGGTGCTCCTCGACGGCAAGGCCGTCGTCTCCTGCGCGCAGAAGGCGGAGCACGCCGAAGGGCGCTCGGTCGTCACGCAGGAGGGCCTGTCGGAGCAGGAGCGGACCACCTGGGCCGACGCCTTCGTGGCCTCCGGCGCCTCGCAGTGCGGGTTCTGCTCGCCGGGGATCGTCTTGAAGGCGGAGTCCCTGCTGGCGAAGAGCGCGGATCCGACCCGGGAGGAGGTGGCTCGGGCCCTTGCCGGGAACCTGTGCCGGTGCACGGGCTACGTGAAGATCGTGGACGCGGTGCAGCTGGTGGCCGGCGCGCGGCGCGGTGAGCCGATCCCGGCTCCCGACACGAGCGGCCGCGTGGGCTCGCGGACCGCCCGGTACCAGGGGCGCGAGCTGGCGCTCGGCGACAAACCGTACGTGAACGATCTCACCGCACCGGGGATGCTCCACGGGGCGCTCCGTTCCTCCGACCACCCTCGGGCGCGCGTGGTCCGCATCGATATCTCGAAGGCCCGTGCCCACCCGGGCGTGGTCGCCGTGGCCACCGCGAAGGACGTGCCGGGCGAGCGGACGCAAGGGCTGATCACCCGCGACTGGCGCCAGCTGGTCGCCGAGGGCGAGACGACCGCGTACGTGGGCGACGTGCTCGCGGTGATCGTTGCCGAGAGCCGCCACGCGGCGCGCGAGGCGGCCGCGCTCGTCGAGGTCGAGTACGAAGTGCTCGAGCCGGTCACCGACCCGTTCGAGGCGCTCGAGGCCAGGGCGGCGCAGGTTCACGAGGGCCGGGACAACCTGCTGTCGACCTCGGTCGTGCAGCGCGGCGACGTCGAGGCCGCTCTCGCGTCGTCGGCCCACGTCCTCACCGAAACGTTCCGCACGCAGGTGATCGAGCACGCGTTCCTCGAGCCCGAGGCCGCGCTGGCGGTGCCCGAGGACGGCATGATGCACGTCTCCTCGCAAGGGCAAGGCGTGTGGGAGGACCGGCGGCAGATCGCGTCGTTCCTCGGCGTCCCGGAGGATCGCGTCCGCGTGACGCAGGTCGCGAACGGCGGCGCCTTCGGAGCCAAGGAGGATCTGAACGTCCAGTGCCACGCGGCGCTCATGGCCCACCTCACCGGCAGGCCCGTGCTGCTCACCATGTCGCGCGCCGAGAGCCTGAAGTTCCATCCGAAGCGGCATCCGATGGTGATGGAGTACACGGTCGGCAGCGACGCCGAGGGGCATCTCACCGGGATCCGGGCTCGGATCGTGGGCGACACCGGCGCATATGCGAGCGTCGGCGACAAGGTGCTCGAGCGCGCGGCCGGGCACGCGTGCGGGCCGTACCGATTCGAGGCCGTCGACGTCGAGGCGCGGGCGGTCTACACGAACAACCCGCCGTGCGGCGCGATGCGCGGCTTCGGGGTGAACCAGGTGGCGTTCGCGATCGACGGGATGCTCGACCGCCTGGCCGAGCTCGTGGGCGTGGACGGCTGGGAGATCCGGTGGCGCAACGCGCTCGACGTGGGCGACCGGTTCGGCACGGGCCAGGTCCTCGGTCCCGGGGTGGGGATCAAGGCGTGTCTCGAGGCGGTGCGCGACGAGTACCGCGGCGCAGCGCACTCGGGGATCGGGTGCGGCGTGAAGAACACCGGGATCGGCAACGGCCTGCCCGAGTTCGGCAAGGCGATCCTTCGGCCGGAGGCCGACGGCACCGTCACGCTCTTCCACTCCTGGACCGAGATGGGACAGGGCGTGAACACGGCCCTCCAGCAGATCGCGTGTGAGGAGCTCGGCCTGTCCGCCGACCGGATCCGCGTCGTCGTGGACACGATGCGCGAGCTCGACACCGGCCAGACGACGGCCTCCCGTTCCACCGTCCTGGGCGGCCGCGCCATCCAGGTCGCAGCCGACGAGCTGAAGTCGGCGCTCGACGGCGGCCGCCTGGAGGATCTCGCGGGGCGGGAGTTCTACGGGCAGATCACGATCGATTGGACGAACAAGCCCGGCGAGGGCGTGGGGGATCCGGTGACGCACTTCGCGTACGGGTGGGCGGTCCAGGTCGCCATCCTCGACGGAGAGGGCCGAGTGGAGAAGGTGGTGGCCGCCCACGACGTCGGGCGTGCGATCAACCCCACGTTGCTCGAGGGACAGATCGAAGGGGCAGTGCACATGGGCCTCGGCTTCGCGCTCACCGAGGACTACGTGGTGCAGGAGGGCCACCCGGTCACCACCACGCTGAAGTCGCTCGGCATCATCCCGCCGGCCGGGATGCCGGCGGTCGAGTGCCTCCTCGTCGAGGTGCCGCAGCCGGAAGGTCCGTACGGGGCGAAGGGGGTCGGCGAGATCGGGCTGGTGCCGACGGCCGCCGCCGTGGCGGGCGCTCTCCGCGCGTTCGACGGGCGGTGGCGGGCCCGGCTGCCCATGCGCGACTCGGCGGCCGCGCTTGCCGCGGCGCCGAGGCTCGCGGCCGCGGCGAGCCGGAGGGGCTGAGGCGCTCGTGAGCCTCGTGCTCGATGGGGGCACGGTGGTGCGATCGCTCGACCCGCCGCTCATCTCGCGTGCGGACGTGCTCGTCGAAGGACAGCGGGTCGAGGCGCTCAACGCGCGGGCACCGGAGGGCGCCGCGCGGATCGACTGCTCGAGGTGCCTGGTGATCCCGGGTAACGTCTGTGCCCACCACCACCTGTACTCGTCACTCGCCCGCGGCATGCCGTACCGGCTGGACCCGCCCGAGAACTTCGTGCAGATCCTCCAGCGGATCTGGTGGCGGCTGGACCGCGCGCTGGGGCCCGAGGAGGTCTGGCTCTCGGCCTGGGCAGGCGGCGCCGACGCCCTGCTCTCCGGGACCACGACGATCGTGGACCACCATGCGTCCCCGAACGCGATCGAGGGCTCCCTCCAGCAGGTCTCGGCCGCCCTCACCGGTCTCGGTGCACGAGCGGTCCTGTGCTACGAGGTGACGGACCGAGATGGGCCCGAGCGCGCGGCCGGCGGGGTCGAGGAGAACCGCCGGCTCCTGAAGGAGCGCCTGCCGCTCGTGCGGGGGATGGTCGGCGCGCACGCCTCGTTCACGCTGTCCGAGGAGACGCTGGCCGGGTGCGTGGAGGCAGCCCGCGAGTTCGGCGTAGGCCTCCACGTCCACGTGGCCGAGGACGCCGCCGACGAACGCGATGCCGCGGCGAGGTTCGGGATGCGCGTGGTGCAACGACTGGCGGAGGCGGGGGCGCTGGCCTCCGGCGCGCTGCTCGCGCACTGCGTGCACGTCGACGAGCGGGAGGCCGCGCTGATCCACGAGACGGGCGCCACCGTCGCCCACAACGCTCGATCGAACATGAACAATCGCGTCGGCCGCGCGCCCGTTGCCGGACTCGGCGACCGGCTCACGCTGGGAACCGACGGTATCGACGGCGACCTGTTCGCGGAGTCCCGGACGGCCTTCTGGCGGGCCCGTGAGGCCGACGCGTCGATCCAGCCCGAGTGGGCCCTTCGCCGGATGGCCTCGTCGGCCAAGCTTGCGGCCACGCTGTTCGAGGAGCCCGTGCTCGGGCGGATCGAGCCGGGCGCGCCGGCCGATCTCGTGGTGCTGGCCTACGACCCGACGACCCCGGTGATCGAGGAGAACCTTGGCGGGCACTGGGTGTTCGGGTTGTCGGCCCGGCATGTGCGCGATGTGGTGGTGAACGGCGAGGTGGTGGTGCGCGACCGTCGGCTCGCCCGCGCCGACGAGGGCGAGCTCCGCGCCCGGTGTCGCGACGGGGCCGAGCTCCTGTGGCGGCGGATGGACGAGATCCCCGCCCACCCGTTCGAGCCGGAGAGCGGGAGGTAGGGGGTGCCGGTGACAGCGGAAGGGCGGGTCGCCCTCTACCTCCAGGACAAGCACCCGATCCGCGACGGGATCGACTACGTCCGGTACGCCGAGGAGCGGGGCTTCGAGGCCGTGTGGCAGGCCGAGAGCCGCCTGGTCCGCGAGGCCACGGTGCCGATGGCCGCGTTCGCGGCGACCACGTCTCGGATCAAGGTGGGCTCGGGCGTCGTGAACAACTGGACCCGGAACGTCGGCCTCATGGCGGCGACCTTCGTCACGCTCGACGACCTGGCGCCCGGCCGGGTGATGCTTGGGATCGGCGCGTGGTGGGAGCCCCTGGCCTCGAAGGTGGGCGTGGAACGCCGCAAGCCGCTCACCGCGATGCGGGAGTACGTCGAGGTCGTGCGCCGGCTGATCGCGATGGAGAACGTGACGTTCCACGGCGAGTTCGTCGACGTGGAGGACATCGAGATCGACATCGTGCACGGCGACCGCTCGCCCCGGAACGTGCCGATCTACATCGGCGCGACGGGGATGCAGATGATGGAGCTCGCCGGCGAGATCGCCGACGGCGTCCTGCTGAACTACCTGGTCGGCCCGAGGTACGACGCGACCGCCTTGGAGCACCTCGACGCGGGCGCCGCACGCGCCGGGCGGCGTGCCGAGGATCTGGACCGTCCGCAGCTCGTGGTGTGCTCGCTCGACGAGGAGCGCGAGCTCGCGCTCGATCGCGCGCGCGAGCTCGTCACGCAGTACCTCGGGCAGCAGCCGCACATCATGAAGGCCAGCGGTGTCGATCAGGGCCTGCTGGACGAGATCGGCAAGGTCCTCACGTGGCCGGCCGGTCCGGAGGAGATCCGGAAGGCCATGGCCCTGGTGCCCGACGACGTCGTCCAGATGATCACGGCCTCGGGCACGCCGGACGAGTGCCGGGCGAAGGTCCGCGAGTACGTGGATGCCGGCTGCACGTGCCCCATCCTGTACCCGCTCGGCGATGACGTCCGCGCCATGATCGACGCGTTCGCGGAGGGCGGGTTCTGATGATGGACGTGCTGCTCCCGCGGACCCTCGAGGAGGCGCTCGAGATGAAGGCCGAGCGTCCCGAGGCCGTGCCGATCGCCGGCGGCACCGATCTCATGGTCGAGCTGAACTTCGACCGCCGGCGCCCGGAGGCCATGGTGGACGTCTCGCGGCTCCCCGAGCTCCGGGCGTGGCGCCGCGAGGACGGGTGGATGTTCCTCGGGGCCGGGGTCACGTACGCGCGGATCCAGCGCGAGCTCAAGGATGTGCGCGCGCTCGTGCAGGCCTCGCGCTCGGTCGGCTCGCCTCAGATCCGCAACCGCGGCACCGTGGGCGGCAATCTCGGCACGGCCTCGCCGGCCGGGGACGCGCTGCCGGTGCTGGCCGTGCACGATGCCGAGATCGAGCTGGCCGCGGCTGGGGATCGGCGGCGCCGGGTCCGGTGGGACGCGTTCCTGCTGGGGGTCAAGCGTACGGCCCTCGAACCCGACGAGCTGATCCTCGGCGCGCGTTGGCAGGTGCTGAACGGCCCACAGTCCTTCTCGAAGATCGGGACCCGCAACGCGATGGTGATCTCCGTGGCCGGCTTGTGCCTCGCGCTCGACCCGCGAACGCGGACGGTGCGCGTGGCGCTCGGATCGGTCGCGCCGACCGTGGTTCGCGCTCCCGACGCCGAGGCGTACGCAGCCCAGGCCCTCGAGCGCGCGGGGGTGTGGGACGAGCCCGCTCCCCTCCCCGAGGCCGAGATCGAGGGCATCGCCGAGCTGGTCGTGGCTGCGGCCTCGCCCATCGACGACGTCCGGGGCACCGCGGCGTACCGGCGGCACGCGCTCGGGGTGCTGGCGCGCCGGGCCCTCGGGTGGGCACTCGACGAGCGAGCCGAGGAGGCCCTGGTCGGATGAGGATCGCGTCGTGCTGATCCGTGTGAACGTGAACGGCGAGTGGCGCGAGGCCGACGCCTGGCCCGGCGAGAGCCTCCTGTTCGTCCTGCGGGAGGAGCTCGGGCTGCCGGGGTCGAAGAACGCATGCGAGCAGGGGGAGTGCGGATCGTGCTCCGTGTGGCTCGACGGCGAGCTCGTGTGCTCGTGCCTCGTGCTGGCGGCCCAGGCCCACGAGCGCGAGGTGCGCACGGTGGAGGGTCTCGCGGACGGTGACCGGCTGCATCCGGTGCAGGAGGCGTTCCTGGAGGCCGGCGCCGTGCAGTGCGGGTTCTGCACGCCCGGCCTGGTCGTCGCGGTGACCGACCTGCTCGAGCACGACCCGTCCCCGGACGAGCTCACCGTGCGGGAAGCCCTGTCCGGCAACCTGTGCCGGTGCACCGGCTACGAGAAGATCCTCGACGCGGTCGAGGTGGCCGCCCGCCGCAAGCGGGAGGGCGTCTGGTGAGCCGGCTGCTCATCCAGCGCTGCGAGGTGGTCGCCGCGATGGACGACGCCGGCACCGAGCTGCCCGGCGGCTCGATCCTGATCGAGGACGGGCGGATCGCCTGGGTGGGCGTGGGCGAAACGCGGGACGCCGCGGGGGCCGAGCGCCTCGACGGCCGAGGCTGCGTGGCGCTCCCCGGCCTGGTGAACACGCACCACCACCTGTTCCAGACGCTCACGCGGGTCCGGGCCCAGGGCAAGGGGCTGTTCGACTGGCTCGTGGAGCTGTACCCGGTGTGGGCCGGCGTGGACGAGGACTGGGTCCGGGCCGCGGCGCGGGTCGGCCTGGCCGAGCTCGCCCGGTCCGGGTGCTCGACCACCACCGACCACCACTACGTGTTCCCGGCGGGCGCCGGAGACCTCCTGGCCGCCGAGATCGACGCGGCGCGCGAGCTCGGCGTGCGGTTCCACCCCACGCGCGGGTCGATGGACCTCGGCGAGTCGCGGGGCGGCCTGCCGCCCGACCGCACCGTGGAGGACACGGACGCCGCGCTCGCGAACACCGAGCACGCCGTGCGCCGGTACCACGACCCCGCGCCGGGCTCGATGCTCCGGATCGCGGTGGCGCCGTGCTCACCGTTCTCGGTCTCGGAGCGGCTCATGCGGGAGTCGGCCGAGCTGGCCCGGCGGCTCGGGGTCCGGCTGCACACGCATATCGCGGAAACGCTCGACGAGGAGCGCCACTGCTTGCAGCGGTTCGGCAAGCGGCCGCTCGACCTGCTCGAGGAGTGGGGCTGGCTCGGCGAGGACGTCTGGCTCGCCCACTGCGTCCACCTGGACGAGGGTGACGTGAAGCGGATGGGCGGCACCGGGACCGGCGCGGCGTGGTGCCCCTCGTCGAACCTGCGGCTGGCGTCCGGGATCGCCCCGGCCCGGGCGCTCCTCGACGCCGGGGCGCCGCTGGGCATCGGCGTGGACGGCTCGGCCTCGAACGACGGGGGGGACGTCCTGGGCGAGGCCCGCCAGGGGATGCTCGTGGCCAGGGCCGGGGGAGACCCCGCGGCGATGAGCGCGCGCGACGCGCTGTGGGCGGCCACCCGCGGCGGCGCCGCCTGCCTGGGGCGGGAGGACGAGATCGGATCGCTCGAGCCGGGCAAGTGCGCGGACGTCGCGCTGTTCGACATCACCGGGCTCGAGCACGTCGGCGCGCAGATCGATCCGGTGGCGGCCTTGGTGTTCGCGGCCCCGGTCCGGGTGCGGGACCTGTTCGTCGACGGCGCCGCGGTGGTCCGGGACGGACATCTGACGACGGGGGACGAAGCGCGGATCGCCGAGGCCGGCCGCCGGGAATCCCGGCGGATCGCCCGGACCGCCTGATCCACGCGAGGGGGGGCATGGCGAGCACGCGGATCGGCGAGCGGACCCGGAACGGGGTGGGCGAGAGCGTCCGGCGCGTCGACGGCGTGCCGAAGGTGAAGGGCTCGTTCCTGTACGGCAGCGACCTGTGGCACGAGCACATGCTGTGGGGCGCCACGCTCCGGAGCCCTCACCCGCACGCGCGGATCCGAGCGATCACTATCGGCGAGGCCCTCGCGAGTCCCGGTGTGCACGCGGTGCTGACGCACGAGGACGTACCCGGCAAGAAGACCCACGGGCTGGAGTTCGCCGACCAGCCGGTGCTGCCCTGGGACCGCGTCCTGTACGCCGGCCAGCCGGTGGCGATCGTGGCCGCCGAGACCCCGGAGCTCGCACGGCGCGCCGCCGCGAGGATCCGGGTGGACTACGAGGTGCTCCCGGCGGTGCTCGACATGGTGGAGGCTCTGGACCCCGACGCGCCGAGGCTCCACGAGTGGGGCAACGTGCTTCGGCACGTGCACGTCGAGCACGGCGATCCCGGTGCCGAGGCCGAGGTCTGGGTCGAGGGCTACTACGAGACCGGCATGCAGGACCAGGCGCCCCTCGGGCCCGAGGCCGGCCTGGCGATCCCGGCCGAGGACGGCGGCGTCGACCTCATCGTCTCGACGCAGTGGCTCCACGTCGACCGCCTGCAGATCGCGCCGGTCCTGAACCTCCCGCAGGACATGGTCCGGATCACGCTGGCCGGCGTGGGTGGGGCGTTCGGCTCGCGCGAGGACCTCCACATGCAGATCCACGCGTGCATGCTGGCTCTCCACACCGGCCGCCCGGTGAAGATGTCGTACGGGCGCGAGGAGTCTTTCCTCGCGCACGTGCACCGCCACCCATCGCGCGTGTGGATGCGGACCGGGGCCACCCGAGAGGGCGAGCTCGTGAACGTCCGCGCCCGGGTGGTGATCGACGGCGGGGCGTTCGCCTCGTCCTCGCCGGCGGTGATCGGCAACGCCACCACCTTCCTGGCCGGACCGTACGAGGTCCCGAACGCGCTGCTCGAAGGAACCGCCGTGTACACGAACAACCCGCCGTGCGGCGCGATGCGCGGGTTCGGGGCGCCGCAGGTCTGCTTCGCCCACGAGGGGCAGATGGACGAGCTGGCGGCGCGCCTGGGGATGGACCCGGTCGAGCTGCGGCTGCGGAACGCGGTGCGGACCGGCTCGATCCTCCCGACGGGTCAGGTCGTCCGCGGCAGCGCCCCGGTGCGCGAGGTGATCGAGCGCTGCCGCGCGGTGCCGATGCCGGACCCGCCCGAGCCGAGCGTCCTGCGTCCACGGATGAGCTTCCCCGGCGGCGCCGGCAACGTCGGGCACGGCGAGGGCCTGAAACACGGCGTGGGCTTCGCGGCGGGCTACAAGAACGTGGCCTACAGCGAGGGCTTCGACGACTTCCACGAGGCGAAGGTCACGCTGTCGAGGACCCCGAGCGGTCCGGTCGCGGAGGTGCACACCGCCGGCGTCGAATGCGGCCAGGGCTTCTCGACCGTGATCACGCAGGTGGCCCGGACCGAGCTCGGGATCGACGGCGTCGTGTTGCACACGGCCGACACGCAGGTGGACTCCGCGGGGTCGACCTCGGCGTCGCGACAGACGTTCATGGGCGGGGGCGCGGTGCAGCTCGCCTGCCGCGCGGTCGCCGAGCAGCTCTTCGACCGGGCGCGCGGGCGTCTGTCCCTCGAGGGCGAGCTCTCGCTGGAGGGCGGGCGTGTGCTGGCCGACGGCTTGCCGGTGGCGGAGGTGGCCGACCTGCTCGAGGAGCCGATCGCCGCCGTTCGCACGTTCCATCACCGGCCCACCGAGCACCTGGACGCGAAGGGCCAGGGCGACGTCCACGTGATGTTCGCGTTCGGCGCGCAGCGGGCGGTGGTCGAGGTCGACGAGGATCTCGGGCTGGTGCGCGTGGTGCAGTTGGCCTCCGTGCTGGACGCCGGCAAGGCCGTGAACCCGCAGGGCGTGGAGGGGCAGAGCGAGGGCGGCGCGGCGCAGGGCCTCGGCCTGGCTCTCATGGAGGAGATCCAGCTCCGCGACGGCGCGATCGCGAACGCCTCCTTCACCGACTACCTCATCCCCACCACGCTCGACATGCCAGAGGTGGTGACCGAGATCGTCGAGGACCCGGAGCCGGGCGTTCCCTACGGGGCCAAGGGCATCGGCGAGATGTCCACGATCGTGGCGACGCCGGCCATCGTGGCGGCGATCCGGGACGCCACGGGCAGACGGCTGAACCGGGCGCCGGTCCGACCGGACCAGGTCGCCGGGCTGGATGAGCCGGTGCCCGCGCCCGAGTGGCCCCCCGTCCCCGAGGTGCCCGGACAGGACCCGGTCCCCTCGTACTTCGGCGCCGAGCTGGGACAGAGCGCCCTGGGCAAGAAGCCGGATGCGGGCGCCTGATGGACGTGGCTCGGGAGGCGGACCGCCTGCGGCTCCCGGGCGGAGGGGCGGGTGGCCCCGTGGTGCAGGGACGAACGTCACCACTGGACGGCGGGTGTGCGACGGCACAATCGCCGGGGGCGCGAGAGCTTGCGGGGTGAGTGATGCCCATCGACCGTGATGGAAAGACGAGACCGATCCGGCGAGTCGCAAGGGCGGCCGCGGGTCCGAGGCGAGGGGGAGGCCGATGATGGGGTGGAAGCGGCGGGTGATGCTCGGCGTCGCGATGCTGGCGGTGCTGTCGATGGTCGCGGCCGCGTGCGGCAGCGACGAGACCGGTGGGGGAGGCGAGACCTCCGGTGCGAGCACCGGCGATGGCGTGGTGAAAGCGGCGTTCGTGTACATCGGGCCGCCCGGTGACGGCGGGTGGACGTACCAACACGAACAGGGCCGCCTGTTCCTGGAGGAGCAGCTCGGCGATCAGGTCGAAACGACGAAGGTCGAGAGCGTTCCCGAGACGCCCTCGGACGCCACGCGCGTGATCCGGCAGCTGGCCCAGACGAACGACATCGTGTTCACGACGTCGTTCGGCTACATGGACCCGACGCTGACGGTGGCGCAGGAGTTCCCGAACGTCTACTTCGAGCACTGCTCGGGCTACAAGGGCGCCGACAACATGGGCAACTACTTCGGCGCCATGGAGGAGGGCCGGTACCTCTCCGGCATGGTCGCCGGCGAGATGACGAAGTCCAACGTCCTCGGCTTCGTGGCCGCGTTCCCGATCCCCGAGGTCGTCCGCGGCATCAACGCGTTCACGTTGGGGGCCCGCGCTGTGAACCCCGACGTGACCGTGAAGGTCGTGTGGACCTCCACCTGGTACGACCCGGCGAAGGAGCGCGCGGCGGCCGAGAGCCTGCTCGATGCGGGCGCGGACGTCCTGGCGCAGCACGAGGACTCGCCGGCCACCGGGCAGGCCGCGGAGGCCCGGGGCGCGTACTGGGTGGGCTACGACTCCGACATGCGGCGGTTCGCGCCGAAGGCGTTCCTCACCGCGCCGGTGTGGGACTGGGGCCCCTACTACGTCTCGCGCGTCCAGGCGCTGCTCGACGGGACCTGGAAGCCGGACACGTACTACGGCACGATGGGCGACGGCATGATCCAGATCGCGCCGATGTCGGACCTGGTCTCGACCAGCGTCCAGGACGAGGTCAACCAGCGGGCCGAGGAGATCAAGAGCGGCAGCTTCCAGGTGCTCGCAGGCCCGATCTACGACCAGGAGGGAACGCTGAAGATCCCCGAGGGCCAGACCATGTCCTTGGAGGACGCGCTGGCCTGGCAATGGTTCGTGCAGGGGGTCGAGGGCAAGATCCCGACCTAGGCATCGCCGGTGGGATGACGAGCGGGAGGCCGGGTCCGACGGACCCGGCCTCCCGCGAACGAAGCGGAGGTCGGGGTGGGGCAACCGGTCGTCGAGCTGCGCGGCATCGTGAAGCGATTCCCCGGCGTGCTCGCGAACGACCGCGTCGATCTGGAGATCCACCCGGGCGAGGTCCACGCGCTGCTCGGCGAGAACGGCGCTGGCAAGACCACCCTCATGCGGGTCCTGGCCGGGCTGTTCCGGCCCGACGAGGGCACGATCGCGCTCGACGGGCGCCCGGTGGCGTTCCGGTCGCCGCGCCAGGCGATCGACGCGGGGATCGGCATGGTGCACCAGCATTTCCGGCTGGTCGAGTCGCTCACGGTCGCCGAGAACGTGCTCCTCGGCTGGCATGCCCCCCGCTTCTGGCTGTCGAAGCGAGCGGGGGCCCACCAGGTGGAGGAGCTCGCCCGGACCTACCATCTGCCGGTTCCCGCGGGTGCCCGCATCTGGCAGCTGTCCGTGGGGGAGCAGCAGCGCGTGGAGATCCTGAAGGCGGTGTACCGGCGGGCCCGGGTCCTGATCCTCGACGAACCCACCGCCGTGCTCACCCCACAGGAGGCCGCGGACCTGTTCGGCATCGTCCGGTCGATGGCCCAGGCCGGCGCGGCGGTCGTGTTCATCACGCACAAGCTCGACGAGGTCATGGCCGTCGCCGACCGGATCACCGTCCTGCGCCGTGGCCGCGTCGTCGGCACCGCGATGCCCTCGCGAACGGATGCGCGGTCGCTGGCCCGGCTGATGGTCGGCCGCGACGTCGAGCGCGACACCACGCCGCTCGCGACGCAGCCCGGCGAGCCCGTGCTGCGGCTGGAGGCGGTCTCGGCCCGCAACGACCGGGGGCTCCCGGCGCTCCGGGAGGTCTCCCTCGTGGTGCGGGCCGGGCAGGTCTTCGGCATCGCCGGTGTCGCCGGCAACGGCCAGCGCGAGCTCGAAGAGGTCGTCACCGGGCTGCGCAAGCCGTCGGGCGGGCACGTCTTGGTCGGCGATCGCGATCTCACCGGCGCGTCCGCACGAGCCGTGATCGACGCCGGCGTCGGGCACATCCCGGAGGACCGGCTGGGCTCGGGCCTGATCCCGAACATGACGTGCGCCGAGAACGCGATCCTTCGCGCCTACCGGCACCCTCCGGTCGGACGCGGCCCGTTCATCGACTGGGCCGAGGCCGAGCGGCTCACGTCGGAGATGTTCACGGCCTTCGACGTGAGGGCCGTCTCTCCCGACTCGAGGGTACGTCTGCTATCCGGCGGGAACCTGCAGCGGCTCCTGCTGGCCCGGGAGATGGCCGAGCGTCCCCGCCTGGTCGTGGCCGTGCATCCCACCCGGGGGCTGGACATCGCGGCCACCGAGGCCGTGCGGGGCGCCCTTCGGGCCCACCAGGAGGCCGGGGTAGGCATCCTGTTGATCTCCGAGGACCTCGAGGAGCTCCTCGCGCTGTCGGATCCGATCGGCGTGCTGTACGAGGGGCGGCTGGCCGGGGTGCTGCCCCTCGACCGGTGCTCGGTCGAGACGCTCGGGCTCCTCATGGCGGGCGCCGGGGCCGAGCGGGAGATCTCGTGACGAACCTGCGCGTGGGGCCGGTGGTCCTGGAGCGGCGGGTCGAGCCGTCGAGGCGGGCCCTCGTGCTCACCCGGGTGGCGGCGGTGCTCCTGGCGCTGCTCGTCGGCGTGGTGGTCTTCTGGGCGGCGGGGCTCTCGGCTGTGGACGGCTACCGGACGATGTGGACCGGGGCGTTCGGCGGCGGCAATGCCTTCGCCGAGACCCTCGTGGCCACCGTGCCGTTGATCTTCACGGGCCTGGCGGTCGCGCTCGCGGGGCGGATGCTGCTGTGGAACATCGGGGCCGAGGGCCAGTTCTACATGGGCGCCGTCTTCGCCAGCGCGCTGGCGCTGTGGTTCCCGGACTGGCCGAGGCCGCTCCTGCTGACCGCGATGGTTCTCGCCGGCGCCGCGGGCGGCGCGCTCTGGGCGCTGGGCCCGGGGCTGCTGCGGGCCAAGTTCGCCGTGAACGAGATCATCACCACGCTCATGCTGAACTACGTGGCGATCCTCTACGTGGACTACCTGGTCCACGGGAGCTGGAAGGACCCGGGGAGCCTGGGGTTCCCGCTGTCGAAGCCCTTCTCTGCGAACGCCACGCTCCCCGCGTTCTTCGGGACCCGGCTGCATCTGGGGTTCCTGCTGGCCGTCGTCGCGGCCGTGGCCCTGTGGTTGGTTCTGCGGGGCACGAAGTGGGGGTACGAGATCCGGCTCATCGGCGAGAGCCAGGGCGCGGCGCGCTACGGCGGGATGCCTGTGGTCCGCAACGTCGTGCTCGTGATGATGGTGTCCGGCGCGATGGCCGGCATCGCCGGCATGACCGAGGTCTCGGGCATCGTGCATCGGATCCAGCCGACGATCTCGCCCGGCTACGGCTACACGGGGATCATCGTGGCCACGCTCGGCGGCTTCTCCCCGCTCGGCGTCCTGCTTACCGCGTTCCTGTTCGGCGCGCTGCAGGTCGGCGGCTACACGCTCCAGACCGTGGGCGTGACCCGTTCCGTGGTGGGCGTCCTTCAGGGGGCGATCCTGTTCATCGCGCTCGGTGCCGAGTTCCTGGCCCGGTACCGGGTTCGGTGGCAGCCGGCGACGCGGACCGTCCGGCCCGAACCCGCCGCGGCCGCGGTGGGGACGCCGCCGGCGCCCGAGAACCTGGAGGGGACGCCGTGAGCTCGACCTGGATCTCGGTGTTCGCGGTGGCGGTCGCGGCCGGCACCACCTTCGTGTTCGCGTCGGTGGGGGAGATCCTCGCCGAGCGGGCGGGCATCCTGAACCTCGGCATGGAGGGCATGATGCTCGTGGGGGCCGTCGCGGGGTTCATGGCCACGAACGCGAGCGGCAGCCTCGTGGTCGGTGTGCTCGCCGCGCTCCTGGCCGGCGCCGCGATGGGGCTGCTGCACGCCGTGCTCACGGTGACGCTGCGCGCGAACCAGGTGGTGTCGGGCCTGTCGCTCACGATCTTCGGATTCGGGCTATCGGCGCTGATCGGCCAGAACGTCGTGGGCAACCCCGCGCACGCCACGTTCGACACCGTCCGCATCCCCTGGTTGTCCGGCCTGCCGTTCGTTGGCAAGGTGTTCTTCCAGCACGACGTGCTCGTGTACCTCGGGTACGGTGTGGCGATCCTCGCGTGGTTCCTCCTGTACCGCACCCGTCCGGGACTCCATCTGCGCTCGGTCGGCGAGAGCGCCGCGACCGCCGACGCCATGGGCGTGCGGGTGACCGCGTACCGGTACGGGGCGGTCCTCGCCGGCGGAGCGCTCGCCGGGCTCGCCGGCGCGTACCTGTCGGTGGCGCTCACGCCCGGTTGGAACGAGGGCATGACCGCGGGGCGCGGATGGATCGCCGTGGGGCTGGTCATCTTCGCCCGATGGAACCCCCTGTGGGCGCTCGTGGGCGGGTACCTGTTCGGGCTCATGGAATCGTTGAACTTCCAGGCGCAGGCGGTCGGCATCGACATCTCGCCGTTCTTCCTGGGGATGTTGCCGTACCTGTTCACGATCCTCGCGGTGATGATCGCCGCGCTGGGCCTGGCCCGCAGGCTCGGCTCGCCGGCCGACCTGGGCGTGCCGTACGAACGCGAAGAGATCTGAGGGCAACGAGGAAGGGGAGGACCGACGATGGTGGATCGCGCGTCGCTGACCGGCCGGGACTACATCGAGACCCTGGACTGGACCACGGAGGAGATCGACGAGTCGCTGGCGCTGGCCGGCGAGCTGAAGGCGAAGTTCAAGAACGGCGAGCCGCACCGCCTGCTGCCCGACAAGACCCTGTTCATGCTGTTCCTGGACAAGTCCACCCGGACCCGCAACGCCTTCGAGGCGGGCATGACGCAACTCGGCGGCCACGCGCACTTCCTGGACGCCGACAAGACCCAGGTGGCGCACGGCGAGAGCCCGAAGGACATGGGGATCATCCTGTCCCGGTACGGGCACGGGCTGGCGATCCGCCACGACCTCGTCCCGTACGAGGGCAACGCCTACATGCGCGAGGTGGCCAGGTGGGCCGAGATCCCCGTGATCAACCTCCAGTGCGACGTCGACCACCCGACCCAGACCCTCGCCGACCTCATGACGCTCCGGGAGCAGCGCGGCCAGGACCTCCGCGGGCTCCGCGTGGCCGTGTCGTGGGCCTTCGCGCCGTCGTATGCCAAGCCGCTCTCGGTGCCGCAGGGACTGCTCACGCTCCTGCCGCGCTTCGGGATCGACGTGGTGCTGGCGCACCCGTCGGGCTTCGACCTCATGCCGGAGGTCGTGAAGCGTGCGCAGGAAGCTGCCGTGGACGGTGGCGGCTCGATCGCGTTCACCGGCGACATGGACGCGGCCTTCGAGGGCGCCGACGTGGTCTACCCGAAGTCCTGGGGACGTCTCGACCTATTCACGGACGAGCGGGCCGCCCTCGCGGACGCCGCGAAGTACGAGGACTGGATCTGCGACGGCCGGCGGATGTCCCTGACGGAGGATGACTCCCTCTACATGCACTGCCTGCCGGCCGACCGTGGGACCGAGGTCACGGACGAGGTGATCGACGGCCCGCACTCGGTGGTGTACGACGAGGCAGAGAACCGGATGCATACCGGCAAGGCGCTCATGGCGCTCACGATGGCCTGACGGGACCGACCTGGGGCGAGGCGCCTTCCTCGGCGGTGAGCCGGCGCGCGAACTCGACGAACGGTCGGATCGCTTCCGGGTCGGCCATCGCGCCGGGGCTCGCGGCCTCTTCCACCGGCACGCCGGAGAGGATCCGCTTCACCGGCACCTCCATCCGCTTGCCGTTCAGGGTCTTCGGGATGTCGGGGACGGCGAGCATCTCGTCGGGCACGTGGCGCGGCGAGAGCTGGCTCCGGAGTTCGGCGGCGATCCGCGCGCGGAGGCGGTCGTCGAGCGCCGCGCCCTCGGCGAGCGCCAGGAACAGGTAGAGGCGGCCCTCGTGCCCGAGCGCGCCGGTGTCGACGACCAGGCTCTCACGGACCTCCGGGAAGCCGTCCACGACCCGGTAGAACTCGCTGGTGCCGATCCGGACGCCGCCGCGGTTCAACGTGGCGTCCGAGCGGCCGTAGATGACGCAGCCGCCGTGTTCGGTGACGGTCAGCCAGTCGCCGTGCCGCCACACGCCGGGGAAGACGTCGAAGTAGCTCTCCCGATACCGGCTGCCGTCGGGGTCGTTCCAGAGGCCCGTCGGCATCGACGGCATCGGCGCCGTCAGCGCGAGCTCACCGACCTCGCCGATCACCGGCGTGCCGTCGGGGCCGAGGGCCTCGACCCTCGCGCCGAGGCACCGGCACTGGATCTCCCCGGTTCGCACCGGGAGCAGCGGGCACGAGCCCACGAACGCGGTGCACAGGTCGGTGCCGCCGCTGATCGAGCCGAGCAGCACGTCGCCGTCGATCGCCTCGTAGACCCACCGGAACCCCTCCGGGGACAACGGCGCGCCGGTCGAGCCGATCGAGCGCAGGGCCGACAGGTCGGCCAGTCCGCGCGGCCGGATGTTCGCCTTCATGCACGCGTGCAGGTACGGCGCGCTCGTCCCGAAGTAGGTCACACCGGTCGCCTCGGCGAACCGCCACAGCGCGCCGAGGTCGGGATGACCGGCGCTGCCGTCGTACAGCAGCACGGTCGTGCCGAGCAGCAGCCCGCCGATCAGGAAGTTCCACATCATCCAGCCGGTCGTGGTGAACCAGAAGAACCGGTCCTCCGGCCCGAGGTCGCAGTGCAGCGAGAGCGACTTCAGGTGCTCGAGCAAGATCCCGCCGTGCCCCTGGACGATGGCCTTCGGCAGGCCCGTGGTCCCGGATGAGTACAGGATCCACAGTGGGTGCTCGAACGGGACCGGGACCGGATCGGGCTCGGCCGGCTCGGAAACCAGCTCGTCCCACCGCATCGCGCCGTCGAGCTCTGCCGCCGAGAGCTCGTCGCGCAGGCAGGAGACCAGGACGGTCGCGCGCAGCGTGGGGAGCTCCCGTCGGATCTCCGCGAGCACCGGCAACCGGTCGTACCCCGTGCCGCCGTACCGGTAGCCGTCCACCGCGATCAGGACGGCCGGCTCGATCTGCCGGAACCGGTCGGTGACCGCTCGGACCCCGAAGTCCGGCGAGCAGGAGGACCAGATCGCGCCGAGGCTCGCCGTGGCCAGGAACGCGATCAGCGCCTCCGGAACGTTCGAGACGAACGCGGCCACTCGATCGCCACCCCGGACGCCCAGCCGCCGCAGCCCCTCCGCCGCGGCGCCGACCCGCCGGACGAGCTCGCCCCGGGTGATCGAGCCGAGCGCGCCGGCCTCGTCGCCGAACCGGACGGCGGTGCCCTCGTCGCGGAGCGCGAGCGCGTGCTCCGCGTAGTTCAGCTCGCCGCCGGGGAACCACACCGCGCCGGGCATGCGGCGGTCGGGGAGGATGGCATCGGGCCTCCGGTGCCACCGGAGCTCGAAGAAGTCGGCGATGGAGGACCAGAAACCCTCGAGGTCCTCGACCGACCAGGCCCACAGGTCGTCGTAGCCCTCGAAGGTGCGGCCACGGTGCCGCCGCAGCCAGTCCAGGTACCGGACGAGGTTCGACCGCGTGATCCGGTCCTCGGAGGGATGCCACAGGACGTCGCCTTCCACCACCATCTCCGGTCATCGTAGTTCGAGGCTCGTCGGTGGGACGCGGGACGGCCGGGCGGGCGACCGGCGAGTGGCTCAGGACGATGCAGCCGGGTGCCCCAGGCAGATCAGGTAGAAGGGGGTTCGGTCGGGCGGGAGCGCCAGGACGGCCGCGACCGCCTCGTCCTGGAACGCGCCGATCGGTACCGCGCCCAGGTCGAGGGAAACCGCCTGCAGCAGGACGTTCTGCGCCGCGTGCCCGGCCTCGAGCTGCACGTACCGCTCGGCTCGCGCTCCGTACTTCGCCTCCGTCCGCGCGACGACGCCGGTGACGACCAGAACCACCGCCGCATCCGCCACCGGGGCCTGACCCAACGCGGCCGCGGCCAGGGGCGCCCGGAGGTCGGCGCGTCCCACCACCTCGACCCGGTGCCCCTCGGGCAGGTAGTGGTACAGGGCCTGGCCGGTCACGGCGTAGATCTCCAGTGGATAGAGGGCGCCGGCCGACGGAGCGGTGCGTCCGCCCCAGCTCGCGGTGATCCCCTGGGCGGCCCAGAGGAGCTGACCGAGCTCCTCCGTCGTGAGCGGTACGTCCGTGAAGTCGCGGACGGAGCGACGAGACGAGAGCGCCTGCTCCAGGGAAGTCCCTCCTGCCGTCGAGGGCGGCGGGAGGTCCAGGACCGCGGCGACCGAGGAGGTGGCGCTCGAGCCCGTCGGCGGCCGCTGGGATCCCGTCCCTCCGCACGCGACCAGACCGAGACAGAGCAACGCCGCGACACCTCCACGCATCGAGGACCCTCCAACGCCGATGCTCCGGCCGCCCGGACGGTTCCATCCGGTGCCGAACGTCCCCCGCTCGACGGGACCCGGCGGGCGTCGGGGGCGGCGTAGGCTGGACCGGACCGGATGCCATGGAGGAGCCCGATGCCCCAGGGATCGGACGTCGATCGCTACCGAGACAACCTGCAGGACGAGATCGACAGCGCCACCCTGTACGAGGCCATGGCCGAACGGGAGCGCAAGCCCGAGCTCGCGACCCTCTATCGCAGGCTGGCCGAGATCGAGCTCCGGCACGCAGCGTTCTGGGAGGAGCGGCTGCGAGAGGCCGGCGCCCAGATCCCGCCCCGCCGGATCACCTGGCGGGCCCGGGTCCTGCGCTGGCTGGCCGCGCGGTTCGGCGCCCGGTTGGTGCTGCCGACGGTGGCCTCACTCGAGGAGATCAACCAGCACATGTACGACCACCAGCCGGAGACCGGCGGCACCACCCTGCCGAGCGACGAGCGATCCCACGCCCGGCTCCTCCGGGCCCTGGCCGGGCCCACCCGTCGCGGCCTCGAGGGCGGCACCCTCGCGCAGATCGAAGGCAGGCATCGCTCGGTGGGTGGCAACGCGCTGCGAGCAGCGGTCCTCGGCGCGAACGACGGGTTGACCTCGAACCTCAGCCTCGTCATGGGGGTCGCCGGCGCGAACGTGTCCACGAACGCCGTGGTGATCGCCGGCTTGTCTGGACTGTTCGCCGGCGCGTTCTCGATGGCCCTGGGGGAATGGGTGTCGGTGCAGAGCTCGCGCGAGCTGTACGAACGGCAGATCGCGGTGGAGGCCGAGGAGATCGCCACGATCCCGGACGAGGAACAGGAGGAGCTCAGCCTCATCTACCAGGCGAAGGGGATGCGCCCCGAGGCGGCGGACGAGTTCGCGGCCCTGCTGATCAAGGACGAGTCGGCCGCCCTCGATGCGATGGCCCGCGAGGAGCTGGGCATCGATCCGCAGGAGCTCGGCGGCTCGCCGTGGGTGGCGGCGTTCACGTCCTTCGTCCTGTTCGCGGTCGGCGCCGTGATCCCGGT
>DASWAT010000104.1:0-15965 GCA_036390995.1 Actinomycetota bacterium | reverse complement strand
CACCGGGACGAACTTCAGTGGAACCGGTTTCACGACGACCTCGGTCACGTTCAATAATGTGACCGCGACGTTCACCGTGAACTCGGCGACCCAGATCACGGCCACCGTGCCTTCGACGGCCACCACCGGCCCGATCAAGGTGACGACCCCGGGCGGTTCGGCGACCAGCTTGACCAACTTCACGGTGAGCAAAACCCATTCGAGGAGCGTGACGCTGAAGCTGAAGAAGCACCTGGTCGCCAGGGGGGTCGTCAGCGTGGGCGACGGGTTCACCGCCTGCGCGGCGAGCGTTCCCGTCAAGATCCAGCGCCGCGTCTCTGGGCACTGGAAGAACGTGGGGAGCACGACCACCAGTGCGAGCGGGTCCTACAAGAAGCGGATCAAGGACAAGACGGGCAAGTACCGGGCCAAGGCGCCGAGGGTTGCCCTGAACGCTGGGGTCGACGTCTGTTCGGTCGACACCTCACCCGTACGCAGGCACACCCACTAGGCTCGGTTCCGAGGGATTCGAAAGAAGAACCGGCCCCCCGCGGGGGCCGGTTCTTCTTGTGCCGTGCCGGAAGAGCTGGTGCAGATCAGCGCATATCGATTCAACGTCCGCGCTCTCTCCGGACGCGATCCGTTGATCCGCTCAGGGCCCGCCGGGGGAGTGGCGGGAGCGGGCGTCGGTGTCATCTGGCTCCAACATGGCGGGAGCGTCCGGCTCCGCCCCGCGCTCCTGATCCGGCTCCGCGGCCGGTCCGAAGAGCCTCGACCTGTACCACTTGGCGGCCCGGCGTACCGCTTCCTCATAGGCCATCCGCAGCTCGTCTTCTGGATACGCAGACCCCTCTGCCTCGCCTGGGGCGTCCTCGAGGTCCATGTTCGCCTGGCCAGAGAACAGGGCCCCCAAGGTCATCTCCGGACCGATGGCCTCGCTGATCTCAGGATCTCTCGGCTGGACCGCACCACGGCTGCCCTCTCGATATCGTCGCCTCAACATCATGCCTCCTCGCCGGTCTTCGGTTCGCCCAGGCGGCGACTGACCGCGACCGCTTACGGGCAGGAGATAGAGCCGGACCTAACGGCCCCCTTTAACTCCTTTTCTTGGGTCGTCTGCCGCATGGCATCGCTCCCTCGTCGGCTGGCGACCCCACTGGCATCGTCAACCGGGCGGGCAGGCTTTAGGTGGGATGCGCTCCGCTGGGACCACGCGTGTTGTGGGGCTATCGGACGGGAGCGCGGTCCACGATGACGACGGTCTCGGCGACCTGGTCGCCGAGACGCTGCTTCGTTGGGGACCTGCGGATCGCCCTGGTCCCTACGAGGTAGGGGACGACGTACGGGAAGGCGTCCAGGATCCTCAGCCCGTTCCGGATGAGCGCCGCCTCGAGCGAGATCGGCGAACCCTCGACCGAGACGACGCGGAGCTTCATGACCCGCTTGCCCACCGAAGCGCCGGTCAACCCCTCCATCAGGGTCATGTAGATGAACCACCCGACCGTGGCCACCAGGAACGGCACTCCCGTGAGCGCCGAGCCGAACGACCCACCCAGCCCTCCCTGGAGCACGGCGAGCACGACGACCGCCCCCAGCGCGAGGAGCGCGTCGATGGCCAGGGCTTTCGCGCGGGTCTCGAGACTCGCGTACTCGGGGGGAGGGGACTCGGGTGGGGGCACGAACTCCAGGCGCGACAGCAAGGTCGACGGCTCGCTCTGGACGTCTGGGTCCGGCACTTCGTCCGTGTAGGTTGGATCCATGTGACCCCCTCCGCGCTGACCGATGCGAGCGACCAGATGGCCTCTCCATAGCAATCGGGGCGCGGGACGGACGCCTTTAGGACGTTTGCCGGCGTGAACGGAACCGGCCTTACCCGGCGTCGGTGCGATCGGACCTCCCGTTGCTGGCTCCCACCCCGCCAGGCGGATCGGGTTGACTCGGCGGGCCATCCTGTTCGTCGAGCTCGATAGGGTTGAGCGAACGTTCGGATGCAGGCTCGCGGTTCGCCTCGTCCAGGAGTGTGGCAAGCTCCGCGAACGCCGCCAGCCGGTCACTCACGTCCGCCATGGCCTCGGTGAGGGGGGCGACGGCTTCGCCGACCTGGTCGCCGATCCCAGCAGCCCGTTCCCTTGCGTCCTTGATCGTGGACCGGACCACGCCAACGAGGGGAGCCAGGCGGTCGCGGTACGCCGCCAGCCGCTCGATCTCCGCCTGGTTCTCGCGGCGGGGCCGCTCCGCCTCCCGGAGGTCCTCCGCCGGATCGGTCTCGGCACCGTCCATGATCCGGTCCATGGTCGATCCCGCGGCCTCCAGGACGGCCGACGGCTCCTCAGCCGTGGCCGGGGGATCCGGCGCGGGACGCGCCGCGGCTTCCTCAACGGCCGCGCGCGCGGCCTCGAGCTCGGCTGTGGCGGCGCTGAGCCCGGCCTCGAGCTCAGCGCGCACCGACCGGACCTCGGCCTCCAGTTCCTCGACCCTGGCCTCGGCGCTCCTGGCCCGCTGGCTCTGGATCAGGAAGTGCCGGCGTGCCGAACCCAGCTCCTGCCGGAGGACCGCGATCTCGTCGCTCCGCCCCGCGCTCAGCTCCTCCGCCGCTCGGAGGTGCTCGTCCTGCAGGTCCGGTTCGTCTCGGGCGGTCTCACTCTCGTGTTGGGTCGTTTCTGGGTCGTGCCGGACGGTCTCCAGCTCGCGCATGCTGACGGTCAGCTCGAGGAGCTCGAGCCGCAGGCCCGCCGCGTCCGCAACCGCTCCCTCGAGGTCCCGGCGAGTGGCGTCTCGGTCGGTCCTGAGTTCAGCAGCCTCGGCCCCCAGTGCACGGAGCTGCTCGGCCTGTTCGGCGAGCTGCGTCTTCAACCTCTCGGCCTCGGACCGCAACTCGAGCGCCAGAGCTTCGGCCGCCCTGGCTTGCTCCGAGGCCTCCGCGAGCAACCTGTCGCGATCCGCCAGGGTCAGACGTACGCTCCTGGACGTGTAGCCGAACGGGCTTCGCTTGGGCTGCGGTTCTTCCATGGCAGTCCCCCCTGGCGCCTCGGGAGCCACGCCGCGATTCTGGGGCTCAGGGTATGGCACTTCAATCACCCGAGCGGTCCCTACCCGGTCCGCGCGGGACATGCCCAGTCCGGGGGCGAGTCTACCCTGATGTCCTTGGGGAGCGGGACCCAGGCGTGCTTCGTGAACCCGAGCACGCTGTAGGTCACCTGGAACCGCGTGTACGTCTCGAAGGCGCCGGCCGCGAAGCGACCGCAGTTCCCGAAGCGCGTCCGAACCACGATCCACCGGCGATCGCCGCCCGCCAACGTGAACGGAAGGAACTCGTCGAGAGAGGGATCGCCCTCGCCCAGGCTGCCGGCGTAACGTTTCGCGGCCGTCTCGAGCCTGACCGGGACCAGCAGCTCGCTCTGGCCGGTCACCTGGATCCTCTGGATCTTCACGGGGAGCGGGCCGTCGTTCACGACCAGGAAGCCGAAGGCGAACGTCCCGCCGTTCGCGTATCCCACCCGGACCATGTTCCCGCCAGACTGCGTCACCGGCCCCGAGGCGAGGTTCGCCGCCGAGAGGGGCTGGTACCGAACGGCGAAGAGCACGATGGTCGCCACGGCCGCCAGGACCGCGAGGTACGCGACCAAGCCCCACGCGCGTGCCTTCCACCGCACGACGGGGTCGTACGACGTGACCGCCCTGGGTGACTTGCGGACCACGCTCATGGTCCTCCCCTCCTGTTCGATATCATTCGGCCAGGAAGGCCGGGAACCTTTAGCGCGCGATCCAGATTCTTCCGGGTTCGGCTGAGCCGCTACATCCCCCCCCGGTGCCGCCGATATAGACGGGGATGGACTCCAAGCTGCAGGTGAGGGTTGCCGCCATGGCGAGCAGCTCCCGCGAGGACTGGAGGAGCCTGGCCAGGCGGCTGGTCCTTTTCGCACTCCTGGTCATCGGGGTCACCGCCCATGGCGAGCAGATCTCCTCGTCGCTTCGCCAGTTCGAGTCGGGGCCGCCGGTCCCGCGCACGACCTACGTCTCCAGGTTCACGGAGATCGCCGCAGCCGAGGGCATGCCCTACCGGGACTTCCCAGTCGAGTACCCACCCGTGTCGCTGGGCGCCATCGAGATGGTCGCCGGAACGAACGGCAACGAGACCGGCGCCCACCTGGTCTGGCTCATCGCCCTCTGCGACCTCGTCACCGTCGTCGCGCTCGCGTTCGGTTGGGGCCCGAGGAGCGCGGTCCTCTACCTGCTCTTCACCGTGCCGCTCCTCGGCTTCCTGTACACGACCATCGACCTCATCTCCGTGGCGCTGGCAGTCGGTGCGATCGCGCTCGTGGTTCGAGGACGCGAACGGCTCGGCGGCGTGGCGTTGGCCGCCGCCATCCTGGCCAAGGTGTGGCCGCTCGTCCTCGTGCCGGTGATGGTCCTGCAGCGAAAACGGCGAGCGCTCGCCTGGTCGGTGGCGGCGCTCACGCTCGGCACGTTCGTGTGGGTGTGGTGGGGCGGCCCGTCGGGCCTGCTGCAGGTGGCGACCCAGCGCCACACCCCCGGATGGGAGTACGAGAGCCTGGTCGGCTCGATCCTGTGGGCTCTCGGACGAACCTTCGTCAGCATCAACGACTCCTCGCGCCTGGGCGTCGCACCGGACTGGGCGAAGGCGCTGTTGCTGGTCGCGGCCGCGGCCGGGATCGCGGCGGTGTGGTACCGGGCATCCCGGCGGCAGCCGCGGGAGCTCGGCCTCCCGGCGGCGGCAGCGGTGTCGATCCTCATGCTGTCCGCACCGCTCCTGTCGCCCCCTTACATGATCTGGCTCGCCCCCTGGGCCGCCATCGCCTGGACGGAGCGAACGGGGTACGTCCGGTGGCTGCTGGCCTCGCTGATGCTGGTGAGCGGCCTGATGCTCCTCGCGTCCAATTGGGCGCTCGCCGGTGGCCCACTGTGGTCGGTGAAGGCGAGCCTGTTGCTCCGCAACGCGTTGCTCGGGGCCGTTCCCGCCGTCTACCTGCTCGAGCGGAGGGTCGTGCCGCCCGCGGGTTCCGCCGCCCGGACGGGCGCCGAGGCTCGCCTGAAGATGACCCCGTCGGCGTCCTCGTAGACCAACCGCCAGCGGGGGTCGGCCTTCATCTTCGGGATGAGGTCGGGCTGCTGGTCTCGGGCCAGGACCGCCACGTCCACGTGCCAGGAGTCCAAGGTCGCCTGCCAACCTTCCACGCCCCCTGAGACGTCGTAGTACTTCCACCACACGCTCTGGGGGACGACCTCGATGAGGGAGTCGACCGTCACCGGGTTCTGTGGGAACTCGAGCTCGAGCCACGAGCCCCACTCCTGGGCGTTGAACATGACCTGTCCCGGTCGGAGGATCTCGTGCAGCTCACGGGTGATCCCCACCGGAGCGAACAACAGCCTGTCCCCATCCGGCATGGCCGGTCCGGTGTAGGGCACCCACCGGAGCATGACCCCGATGATGGCGGTCGCCAGCAGGCCGAGGAGGGCGGTGTTCAAGGGCCCGGCGGGATCCGGGCGCTCGGTGGGCGCCGGCCCGTCCGACAGCACGCCGGCGAGCACGATCGGAACGACCATGGCCCACCAGTACACGCCGCGGATGGCGGTCAGGGCGATCGCCAGGAACACCGCGAGCGGCAGCAGCGAAGCCCACGGGACCGGGCGCCGCACCCTGGCGATCAGCACCGCCGCCACCACGACGACCGACAGGAAGAATGCGGCCCCCGTGTAGACCTCGATCGTGGGGGGCTGCCACTCCGTGATCGTTCTCCGGATGACCGGATCCGTTGCCAGGCCGGCGGCGTAGGACCACACCCGATAGCCGTACGGGTTCACCGTCGTCGCGAGCAGGCTGCCGAGGCCGGCCAGGAGCAGGCTGTGTGCTCCGCGTCCCCGTACCCACCGGTCCTCGACCCATGCCAGCCCGAGCAGCAGGGGGGCCATGAAGAAGCTCCCGTGCAGGTTGGCCCACAGGACGGTGATGGGGATCACGATCCATACGCCTGCGGGATGCGCGCGGCGACGTGCCACCAACCAGGCCGTCGCCGCGAAACAGAGGATGCCGAGGAGCTGGGATCGAAGGTTGAACCCTGCCGTGAGCAGGACGCCGCTGGCCAGCGTGAGCACCGCGGCCCGTTTGGTGGCCGCACCAGCGGCACGACAGGCCAGGAACACGAACGTGAGCACGAGGGCTATCAGCAGCGCGCGGAGCGCGGCCAGGGCGAACCATCCGCCGATCCGGAACGCGCCGGCCAGGACGATCTCGGTTAGCCACTGCTGGTTGAGCCAGGGCCTGCCGTACGCCGCCGCCGTGAATACGTTCGTGCGGAGGATCGCGTGGGTGTCGAACATGATGTCGCCGGTGCGGAGCAGGTAGGCCAGGTCGATCGCGGCGAGCGGTGTTCCCGCCACGACGAGGACGGGGACGACGATCCCGGTCGCCGTCCAGACATGCGAGAGCCGGATCGCCCAGAGGCCGAGGGCCGGCCGTCGAGGCGCGCTGGTGATCGCGGGGGCGATCGCGGACTTCGGGCCGGCCATGCGAAGCCAATCGGCACACCATAGGGGCGACTGAAGCGCGTGAACCCGTCCTACGTAGAACTTCATACGCAGAGCCGGTGGAAGTCGGGATACCCATGCCTCAAGCCGCCCTCGTACCGTACCGATGAAGTCACGAGAGACATCCGGTTCGAGTGGATCGAAGGGAGGTGAACAGATGTTCCTCGCTCTGTACGTGGGGGCGCAGGCCCTCTTTGCGGACCTCCGCGGGAAGCTGAGGCGGGAGGACGGTGCGGTCGCCACCGAGTACGCGCTGCTGCTCGTTCTGATCGCGCTCGCGATCATCACCGCAGCCATCCTTCTCGGCAACGCGATCGCCAGTGTGTTCCAGCGCGGAGCCGACACGCTCGCTACACAAGGCTAACCAACGCATCGAGAGCGGCCTCGTCGGCCGCTCACTCTTACGGTCGGGGAGAGTGAGGGGCCGATAGAAGTCGATCGGCAAAGCGAAGGCGGAGGAAGGCACGCGACCATGACAGTCATCAGGAAGCGCATCTCGCGGGAGGAGGGAGTGGCGGCCGTCGAGTTCGCCATCATCCTGCCGGTTCTGGCCCTCATCCTGTTCGGGGTCATCGAGTTCGGGCGGGTGTGGAGCCAGTACCAGCTGTTCCAGGGGGCCGCCAGGGAGGGCGCTCGGTGCGCCGCGGTCGCCTCCACCAGTGACTGCGACCCTATGACCGAGGTCCAGAACGCCGCTGAACCGTTCACGCCGGAGCCACCCATCTCGATCTCGCTGGTGAACGGAGCCCCCAGACCCGATGGGTGCGAAGGCACCGATAGGGGCCAGGACATCCAGGTCTCGTGGGAGCAACCCCTCCAGATCGAGATCCCGTTCTGGAAGAACACGACCGTGACCTCGACCATCAAGGCGGTGTTCCGATGCGAGTAAGGCGGTTCAGCTTGATCCGGTTCCGCGAGGAAGAGCGTGGCGCGACGCTGGCCATCGTGGCCATCTCCCTGATCGCCCTGCTCGGGATGTTGGTGCTGACGTTCGACCTCGGTCGCGGCGTGGCCCTCAAGCGGAACATGGTGAACGCCGCCGACTCCGCCGCCCTTGCCGCGGCGAGGGAGTGCGGGCTTGCCCATGGCGAAGTCAAGGCGAGGAACGCCGCCGAGGAGCTCGTCACCGACAACAACGACGCGGCAGGAGTGACCGGCTTCCAGCTCGACCCGGCCGAGTGCAGCGGCACGGCTTCGGACGGCAAGAACGAGGTCACGGTGACGGTCACCGTTCCCCAGCAGTATTTCTTCGCGCCGATCTTCGGGATCAACAACGGGACCGTCGTGGCCTCCGCGACGGCGGAGTGGACCGCGGGCGTGTCGAACCCGGTTCCCCTCAAGCTGGACATGCTCAAGGTGGAGGACTGCACCGATGGCCATGTGCCTGGCTACAACGGGGCTGAGTGCTACTTCACGTTCGCGAAATCGAAGACAGGGAGCCAGCGAGGATGGCTCGATTTCCCCCAGGGGTGGCCGGTGCAGGGCGAGGACACCAACCCGATGGACTGCTCGTCCCAGGCCGGCGGTGTGAACGATCTCCGCGAGTACATCCAGCAGATGGGACTGGAGAGCTCGAGCGCCTTCCAGCCCGTCCTGTGGGGCCCGCCGGGTGGTCCGCCCCCAACGTACGTGTGCGCCGCGGGCGGGGTGCCCAACGACCTCGTACAGGCGATGCAAGCCTGGCTCGTCGCCGTCTCCCAGATGACCCCCAAGCCGGTCGTCGACTTCCCGGTGGTGGCATGTGACGGCCAGACAGCACCGTGCTTCCCGTGGATCACGACCTCGGGCCACGAAGCCTACCCGGTGGTCGACTTCGTCGGCATGAGGATCAAGAACGCGTGGAGCGGGCAGGCGGCCCGGCAGCAAGCGAACTGCAAGTTCGAGCGCAAGTCCTCGGACGTGTTCTGCATCCAGCTGGAGGTGGCCGCGCCGGGTGATCCCAGTCTCAACGGCAACCCGCGAGTTCGACTCGTGGACTAAACCTGGGCCGATCGGCGGCCGAAGACACCTGAGCGAGAAGACGCAGGGGGGATAGTCATGAAGGGTAGAGGGCTCGTCGTGATGCTGGCGTTGGTCCTGGCGACGCTGGCGACCGCAGGGGTGTTCCTGTACGCCCGTGGTGTGCAGGAAGAGGCCCAGACCGGTGGGGCCATGGTCGCGGTCGTCGTGTCCAAGGTGGACATCCCGGCCAGGACCAACCTGGACCAGCTGATCAAGGACGACCAGTTCAAGCTCATCCAGGTCCCGAGGGACGCCGTCGTCGACGGCGCCGTCACCTCGGTCGACCAGCTGAGGGGCAAGAACAACAGCGTGGCCATCTTGGCCGGGGAGCAGATCCCGGTCGCCCGCGTCTCGGGAACGGTCCCCGGTGGGGCCCTGGCCATCCCGGAGGGCATGGAGGCGATCAACGTGCCGCTGGATGCCTCCCGAGCGGTCGCGGGGGCGATCAACACCGGAGACCAGGTCGTGATCTACTCCACGTTCAAGAACGTCCCCACCACGACGACCTCCGGGACCCAGGCCAAGTCGACAGCACCCACCGTGACCGTCGTGTTGGTGCCCTCGGCCGAGGTCCTGGCCGTCTACCGTCCGGTGTCCAGCAACGGCGGCGTCTTCAACGGCGACAGCGCTACCCAGACCGGGAGCCTTCCGGGCTCGATGTCCATCACGCTGGCTCTTTCGCCTGAAGACTCACAGCACTTCGTGTTCGCGATGGAGACGGGGTCGGTGTGGCTCGGCCTTCTGCCGCCACGCGCGAGCGGCCAGCCCATGAAGCCGATCTCCTACGCCCAGGTCGTGAAATGACCGAGCAGCACGTGATCGCCGTGGGAACGCCTCAGTCCTTCCGGGCTGCACTCGCCCGGTCGCTGGAGGTCGAGACCGACGAGGTCGGCTGGGTGCAGAGCGTCATCGCGGCCGAGGAGATCCTCTCGGAGCAGACCGACCACATGGCCAGGGTGCTGGTGCTCTCGCCCGAGGTGAAGGAGCCCGACGCGCTCGGCCTGGCCGAGTTCGTGGGCCGGACCGCTCCGATGACCGCGGTCATCGCGGTGCGGGAGAAGTCCTCGAATGGGTTCCTGCCGACCGCCGTGCGGGCCGGGATCCGGGACGTGGTGGATCTGACCCTCGGGAGCGATGAGCTCCGCGACGCCGTGGAGCGGGCCATCCAGTGGACGGAGAACGTCAGCAACGTGAGGGGGCAGATAGCCGCCAGCCCCAGGCACCGGGGCTCGATCATCACGGTGTTCGCCTCCAAGGGGGGAGTGGGGAAGACCTTCCTGACCACGAACCTGGCCGCGGCGCTGGCCGAGATCTCGAAGCAGGAGACTGCGGCGGTAGATCTCGACGTCGACATGGGGGACGTCTTCTCCTATTTCGGCCGCGAGCCGGTGAAGCAGATGGCGGACCTGATCTCCCTCGGCGAGGGCGCCGACCGCGAGGCCGTGTTCGCGAAAGGGACCAAGCTGGCCGAGCACCTGTGGGGCTTCGGCGGGGTCCCCGACCCATCCGCGCAGCCGCCGGGCGGAGAGGCCGTGGGCAAGTTCCTGCGGGTTCTGCGCAACAACTTCGCGTTCGTCGTGGTCGACCCTTCGGTCGACTACACCGACCTCGCCTGGGCGTGCTTCGACCTGTCAGACGTCATCTGCCTGGTGACGGGGCTCGACATCGTGGGGATCAAGCACCTGTCGAACGCGCTCGAGACGCTGCTCACGATCGGCCTGCCGCGCGACCGGTTCCGGATCGTCCTGAACCGGGCCGACAGCCGGGTCGGCCTGGATGCACAGGACGTGGAGCGGGTCATGAAGATCCGGGTGGACACCAAGATCCCGTCCAGCCGCCTCGTGCCCACCTGCCTGAACAAGGGACGGCCCGTCGTCCTGGAGGAGCCGGACTCCGAGGTCGCCGACAGCATCCGCCGGATGGCATCGCGGTTCATCAGCCCATCCTCGGTCGAGGAGGGCGAGCTCGGGCTGACGCCTTCCCAGGGGAGACGGCGCCTCTTCAAGCGGTAGGAGGACAACGACATGTCGCTCGCAGAACGACTGGCCAAGGCAACAGAGAAGGACCGGATCGCGGACGTTCGCAGCCGCGTCCAGGACCGTCTGGTGGAGACGCTCGGGCCTCGGCTCTACGACGCCACGCTCTCCGACAGCGAGCTCGAGGGCCTCGTCCACCAGCACCTCCGAGAGTTGCTGGACGAGGAGGAGTCGGGCCTCTCCGCGCAGGAGAAGCTCGTCATCGTTCGACAGATCGGGGACAGCGTCCTAGGGTTGGGTCCGCTCGAGCCGTTCGTCCGCGACCCCGACGTCACCGAGATCATGGTGAACGGATTCAACTCCATCTACGTCGAGCGCGCCGGCAAGATCTACTGGAGCGGTGCGAAGTTCCACGATGAAAGCCAGCTCCGCCGGACCATCGACAAGATCGTGGCCAGGGTGGGTCGCCGGGTCGACGAGGCGTCGCCCTACGTGGACGCGCGCCTGCCTGACGGCTCGCGCGTGAACGCGATCATCCCGCCCCTCGCGATCGACGGCCCCTGCCTGACCATCCGGAAGTTCTCCGCCGAGCCGTACCAGGCCGAGGACCTGATCTCCTTCGGGACCCTCACCAGGCAGACCGTGGAGCTGCTGGACGCCTGCGTCCGCGGGCGCCTGAACATCCTGGTCTCCGGCGGGACCGGCGCGGGGAAGACGACGACCCTGAACGTGCTGTCATCGTTCTTGCCCGACGACGAGCGCATCGTCACGATCGAGGACTCGGCGGAGCTCCGGCTCCAGCAGCCGCACGTGGTGCGCCTCGAGTACCGGCCGCCCAACATCGAGGGCCGGGGCGAGGTGACGGTTCGCGACCTGGTCCGGAACTCCCTGCGCATGCGGCCCGATCGGATCGTGGTCGGGGAGGTCCGTGGCGGCGAGGCCCTGGACATGTTGCAGGCCATGAACACCGGCCACGACGGCTCGATCTCGACCGTTCACGCGAATTCGCCACGCGACGCGCTGTCCCGCGTGGAGACGATGATGCTGATGGCCGGGATGGACCTCGGGATCCGGGCGATCAGGGAACAGGTGGCCTCTGCTCTCCATCTGATCGTCCACCAGGCACGCATGAAGGACGGGGTGCGGCGCATCACCCACGTCACGGAGATCGTGGGGATGGAGGGCGAGATCATCACCCTTCAAGACCTGTTCCTGTTCGATTACGCCGCCGGGATCGACGAGGAGGGCAAGTTCCGCGGGGGCCTTCAGGCCACCGGGCTCCGTCCGCGGTTCGTGGAGCATCTGGCCGAGCGCGGGGTCACGCTCGCCCCCGAGATCTTCGCGCCTGAGGGAGGTCGCTTCAGATGACCCGCGAGGTCCAGAAGCTGTTCGGCACCGACGCCTGGCTGACCATCGTTCTGGGCGCGGCCTTCGTGGCGACCTTCCTGGTTGCCCTGATGATCTTGTCCATCAGGGAACAGCGGCAGCGGCGGAGCCTCGCCTCCCGCATCCTCGGCCGGCGTGCCGACCGCAAAGCCCAGGAAACCCTGTGGATGCCCGCGGGACTGGCCCAGGCGGGGGAGCGGATCGCCGCGGTGGGCGGTCTCAGCGATCGCCTGGACGCGAAGCTCGAACAGGCCGGCCTCCCCATGAAGGCCGGCGAGTTCGTGGCGTTCATGGCCGTGTGCGCCATCGCCGGCGGCGTCCTCGGAGCCTTGCTCCTGAGGAACATCTTCTTCGTCCTGGCGGTCGCCGTCTTCGCGAGCCTGATCCCGTACGCTTGGCTCGCGCGTGCGCGGAGCCAGCGGCAGAAGAAGATGTCCGAGCAGCTGGCCGACGTCCTATCGATCCTGGCGAGCTCCCTCCGAGCCGGGCACAGCTTCCTCCAGTCCCTCGACCAGGTGGCCAACGAGATCAGCGAGCCCTCCGCCTCCGAGTTCCATCGCGTGGTGTCCGAGATCCGGCTGGGTCGGCCGGTCGACGAAGCCATGGTGGCGATGGCCGATCGCATCGGTAGCGAGGACATGCACTGGGCGGTCATGGCCGTGAACATCCAACGGGAGGTCGGTGGGAACCTGGCGGAGGTGCTCGACATCGTTGCCAACACGGTTCGCGAGCGTGCGTACATCCACCGTCAGGTGAGGGTCCTATCGGCGGAAGGACGGTGGTCGATCGGGATCCTGACCGCACTGCCCTTCGGCATCTTCACGTACCTCGTGATCGTCAATCCCGAGTACATCAACCCCCTGTTCCACAACATCATCGGCCAGATCATGTTGATCGTAGGTGGGAGCCTCATGACCGCAGGCATCTTCGTGATGAGAAGGATCGTGAAGATCGATGTTTAGCAACCAGGTGTGGCTCACGCTCGCGCTCGTCGGCACGTTCGTGACGGTCTTGTTGCTCGGCCTGGTGGTGGAGATGGCGCTCAGCGGGCGACGCCGCGCTGTGTCGGTGCTCCGCACGCAGGTCGGGGATGTTCCGGAGACCATGGCCAGCTTCCGGCACGAGCAGCTCAAGAGGTCGGCCCTGGAGCGGCTCGTGCTTCCGTTCGCCGGCAAGGTCATCTCCTCGATCACCCGCGTCACGCCCCTGGATCTGTACAAGCGCACGGACCGCCTGATCGTGCTGGCGGGGAACCCGCCGGGTCTGACAGCGGAACGGATCGTGGCGTTCAAGGTCGTCTTCGCCATCGTCGGCGTGGTGGGCGGCGTCGTGGTGAGCCCGGCGCTCCCGTTGCCGGGCATCCTCCGGGTGATGGCGGTCGTACTGTTCGCGTTGGTGGGGTACACGGCGCCGAGCGCCGCTGTCTCGACTCGCGCCTCCAAGCGCCAGAAGGAGATCCGCAAGGCGCTGTCCGACACCATGGACCTGCTCACGATCAGCGTCGAGGCCGGCATGGGCTTCGATGCGGCGCTCGCCCAGGTGGTCAGGAACGTTCCCGGTCCCCTGTCTCAGGAGATCGGTCGCACGCTCCAGGAGATGCAGATCGGCGTGAGCAGGATCGAGGCGCTCCGCCACCTCAGCGACCGGACCGACGTCGAGGAACTGGATGGGTTCGTGCTGTCGATCATCCAGGCCGACAAGTACGGCGTTGGGGTCGCGAACGTGCTTCGGGCTCAGTCGAAGGAGCTTCGGCAGAAGCGCCGCCAGCGAGCGGAGGAAACGGCTCAGAAGGTGCCGCTGAAGCTCCTGTTCCCCACGATCTTCCTGATCCTGCCGGCGCTGTTCATCGTGATCCTGGGGCCGGGCGTCATCAAGATCTACGAGAACTTCTTCGGAGTGTAGAGCCGGGGCGATCTCCGCGGCTGCTCCCTTGCGGGCGTCATCAACCCCTGTTAGCGTTCGGCCGACCTCGGGAGGGCAGTCGCTGATCCGCTCTCGGTTCCGCTCCGACGCGTTCCTGCTCGCCGCGCTCGCCGGAGGGCTCCACGTCTGGTTCCTCGGGTTGTTCCTGCTGCGCGGGTTCGTGTACCCGGTCGGTCCCGATGCGCCCGTGTACCTCTGGTGGATGCGTCTTGCCGGTGCGGATGGGCTCTCGGCCGTCCCTCGCCCGGGTGCCATGGCGCTCCTCGGCGTCACGCTCGGCACCGGCGTGGGGCTACCCGCCGCCGTCGCCGGCGTCGAATGCGCGCTCGGCGTAGCTATCGGGGCCGCAGCGGCGGCGCTCGCGCGCACCGGGGGAGCCTCGCGGATCGGGTGGGCCCTGGCGGGCACGCTTGCGGGAACGTTCGCGACACACCTCGTCGCCGGCTACGTCTCCAACCTCATCTTCGCGGTGGTGTTCGTCGCGGCGCTCGTCGTCCTGGACGACGCCTCTCGCCGATCCGTCGTCGCGGCCGCCGTGCTGCTCGGCGCGGGCGCGCTCGCTCACCCCTTGTTCTTCCTCGTCGGCGCCGCGGTGCTGGTCCTCGCGGGCGCGCTGGCGTTCGCGAGGGAGCGCGAGCAGACGTGGCGGGCGCTCGCCGCGACGATCGGGGGAGCGACGGTCTTCGGCGCGGGCTGGGTGCTGCTCCTGGCCGGACCGCCCGTCTTCCGGACCGATACCTCGCAGGACGCGTTCCTGCGGCGCGCCGGGCTCGGCGATGCGCTCGCGCACGCGTACCGCGACCGTCTGATCCAACGGTGGTGGCGGTACGCGCTGTCGGCGTCGGTGCCGCTTGCGGCCTTCGGTGTCACCGCATGCCGCGGCTGGGTCCGCCGGGCGCTCGTCGCGTGGTTCGCAGTGACGGTCGCCGGTGTCGCCGTCGGCGCCGTGACGGCGTGGTTCCCTCCGGACCGCTTCATCACGTTCGGTTACGCGATCCCGATCCTCGCCGCCGCTGGGGTGACCGCGATCGTCGAGCGCTGGTCGCGCCGCCGCCTAATGGTCGCCGTGGCCGCGGCGCTGACGCTGGCGATGATGGCCGGAGCTGCGATCGCGTGGCTGCGCGAGGAGCCATACCTCAAGCCCCGGGCGGTCGACGCGGTCGCCGTTGCGGTGGGGGCCGCGTCCGGGACGCCGCTCGGAACCCCGTGGATCTTCCCGATCGACCCGCCCTCCACCCAGATGTCGCTCGTCGCAACGCTGCTGCAGAACGTGATCCGGGCGACCGTGCCACCCGGGCGCATCCCCGACGTGCACGTGATCGTCCCGCCGCCGCCGCCCGGGCTCTCGGCCGACGAGGAGCGGGAGTGGTCGGCGTTCGCGGATCGGTCCGCCGCGGACGCCGCTCGTGCCGCGCGTGGGAGGCCGGCACCTGTGGTGTTCGACATCGCGCTGTTCGACTCACGCCACGAGGCACGCCGCCCGGTCTGCCAGCCGCCGGTGTGCCGGGCCCTCGACGGTCCCTTCACGCGCGTCGCGGACGGAGTTTCGGTCTCGGCCGCCGCGATCGCCGGCCGCACGACGGGTCCGCCGGACCAGACCCTCGACTCTTCGACGGCGCGCGTCGCGCTCGGCGCGCCGCTCGTCCTCGCGGTGCTGGCGCTGGTCGGCTTCGGCTGGAGCTCGCTCGTTGCGCGCGATCGTCCGACCGCCGTTGCGCTCGCGCCCGCGTTCGGGACGGCCGCGGCCGTGCTCGGGGGCGTGCTGGCCGACCGGGCCGGACTGCGGCTGACGGGCGCCGGTCCGGGACTGCTCGTCCTCACGCTCGCCGGTGCCGGCGGCTACCTCGCGCTCCTCGCGCAGCGGCGGCGACGAGCGCAGCCGACGTCAACCCTCGGCCGATAGGAGCTTCCGTGAATCACGACTTGAAATCCCGCGCAAACCGTGGCACCTGGCGGAGCGAGAGGCTGAGCAGGCATTCGACTGGATCCTAGAACGCACGCTGCCCTCCGCGATCCCGAGAGACCCTGACGGCATATCTGATCTCGTGGGCAGGATCATCTCTAAGGCGATGGAACCGATCGATGGGATGATCCGACAGTCCGTGGACTGGCCCCACGGCGTTCCCGAAGAGATGTTTGCAGCCATCGAACAAG
>DASWAT010000103.1:0-7121 GCA_036390995.1 Actinomycetota bacterium | reverse complement strand
CCGCTCCGTGGTGGTGCCCGCCCGCGAGCTGCGGTGGCGGTTCAGCCGGTCCTCGGGGCCGGGCGGTCAGTCGGTCAACACCGCCGACTCGCGCGTGGAGCTCAGCCTCGATGTGACCAAGACGACCGCGCTCGGGCCGGTACAGCGGGCTCGAGCGCTCGAGCGTCTGGCCGACCGGCTCGTCGACGGCGTGCTCACGGTCACCGCCTCCGAACATCGATCGCAGCTGCAGAACCGCGAAGCCGCGCTGGGGCGCATGGCCGCGCTCCTGGCCTCACGGGTCTTATCGGCTGGGCCGGCCCCGAGTGAGAAGGGGGGAGGTCTCCCGCGACGCTGCTCAGTACCAGGAGCGAAGCACGTCCTCGGTCGGCTTCCCGAAGGGCGTGAAGCCGACGTCCCGTCGGCCGCCGACGTTCAGCGCCGCGCTCCAGTCCCACCAGTACACGCCGGCGAACCACGGCTCGTTCCAGACCGACGCGAGCGCCGCACGGTAGCAGTCCGCCTGCTCCTGCAGGTCCAGCGGCCTTTCCCACATCCAGTCCCACGGGTTCGTGTTCGCGCCGTCGATGCTCCGGTATCCGATCTCCGTGAACAGGATGGGTTTGTCGTCCCATGCCGCGGAGAGATCGGCGAACTCGCGGACGTGCGGCGCCCACGCGTCCTTCAGGTCCTGGACGGTCGGGTCGTCCTCATCGGTCAAGGGGTAGTAGACATCGACGCCGATCAGGTCGACCGCGTCCCACCACCGCACCGCCGACTCCTCGCCGCCGGTGAGCGCCGCGTAGACCAGCGTGCCCGAGAAGCGGTCGCGGATGCTCCGAACGATCTCGCGCCAGCGCTCGGTCTCTCCCGACGTTCCCGGGAGCTCGGTGCCGACCGCGAACTGCTCGACGCCTCGGCGATGTCCGCGAAGTGGACGATGAACCGGCGGTAGCTGGCGAACCATCGATCCCACGCGAGCGGATCGTCCGTCCACGCGGTCCCGATCCGTGGTCGGTCGTAGTCCGGGTCGCGCAGGAGGCCGATGTGCGGCTTCAGCATCACCTTCAGACCGAGGCCGTGGGCCGTCCGGATCATGTGCAGCAGCCCCTTCTCGGTGGGGGTCTTGTGGGCGGGGTGGATGCGCGTGGAGGTGATCGTGGCTGGTACCACGTCGTCACGATGGCCACCCATCCGGCTCCTGTGTCGGCGAGGTTGGTCATCGACTCCTCGGGCCCCGCCCCCTGGAACGCCTCGTGCCACCAGCCCGTGAACGAGATGCCGTCCTGCAGCTCGATCGGTCGGGCAGGTTCCCGGACGGTCGTGCAGGCGACCGGAGCGTGACGAGGATGGAAGCGAGGACGACGGACCTCCGCATCCTCCCACCTCTCCCGAGGAGGGGACGTCCCCGGCAGACCGATTCTCTCCGGCACGGGGCTTCTTCGGCACGCCGTGGCATCGCGCCGTGTCGGCGCTCGGTGCTACAGTCGCTCCATCTCCCCCTACGGACGTGGGGGTCGTCTTCATGGACGCCGTGCAAACGCTCACAAACGCTCTGGTCGTGGCAGCGGTGGGAGCGGCCTTGGCCTGGATGGTGACCGGCTTCCGCCGGGAGCTCCGCGAGGACATCGCAGGGCTCCGGACCGAGCTCAGAGGGGACATCGACGGACTCCGGACCGAGCTCAGGGGGGAGATCCACGGCCTGCGGACCGAACTCGGGGAAGAGATCCGCGGGCTGCGCTCGGACCTGACCCAGGTGGCGCTGGCCGTCGGCGCGCGCCCTCGCGCCGAGAACGAGTGACGGCCTAAGCGTCCCGATGTAGGTCCCTGAGACTCACCTCGGGTTGTTGGTGATGATGGGTGTTCTCGGCCTCTCCGTCCAGCTCTTCGCGACGGAGCAAGCCGGTCGCACAACGAAGAGCCCGACGGGATCAGCGCGAGGCGATCACCTCCAGTCGAAGGGCGAGCAAGTTGCGTGCTCCCCGTCGTGACCACCGCATCCCTCGGCGTTTGAACCGCCGGTTCACGGTGAGCTCGACGTGCTTTTCGGCCGGAGCCGACCCGTGCATCCACCGGCCAGGACCCATGTGCCGGTACGTGTGCAGGTGATCGCCGTTGTTGGTCAGGTACACGGCGAGCTCCCTAGCCTTGTCGGGGTCTCCCTTCCACCTGCCGGCCACAAGCTGCGCGGCCAGGCGATGCGGCGTGGCGAAGGCTCGGTCGAGCATCCGTCGGAACCGGTGCTCGTCTCGCTCGCAGAACTCGCGGATCTTGACCGCCAGGTGCCAGTGGTCGCACTGGTACCGGGCCGTCGGCAACCAGTCGCCGGCGAGCTGCTTGATCCAGGTCTCCCCGTCGGCGAGCAGCATGCACGATCCGATCCGGTGGGCGCCGTAGGTGCGCTCGAGCTCGAAGGCAAGGGCCTGGCCGAACGGGTCGGGCTCGCAGATGTCGGCGAAGACGTGGCGGCCGAGGAGGCGGCGCTTGGACGCGCTGAGCTGCTCGGTCCCAGTGAACGAGACCGCCACCTTGACCGATGCCCCCTCGCCTTCGATCAGCCGGATCCCGGTGGCGTCCACGGCCACGGTCAGGCGCTCGGGCACCGGTTCGTCCGGGCGCGGCGGCGCCTCGCCGTCGCCGAAAATGGCGTTCACCTTCTCGGCGCGGGCCTTCAGCGCCTCATCGCCTCGGCCTGCACCCAGCGCCAGATCGCGCGGTGGTCGACGTGAGCCCCGACCTCCGCCGACAGGAGCCGGGCCGCCTCGCGGTAGGGATGGCAGGCGGCGAGCTCGCACCCTCGTCGTCTCACCGCGGGTGTGGCCTCGTGATGCGGGGGCAGCCCCAGCTGCTCATCCAGCGGGAAGTGACGGGTCCCATCGGCCCGTCGAGACCGTCCTCGGCGAAAACTCACGTAGCCAACGCGGGTAAGGACGGTACGCCTGTGGCCGCGGCCCTTGGGGCGGCGGCTTCGTCTCCTCCGCTGCTCGCGCCCGGCAAGGACCTGCTCGAGCGCCATCCGGCCCGCGGTCCGAGACGCGCTCACGCAGGCCTGCTCGACCTGATCGAAGGAGGCGGTTGAGGGGACCTCCACCGTAAGCAACACTTGAACCCGCACCAGGCTCACCTCCTTGCCCTTCGAGGGCCAATTCGCTGAGGTGAGCCTGGTGCCTTCTCAGGCCCGATCCAAGGAACCTACGGGGGGACGCTTCCGTGACGGCTGCAACCCTTGCGGCCGGCCGCCGCATCGGCTAACGTCGATGGGTTGCCGCGATCCACGCGGCCCGGACCTGAGGAGGTGACCGATGACCGTGAGCTCGGTGGTCATCGTGTCGCGTCCTGGTTCGGCTCTCAACCCCTGCTGATCGTTCGGGAACCCTCCAGCGCGCGACGGCGTACCCCACCGTCCCCTGTCGGAGGTTCCCCATGTCACGCGATCAGCGCCGCGGGCAACGGCGCCATGAACCCAGCTCGTTCCGGTGCGGCCACTGCAGGCTGGACGTGCCGACGCACGCGCCGGGCACGGCGCACCGCAATCACTGCCCCACCTGCCTATGGAGCCGTCACCTCGACGACGACCGTCCCGGCGACCGCGCGGCAGACTGCGGCTCGCTCATGGAGCCGATCGCGATCGGCGTTCGCGGCGACGGCGAGTGGGTCATCGTCCACCGCTGCACGGGCTGCGATGAGCTCCACCTGAACCGGGCCGCCGGCGACGACAATCCGCTCGTCCTGCTCCGGCTCGCGGTGAAGCCGCTCGCCCAGCCGCCGTTCCCGATCGAGCTCATCGGCGAGCTCTGACGGCCGACCAGCTAGCCCTCGGGCGGCGGGGACACGGGATCCAGCCGCTGCCACGTCTCGGAGGCGAGGAACAGCGACACGACGCGCCCGTCGGGGAGACGCCGGAACACCCCCGGCTCACCCGACTCGCGAACCCCCGGCTCCACGACGAACGCGTCCGGGTCTCCGGTCGGCGCGAGGACCGGTCGCCACGTGGCATCGTCCGGGTCGAGGATCGACAGTTTCCCGTCGCGCCACTCGACCCGGATCACCCACCCGGCCTCCCGGTTCAGGTAGATCCCGAGCAGGGGGCGATACGCATCAGGCAGCGGCGGCGGCGGCTCGATCGGGGGCGCGGCCGCGCCGACGGCCTCGCGCGCGATCGTCCCGAGGTCCATCGCGAGCACGTCGGCGTCCTCGTTCCCGTTCAGCAACACGATCGCCCCCACCCGCTCCTTCGGATCGAAGCAGACGTTCGAGGTGAAGCCGTGCAGGCCTCCGGAGTGCTGCACCCAGATCACGTCGCCCCGGCGCTTCGCGTACCACGTGATCGCCCAGGCCTCGGTCCACGCGTCGTCGCCCAGGTACCTGGCCGTGTGCATCTCCTTCAGCGTGGAGCCGGCGAGCACCTGGGCGCCCTGGCGCGGGCCTCCGTCCTCCCGGAGCTGGAACGCGATCCACCGGGCCAGGTCCCCGACGCATGACCACAGGCCGCCCTCGGCCCACGCGGTCGGCGGGATCGAGGCCGGGTCGAGCTCGTCCGAGAGGAACCGGCCGGCGTACCCCGCCGCCGTGCGCGAACGGAGCGCGTCGGGGAGCGGCTCGAACACGGTCGAGGACATTCCGAGCGGCTCGAGGATCCTGTCCCGCACGTACTCCACGTACGGCCTGGCGCTCACTCGCGCGACGATCTCGCCGAGGAGCTGGTACGCGATGTTCGAGTACTTCTGCTGCGAGTTCGGCGGGACCCGCGTGCCGATCTCGGTCACGCGTTCGAGGTTCCGGTCCACGACGCTCTCGTACGCGATCGCGGTCCAGTCGGTGCCGGGAGGATCCCCCTGCAGGCCCGACTCGTGCGAGAGCATCCGGCGGATCGTGAGCGTTTCGATCGGCCCGAACGGGCTCGCCGCGCCGCGCAGCTCGGGCAGATGGGACACCGCGGGGTCGTCGAGGTGGAGCCGCCCCTCGTCGCGGAGCTGCATGATCGCGGTCCCGGTGAACGTCTTCGTGATCGAGGCGATGCGGTAGAGCGTGGTCGGCTCGGGCGCGCGCCGCTCCCCGACGTCGGCGAACCCGACGCCCGCGGACCAGACCAGCCCGTCGCCGCGGACCACGCCGACGGCCGCCCCCGGCAGCCGGTGCTCCTTGACGAACGAGGCCGCCTTCGCCTCGAGCTTGTCTGCCACCCCAGCGATCGGATCCATCATCGACGTGCCCTCCCTCGAGCCTTGGCCGGGACATCCCGGACCGGCTCAATACTTGCATGGAGCCGCGATCCTCTCCGTCCGGTCTCGTCCTGGGACCCGGGCGGAATCCGGGACATCCCCTCACGCGTAGTCCCACCGGACGGACCGCGCACGGCGGTCCGGAGGGGAGACGAGACCATGAGACGGTGGCTCACCGCGGTGCTCGGAGCGGTCCTGGCGGTCGGCCTGATCGCCGTCGCGGCCAACGCGAGCTCGAACGATCCGAAGAGCAGGACGATCCTGAACTTCCGGACGATGGCGCCGGTCACCGGGCCCTTCGTCGGCTCCGCGAACCCGATCCGGGGCATCAACGGCGGCGGGTTCCCCTGGCAGATCGAGGAGGCCAAGGGCGAGCTCGAGGCCGACGGGCACCTCAAGGTCGAGGTGGAGGGCCTGGTGCTCCTCGACGGCGACCCGGTGCCGGCGGCGCTGCAGGGCACGAACCCGATCCCGAACTTCCAGGCGGTCGTGAGCTGCATGACGATCGTGAACGGCGCCGCGGCGACGGCGAACGTGGCCACCGACCCGTTCCCCGCGAGCACGTCGGGCGACTCGAGGATCGAGGCGACCCTGTCCTTGCCGAGCCCTTGCATCGCGCCGGTCGTCTTCGTCGGGCCCTCGGCGACCGCCTGGTTCGCAGCGACCGGGGCCTAGCCGCTCGGTCTGCGTTCGGAGACGGGCCCGCGTCGCCTGTGAGCGGCGCGGGCCTCGTTCTCGACGATCCGAGCCTTGACGAGCGTCCTGAACCCCGATGCCCCTGCGCGTTCACGGCGATCGAGCCTAGCTCGGGCCGCGCCGTTGTGTGCTTGAGTGGACGACTGTCCATCGGGAGAAGGGAGCTCGAGATGCCCAGACGCTTCTCGTTCCGCCCCGCGCTCACGGTGAGGGGCCGCCGGTTCAACGGGCTCTTCCGCGGGTTCGCGGGCAAGCCTTTCCACCCGCCGCTCACCGACGTGCCCATCGGGGCCTACGTGCTGGCGGCCGCGTTCGACGTCATCTCGTGGCTGTGGAAGTCGCAGGCGTGGGCCCAGGACTTCTACCGGGCCGCGACCTTCGTGCTGATCGGTGGGGCCGTCGTGGCGCTGGCGACGGCGCTGACCGGGTTCATGGACTGGCTGCGGTCCGCGCCGAAGGGCACGCAGGCGCGCCGGACGGCCAGCGCCCACGGCATCACGATGGCCTCCGTCACGGTCCTGGTGCTGGTCGACATCGCGCTGCGGCTGGGGTCCTACAGCGAGCCCTCCACGCCCATCGGGATCGCGATCCTGACGGTCGTCGCGGCGGTGGTGACGGCGCTCGGCGCCACGATCGGTGGCTCGCTCGTGTTCGACTACGGCTTCAACGTGCGGACCGCGCGCGACAGCGCCGTGTGGCACGAGTCGGACCGCGACCTGATGCCGGGAGAGAAACCCTGATGCCGGCGCCGAGCGGACTCTCCGGTGCAGCGCTCACCGCGCAGGCCCTGACCGGCGTCGCCTCACCTCGGGCGGCTCGGCCGAGGATCGGGCGGCGTGGCCTGCCGATGCTGTCGGCCATCCCGCTGTTCGCCGGTCTCTCCAAACGGCACCTCCGCCATGTGGCCGACCTGGCCGAGGAGGTGCGCTTCCGGGACGGCACCGTTATGGTCCGCGCCGGCACGCCGGGGCGCGCCCTCTACGTGATCGCCGAGGGCCGAGCCAGGGTGGCGCGGGGGGTGGTCCCCATCGGACGCGCCATCGCCCGTCTGGGCCCCGGGGACTTCTTCGGGGAGATCGCCCTTCTGGATGGAGGCCCCCGTTCTGCCTCGGTCGTGGCCGACGGCCCCGTGGTGGCCATCCGGCTGATGCGTGGGGCGTTCCTGAAGCTCATGCGTTCGGAGCCGGCCATCGCCATGGCGGTGGTGCAGACGCTGGCCCAGCG
>DASWAT010000102.1:0-12975 GCA_036390995.1 Actinomycetota bacterium | reverse complement strand
CGCCGCGGCCGACGACAGCGACGCCGCCGCCGACGAAGACCCGCCACGAGTCACCCTCGGGCAGCACGTCCACCTCGAGGAGGCTCGGTCGGCCGACCTGCTCGCCCTGGCGGATCCGGATCGACCCGGGCATCCCGCCGGCCGCGTGCGCAGCCAGGTACGCACCGAGGGGCCCGGCGGCCGATCCGGTCGCGGGATCCTCGCCCACGCCGAAGTCCACGTCGAACATCCGCGCCGTCGCACCGTCGCTCGTTAGGGCGAACGGGTACAGCCCGTCCACACTGAGGTCACGCACCAGCGAGCGCGCTGCGTCGGTGTTGCGCTCGGCGCGACGGAGCGTGTCGAGATCGCGGACCGGGATCACCAGGTGGGAGAGCCCCGTGGACACCGCCTGGGGCCGGAGCTCCGGGTGGAGCTCACCGGGCGACAGCCCGATCGCCGCCGCGACCGACGACACGTCCTCGACGTGGTCGCCGAACGTCGGCGGCAGCTGTCGCATCCGCGCAAACCCATGTTCCACGTCGACCTCGACCGGGATCTCGCCGGCTGCGACCACCTGGATCAGCGGTGTGGTCACGCGACCCTCCGAGACCATGACGAACGCCGTGCCGAGCGTCGGATGCCCGGCGAACGGCAGCTCCGCGTCCGGGGTGAAGATGCGCATCGCGTAGCGGTCGCCGCCGGCCTCGGAGACGAACGTGGTCTCCGAGAAGCCGATCTCCTTCGCCAGCGCCTGCATCGCGACGTCGTCGATCGGCACGGGGTCCGGCACCACGCAGAGCTGATTGCCCTGCAGTGGCCGCTCGCAGAACACATCGACCAGACGGAACGGCACGAGCATCGTGCGCCTCCTCGTTCGCTGTCGGAGCCCACCCGCACGCGGACGGCGGCGGATCCGGGCACCCACTGTAGATTGGGTCCGTGGGGGGCGACACGAGATACCGTCACGGCGCACGGCGAGTCGCTCCACTGGCGGTGGCCGTCTTCGGCTTCGGCGTGTCGTTCGGCCTCCTGGCCCGATCCGCGGGTATGAGCTGGCTCGCCCCGATCGTGATGTCGGCCACCACGTTCGCCGGATCGGCTCAGTTCGCCGCCGTCTCGATCGTTGGCGCGGGCGGCACGGTCACGGCGGCCGTGCTCGCGGCTGTCCTGCTGAACGCTCGCTACGGGCCGATCGGCGTCTCGGTCGCGCCGTGGCTCGAGGGGCCGGCGTGGTCGAGGTTCCTGCATGCGCAGCTCGTCGTGGACGAATCGTGGGCGGTCGCGGCCGAGGGCGAGGGCAGGTTCGATCCGAAGATCCTCGTGGGCGCGGGCCTGCTCCTCTACGCGGCGTGGGTGCTCGGCACGGCGGTGGGCGCCCTCGGCGGGCAGGCCCTGGGCGACCCCAACTCCCTCGGCCTCGACGCGGCGTTCCCGGCGCTGTTCCTGGCCCTGCTCGTGCCGCAGCTGCGCTCGCGCAGAGCGCTGGCCGCGGCCGTGCTGGGCGGCGGCATCGCGCTCGGGCTCACGCCGGTCGCCCCCGCCGGCGTTCCGATCGTCGCCGCCGGCGCCGCCTGCCTGCTGGGGGTGCGAAGCAGGTGAGCGACACGTGGCTCGTCGTGCTCCTCGTCGGGGCGGCGACCGGCGCGATCAAGTCGGTCGGCCCCGTCCTGCTCGGCGGGAGGGCGCTCCCCGCTCGGCTGACCGGCGTCGTCGAGCTGCTTGCGCCGGCGCTCCTGTCTGCGCTGGTGGTCACCCAGGCGCTCGCGAGCGGACGCACGATCGCGCCCGATGCCCGGCTCGTCGGCCTCGCCGTGGCCGGGCTCGCGCTGTGGCGCCGCGCACCGGTCTTGGTGGTCATCCTCGCGGCCGCGGTCGCGACGGCGTGCGTGCGCCTGCTGGGCTGACCCCTCCTCGCTGCTACGCTTTCGAGCGTTCGCGGGCGTAGCTCAATGGTAGAGCCCCAGCCTTCCAAGCTGGCGGTGCGGGTTCGATTCCCGTCGCCCGCTCGTTCGTGATGTCTCGGGACGTCGTTCACACGTGTCCCGAGTCATCTCCACGTTCCCCTAAGGGGTCTGGCCGCTGCCGCTCCGCAGATCCATGAAGTTCCGTTCGATCGCGACGTAGCGCTGCCAGGCGTCTCGCCAGCCGTCGTCGGTGCGGGGGAACCGGTGGACGGGCGTGACGGGCGACTGACGGTCCCAGATCCCGAAGAAGTCCCGGCCGTAGCCCAAGAGGTACCGCTCGCCCGAGTGCGTGAACTCGATCCGGTCCTCCTGCGGCTGGACCTGGGTGATCGGCTGTGTCTCCTGCACCGATGGCCCCGGCGTCGCCCAGACCGGGGCGGACGCCGATCCGCCCGCCGAGGCCGGCCCGCCCCCCGGGGGGGCGACCGCGGTTTCCTCGGGCCGGGTCTCGGATGCTCCCGCGGGTGGGGTGACCGCCGAGATGGGCACCTCCTCGACGAGCCAGCTCAGGCACCAGCGGCACTTGACGGCCTCGTCCTTGATCTCCTCCGCGCAGTAGGGACAGGTCTTCATCGAACGCTCCTTCCGGTGGGGCGTGGTGCCGGACACATCATGGCGCATCAGGCGGCCCCTCGGCCGGGCCGGGCGTCAGGGCACCCGGGTGTCCTTCTGCACCTCGCCGGCCTTCATAACGAAGGCGACGTCGGAGAAGGCCTCGAGCTCCCGGTCCACCACGTCCCCCTCGACCGCGACCAGGTCCGCGTACCGCCCGGGCTCCACCGACCCGACGCGGTCCTCCCATGCCAGGAGCTCGGCCGCAACGATCGTCGCGCTCTGGATCGCCTGCATCGGCGTCATGCCGTAGCGCACCATGTATGGGAGCTGCCGGGCCTCAAGGCCGTGCGGGTAGATCCCGCTGTCGGTGCCGTACGCGATCTTCACACCAGCCTTCACGGCCTTGCGGAACCCGTCGCGCTGAGCCTGTGTCGTCTCGTCGTTCTTCCGGAGGATCTCCTCGGCCCATCCGTGGGCCCGCCCGGTCTGTGCGATCCAGTCCCCGTTGTAAATGTCTGCCACCAGGTACGTCCCCCGCTCGGCCATGAGTTCGATCGACTCGTCGTCCATCAGCGATCCGTGCTCGATCGATCGGGCCCCGGCGCGGACCGCGCGTTTGATGCCCTCCGGCCCGTGCGCGTGCGCGGCGACGTGCGTGCCGTAGAGGGCGGCCTCCTCGACCGCCGCGCGGATCTCGACTTCGCTGAACTCCGGCGCGCCGGGGTGGGTGCCGCGCGTCATCACGGCGCCCGTGGCGATGACCTTGATGAAGTCGGCGCCGCCGTGGAGGATCTCGCGCACCACCCGGCGAACCTCGTCGACGGAGTTCGCCACGCCGAACCTGAGCTCCCTCGGCACCACGACGTCCGGCGCCACCGCCGGGATGTCGCCTCCGCCCGTCGAGCATGTGACGTACGCCCCCGCGCACCGCATGCGTGGTCCCGGTGTCCACCCGGCGTCGATCGCGTGCCGCAACGCGACGTCGACGAACGCTCGGAACGTCCCCACATCGCGAACGGTCGTGAACCCGGCCGAGAGCGTCCGGCGGGCGTTCCGTACACCCGACAACGCTTCCTGCGCCCCGGTGCGACCGAGGAGAGCCGAGTAGTCGGTCGTCCCCTCGTCTTCCTCCAGGCCGACGAGGTGCGCATGGCAGTCGATCAGGCCCGGCGTGACCGTGAAGCTCGAGAGGTCGATCACCCGCGCGCCCTCCGGGTAGCGGCCCTCGTCGGCGCCGACGGACTCGATCCGCTCGCCCCGGATCGCAACGACCTGCGCCCGGCGCACCTCACCCGCGATGGTGTCCACCAGGCGGCCGGCGCGGACGACCGTGAGCGACTCGGCAGTCACGGTTCCAACCGGTACGAGAGGTCGGCGGGGGCGTCGGCCACGTCCATCTGCGCTTTCTGGAGCCGTCCCGAGTAGTCCCAGTTCATGGCCTGCCACCGCGTGAACTGATCGAGCACCCAGATGCCGGACTGGCGGGAGCCGTTGCCGCTGCGCCCGTTGCCGCCGAACGGCAAGTGCGCCTCGGCCCCGGAGGTCGAGTTGTTCACGCTCACCATCCCGGCCGAGATCCGCTCGCGGAACCGGAACACGTTCAGCGGGTCGCGCGTGTAGATCGAAGACGACAGGCCGTAGCCGTGGCCGTTCGCGAGCGCCATCGCCTCGTCGAAGGTCTCGAACGACGCCACGCCCACGAGCGGCCCGAACGTCTCGATCCGGGAGAGCTCGTCGTCCATCGTCACACCGTCCACGATCGTCGGATGGCAGTACAGCCCTTCCTCGGGTTCGCCGACGAAGCCCGATCGGGGCGCCTCCCGCGTGATCCGACCGGTCCCGGTGGAACCGTGGAGCGCATGGTGCGGCTGCACGAGCTCCAGCCAGCCGAGGAACCGGTCGCAGAACCTCTGACCGATCATCGGGCCGTACAGCACGTCGGCCATGGGGTCGCCGATCGCGGCCCCCTCGGCCGCGGCCGCGAACCGAGCGAGGAATCCGTCGTGCACGGACGCGTGCACCACGACCGTGCCCAGCGACGTGCACCGCTGGCCCGCCGTGCCGAAGCCGCTGAACAACGCCCCCTCCACCGCGAGATCCAGGTCCGCATCGGGCATGACCACGAGCGGATTCTTCCCGCCGAGCTCGAGGCACGGCGACTGGAGATGGCGGCCGCAGAGCTCGCCGATCCGCCGCCCCACGTCCGTGGATCCGGTGAAGCCGACCTTGTCCACCACCCCGTCGTCGAGGGCCCGCTCGAGCCCCTCGAACGTCGTCGGCCCGTCGGCGAGCACGAGGTTGAAGACGCCGTCGGGCACCCCGGCGTGCAGGATCAGCTGCGCGAACGCCTCCGACGTCGCCGGCGCGTACTCGGCCGGCTTCCACACGACCGCGTTGCCGCACAGGAGCGCCGGTACCAGGTACCAGGCGGGCACGGCCACGGGGAAGTTGCCGGCCGTGACGATCGCCGCCACGCCGACCGGAGCCCGGAACGTGAAGAGCTGCTTGTCGGGGAGCTCGCTCGGCACCGTCTGCCCATACAGCCGCCGGCCCTCGGACAGGAAGAAGGTGCAGGTGTCCACGACCTCCTGCACCTCGCCGAGCGACTCCGCGTACGGCTTGCCGATCTCGCGGGTGAGCAGGCGCGCCAGAGGCTCCTTGTTGTCCTCGACCAGCCGGCCGAGCTGCTGGATGGCTCGTCCCCGGACCGGGGCGGGAACCGCGGACCAGAGCGCCTGGGCCTCCCGCGCGACGCGACACGCCTCCACGAAGGTGGACGCGTCGCCCAGCCTGGCCTCGGACACGGTCTCCGACAGGTGCGCGGGGTTCGGGATCACGACGGTCCCCCCCGGCGCCTCGGCCGCCGCCTTGCCTCCCATCACGGACGACACGCTCCGGGTCATCCGGCTACGTATCTCCTGGCTTGCTCGGCGAGCGCCGGCCACCGCCTCGACCGCGCGAGCGGAACGAGGACCCATTCCTTCATCGCTCGCCCGGCCATCGGCTCGAACGGCTCCACGCCCGTGATCGCGAGCGCCGTGGCCAGATCCTCGGGCGCCAGCTTGAAGGTCATCGCGTCGCCGTAGATCCCGGCGAACACCCGCTTCCCGGTCTTCAGCATGGGCATCCCGAACATCGCGCCGCGCACGACGCCGAGGTCCGAGAGCGCCGAGGCGACCCGCTCGAACCGCTCGAGCGTCTTCGGGCCGGGTTTCGGCATCTGCATGGCTCGATGGTATCCCGGCGCGTTCGGCCAGTGTTCTGCAGGCCCGCGGCCACGCCGGGCTCCGGTTCCACGCTCTGCATCCTAGCGACCCATGGTCTATGATGTCTCGACGTCAAGAGACCTGCGGGACGCGCCGCGTTCACGCGGCCGGGCCCCGCCCGATCCGGACCGGGTGAGGGGATGGGGAAGAGACGGGGTTCGGCCGACGCCCGCATCGCCGTCGACATCGGCGGCACGTTCACCGACCTCGTATTACTGATGGGCGGCCGGGTGACGGCCAACGCGAAGGTCCTGACCACCCCCGGCGACCCCTCCGTGGCCGTCGAGACCGGGATCTCGCGGCTGCTCGAGCTCGTCGACGGAGACGACGTGAGCGAGGTCGTGCACGGCACGACGCTCGTCGCGAACGCGCTGATCGAGCGCAAGGGCGCGGTGACCGGCCTCCTTGCCACGAAGGGCTTCAAGGACACGGTCACGATCCGCCGCGAGCTCCGCTACGACCTCTACGACCTCTTCCTGGAGATGCCGGAGCCGCTCGTCCCCCGCCGACTCCGCCACGAGGTCGAGGAGCGGATCCTCGCCGACGGAAGCACGGAGATCCCCCTGGACGCCGAGCAGGTCCGTCGGCTGGCCCGGCGTCTGGAGCGGGAGGGCGTCGAGGCTGTGGCCGTGGCGTTCCTGCACTCGTACCGCGATCCCGAGCACGAGCGGGAGGTGGCGAAGCTGCTTCGGAGCGAGCTGCCCGGCCTGTACGTCTCGTTGTCCAGCGACGTTTCCCCCGAGCTCGGCGAGTTCGCCCGGACGTCCACGGCCATCGCGAACGCGTACGTGCTGCCGCTCATCGACCGGTATCTCGAGATGCTCGAGAAGCGGTTGGTCGGGCTGGGCCTCTCGGCCTCGCTGCGGATCATGCTCTCCACCGGCGGCGGCGGGATCGCCGGCGTGGAGACCGCCCGCCGGTTCCCGGTCCGGCTGCTCGAGTCAGGCCCGGCGGCCGGCGCGGTGAGCGCCGGGTTCTGGGGCTCGAGGGGTGGGCGTGAGGACGTGCTGGCCTTCGACATGGGCGGCACCACGGCGAAGGCCTGTCTGATCGAGCGCGGCGTCCCGCTCGTGGCGCGCGAGTTCGAGGCTGCCCGCGTGTACCGGTTCACGAAGGGCAGCGGCATGCCGATCCGCGTGCCGGTGATCGACCTCATCGAGATCGGCGCCGGCGGCGGCAGCATCGCCCACGTCGGCCCGTTCGGCCTGCCGAACGTCGGCCCCGAGAGCACCGGCGCCGACCCGGGCCCGGCCTGCTACGGGCAGGGCGGCGATCTCCCCACCGTGACAGATGCCGACCTGCTGCTCGGCTACCTGAACCCCGACTTCTTCCTGGGCGGCGAGATGCGGCTGGAGGTCGAGGGAGCGCGCGCGGCCATGCAGCGCCTCGGCGACGGCCTGGGGCTCACCGTCGAGCAGACCGCCGCCGCGGTCCACCGCGTCGTGAACGAGAACATGGCCAGCGCCGCGCGGATGCACGCGATCGAGCGCGGCCGCGACATCCGCCGCTGCACGTTCGTGGCCACCGGCGGGGCCGGGCCGGTCCACGCGTGGGGCGTGGCCAGGAACCTGGGCATCCGGCGGATGGTCTTCCCGCCCTCGGCGGGCGTGGCCTCGGCGTTCGGGATGCTCACGGCAGCGCCGGGCTTCGAGCTGGCCCGGAGCCTGCCCTCCCCGCTCTCCGAGGTCCGCTGGCCCGAGGTCCGCAGGGCGATCCGCGAGCTCGAGCGAAGCGGAACCCGGCAGCTCACCGAAACGGGTATCTCGAAGGACCAGGTCCACGTGGAGGTGGCCGCCGACGTCCGGCATCGGGGACAGGGCGATCCGATCACGGTGGAGCTCGGCGCGGCCCTCGAAGGAGACCCCGCGAAGCAGGTGGAGCAGGCGTTCGAGGAGACCTACGTGCGGTTGTACGGACGCCGCCCACCCGGCGTGGAGTCCGAGGTCATGACGTGGAGGGTCCGGGTTGCCGGGCCCGTACCGAAGCTCGACGTGAAGCTCCGGACGAGGGCCGGGAGGCGCGCGAAGAAGGCCACCCGCAGGGTGTGGTTCGCCGAGACGAGTGCGTTCGTCGAGACGGCCGTGTACGACCGCTACGAGCTCGGACCCGGCGACACGTTCACGGGGCCGGCGGTGGTGGAGGAACGGGAGTCGACCATGGTGATCGGCCCGGGCGCTCGGGCCTCCGTCGACGGAGTGGGCAACCTGGTGGTGGACGTGGCATGAGCGCGCGAGCGAAGCGGGTGGGCGACGTGGAGCTGGACCCGGTGACCCTCGAGATCCTGTGGAGCCGGCTGGTCACCGTGACGAACGAGCAGGCGGCGGCACTCCAGCGCACGTCGTTCACGCCGATCGTTCGCGAGTCGGGCGACCTGTCGGCGGCGGTGTTCGACGCGAAGGGCCGGATGCTGGCGCAGGCGGTGACCGGTACCCCCGGACACATCAACTCGCTCGCCACCTCGATGGTCCATTTCCTGCACGAGTTCCCGCCCGAGACCATCGTGCCGGGCGACATCCTCATCACGAACGACCCGTGGAAGACCTCCGGCCAGCTGAACGACCTCTCGGTGGTCACGCCGGCGTTCCGCGACGGCAAGCTCGTCGGGTTCTTCGGGAACTGCTGCCACGCCATGGACATCGGCGGGCGAGGCCTGTCGGCGGACGCGAACGAGGTCTTCGAGGAGGGCCTCTACATCCCGATGATGAGGCTGTACGAGGCCGGCGAGCCGAACGAGGACCTCCTGAAGATCCTGGCCGGCAACGTCCGGGCGCCGTTCGAGGTCCTCGGCGACGTGCACGCGCAGATCGCGGGGAACCAGGTCGGTGTGGACCGGCTGCTCGAGTACCTCGACGACTTCGGTCTGCCCGACCTCGACGCGCTGGGTGAGGAGATCTGCAACCGCTCCGAGCGGGCGCTCCGCGAGGCCATCCGCGCGCTCCCCGACGGCGATTACCACAAGGTGATCCACACCGACGGGATCGACGAGCCGGTCCGGATCGAGTGCCTCGTGACGATCCACGGAGACGAGATCCTCGTGGACTACACGGGCAGCTCGCCCCAGGTGAGCAAGGGCATGAACGTGGTGCTGAACTACACGGCCGCGTACACGAGCTACGCCCTGAAGTGCGCGATCTCCCCCGAGGTCCCACACAACGACGGGAGCTTCCGCCCGGTGACCACGTGGGCGCCCGAGGGATCCATCCTGAACCCGCTGCCACCGGCCGCCGTGGCCGCCCGCCACATCGTGGGCCACTTCCTGCCCCACGCGATCTTCGGAGCACTCACGCCGATCCTGCCGAACCGCGTGCTGGCCGAGGGCGCCGGCAACATCTGGCTCACCACGGTGCGCGGGACCGGCTCCGACCGCTTCATCACGGTGTTCTTCGCGGCCGGGGGGACGGGCGCCCGGCCGACGAAGGACGGGCTGTCCACGACGAGCTTCCCCAGCGGCATCGCCACCGCGCCGGTCGAGGTGATCGAGACCACCTCACCGCTCGTGTTCCACCGCAAGGAGCTCCGCACCGACTCCGGGGGTCCGGGCAGGTTCCGGGGCGGCCTGGGCCAGGCGATCGAAGTCGAGGTCCGCACGGGCGAACCGTTCGTGGTCTCGTCGTTGGCGGATCGGATGCGCTTCCAGGCCGAGGGGTACCTGGGCGGCAAGCCCGGTGGAAGAGGCGGCTTCAAGACCTCGCTCGGCACGCGCCCGAACCCGAAGCTCTCGCAGGCGCTCCCGGCCGGCACGCGCTTCACGCTCGAGCTGCCGGGCGGCGGCGGGTTCCACGACCCGCTCACCCGCGATCCCGAAGCGGTGGCCGCCGACGTCGCACAGGGCCTCGTGACCCTGGCCTCGGCGTGGAAGGACTACGGCGTCAAGGTCACCCGCGCGGGCAAGATCACCGGCCTCGATACGCGGCGCCGGAACCGCGCGGCCGCGGCGCCTAAGCGAGTGGCTCGAGCCAGGGTCGCAGTTCCTCGACGGCGTCGAGGCGGCGGTCGACCTCGGCGGCCTGCTCCGACGTGACGCCCGGCTGGGGCGCGCGCATCCCGCCCCCCGGCAGTCCGCGGCGCTTCGCGAGGTGCTTGATCGCGCCCAGGTACGGCATGCCCTCGATGCAGCGATGGAGCCTAGCGACCGTCCGTTGCAGATCGAGCGCCTCGTCCTGCTTGCCCTCGGCCCAGCGTTCGTAGATCGCCACCATCAGCTCCGGCACGGCGCTGGCGATGGCCGACACGGCGCCGCGGGCGCCGATCGTGAACGCCGGAACGACGATCTCGTTGTTGCCGGCGTAGACGTCGATGCCATCGTCGAGTTCGGCCAGGTACCGCCCGATCCGCGCGATCGAGTCTCCCGTGTCCTTCACCCCGCGCACACCCGGCACCTCGCGGACCAGTCGCGTGACCGTGGCCACGCCGACGGCGTAGCCTACCCGCTCGGGGTTCTCGTAGACGTAGTGTCCGATCTCCGGTGCCGCCTCGGCGATGGCACGGAAGTGCTCGAACAGCGCCGGCGCCCCGTACGAGAAGAAGTACGGCGCCACCGAGGCCTCGGCGGCCACGCCGAGCGCCTGCGCGTGCCGGGCCAAGGCGGCCGCGGTCTTCGTGTCGGCCGCGCCGCAGTGGACGAGCACCGGGGCCCGGTCGGCGACCCTGTCGACGGCGAACTCGGCGATCACCCGCCGCTCATCCGGGTCCAGCAACACCCCCTCGCCGGCGGTGCCGAGGAGGAACAGACCGTGCACGCCGCTCGCCACTTGGACGTCGACGAGCTCGCCGAGGGCGGGAAGGTCCGGCTCCTGATCCGCTCGGAACGGCGTGACGAGGGAGCAGACGATCCCCGCCGGTGCCCTGCGCTCCTCCACGTCGAACCTCGCCGAGTACGATGCCGTGGCCGAGCGCGAGTGGCGCCCGGTCCGGCAGATACCTTAACATAGAGATATCTGGGAAGCGTCGCCGGCGGCGGCGTTGCGGTGCGAGGAGGGGGGATCGTGGAGCTCGAGAACACGCTGGAGATCCCGGCGCCGGTCGATCGGGTGTGGGCGTTCATGCTGGACGTCGAACAGGTTGCTCCATGCATGCCGGGGGCCGAGCTGACCGAGGTCGTCGACGACCACACGTGGAAGGGCAAGGTCAACGTCAAGCTCGGCCCCGTGAGCCTGTCGTTCGCGGGGACGGTCGTGCTGCAGGACCGCGATGAGGCCACCCGCACCGTGGTGCTGAAAGCGGACGGGCGGGAGACGAAGGGCAAGGGCACCGCGTCGGCCCAGGTGACCTCGAAGATGGAGCCCACCGATGGCGACAGCACCAAGGTCTCGATCCTGGCCGACCTCAACATCTCCGGCTCGCTCGCGCAGTTCGGGCGAGGCATGATCGGCGACGTCTCCCAGCGCATGGCGAACCAGTTCGCGGGATGCTTGGCGGAGCGGATGGCGGCTCTCGAGGCACAGGTGGAGCAACCGGCCGCCGGTGCCGTGACCGAGGCCGGCGGCGCGCCGGCTCCTGCACCTCCGTTGCCGCGCGCTGCCGAACCGGTCGGCGGCATCCGTCTGGCCCTGTGGGCGCTGTTCCGGGCGATCGGGCGTGGCCTGTCCCGGCTGGGCAAGGCCATCGCCCGCCTGTTCAAGCGCGGCTGACGGCGGCGCCGAGCATCCGCGTCGCCGCCCGTTGGGGCGAGTCCGTCCTAGTTCGGCGCGAACAAGTCAAGGAGCCTGTCCACCTGGTGCGGCGCTGCAGGTCGGAGCAACGGGACCTGCACACCGACGTCCCGGTACTGCTGGACGCGCTTGGCGACCTCGTCCGGCGTTCCCGAGGCGGTCAGGCCTTCGACGTAGGAGTCCGGCACCGCCTCGATCAGCGCCTGCTTGCCGCCGCGATCCCAAGCCTCCTGGAACTTCGGGATGTCTTCCTCATGCATGTATGGCTCGCCGACGACCTTCTTCGGCTTGATGATGAACGGCAGCTGGATCGGGTCCAGCTTGCTGGCGATCTCCCACCGGATGGCGTCGAGCGCCTTCTGGTGGTCGTCCTCGACCGAGGTGTTGATGATCTGCCAGATGTGGAAGCTCGACCAGTCGCGGCCCGCCTCCTCGGCGGCCTCCCGGACGATCTTGATGGCGTTCGCGCTGTACTCGGGCGAGCACGTCGCGTTCAGCAGGACGCCGTCGCCGATCCGGCCGGCGATCTGCAGTCCTCGCTTGCTTGTGGCCGGGATGAACAGCGGGACGTAGTTGCGGGGCGGTGTGAACGAGAGCTTCACCTCGTCGAAGTTCACGTGGTCGCCGTGGTAGGAGACCGTCTCGCCCGACAGGATCAGCCGGATGGACTCCACCCACTCGATCAGGGACTGGGGCGGCTCGGCTCGGTGCAGGCCGTGGCGCTTCGCGTGCGTGTGCGTGCACGCCCCCGGCGCCATCATCATCCGGCCGCCCGTGAGCTCGTCGAGGGCGGCCAGCGACTGCGCCATCACGAGCGGCGTCCGCAGCCGAACGATCTGCGTGCAGCCGAGCGTCATGCGCTCGGTTCCGAGCCCGATCGCCGCGAGCGAGGTCACGGAGTCGCGGACCAGCTCGATGGTCTCGGAGAAGAACCCGACCTCGAACCCCCGCTCCTCCGCCGCCCGGAACGCGGCGGCCAGGTCACGAGGCGTCATGCTGGGGTCGTAGCCGGCTGCGAACCCGATGCGTTCCATCCCCTACCCCCGGATCGTCGGATGCCCGGACGCCCCGGCCGGGGCCGGCGCCCCCAGGTCGCCCCCCTCCCCGATCCGGGATCGCGAGATATCTTAGCGTTCAGATACCTTAGTTGGCGGGTTGACGGCAGTCAAGTTGACGGATTGACTCTTGTCTCGACGTCGAGACGGATGCAGGGCCCGGAGAGGGAAGGACGACATCGATGCCGAGCACGCCCGCGCGCGACCTGGTCGACCGGATCCTGGAGCAGTGGCGGCGCGAGCGCCCCGACCTCGACACCTCCCCCATGGCGATCATCGCCCGGATCTCCCGCCTCTCGCGGTTCCTCGAGCGGCAGGTCGAGGCCGTCCTCCAGGAACACGGCCTGAACGAATCCCAGTTCGGGGTCCTGGCCGCCCTTCGACGTGCCGGCCCGCCGTACTGTCTGTCCCCCACGGCGCTGTACAACTCGCTGCTGATCTCCTCGGGCGCGATGACGAACCGGCTCGAGCGGCTGACCGCCGCCGGCTTCGTGAAGCGGAT
>DASWAT010000101.1:0-7485 GCA_036390995.1 Actinomycetota bacterium | reverse complement strand
GAGCCCCAGCTCGCGCAGGAGTTGGGCATGCTCGCTGCCCTGGAACTTCGTGAACGCGAACCGGGCCATCCTGCGCCACGCATCCGTGGCCAACTCGTGCCTGCGGGCCCGTCCCTCGTCGTTCATCTGGCACCGGTAGGGTACCCGGAGGACGCAGATATTTCAATTTCTTGACCTTTCAGGCATATCGATACTTGACGTAACTCAACCACCTGTGGGAAGGTACCGCGCTATGGACGACGCGATCGTGGTGGAAAGGCTCCACAAGCAGCTCGGGAACGTGAAGGCCGTGGACGGCATCGACCTCGCCGTCGCGCAGGGGACCGTGTTCGGGCTGCTCGGGCCGAACGGAGCCGGCAAGACGACGACGGTCCGGGTGCTGGCCACCATCCTGTCCCCCGACGCCGGGCGCGCCGAGGTGCTCGGGCACGACGTGGTGCGCGAGCCGGACGCCGTCCGGCGACGCATCGGGCTGGCCGGGCAGTACGCCGCCGTCGACGCGAACCTGACCGGCCGGGAGAACCTGCGCATGGTGGGCCTGCTGGCGCAGCTGCCTCGGGGCGAGATCAAGCGGCGGGGGGACGAGCTGCTGGAGCGGTTCGGCCTGTCGCACGCCTCGGACCGGCCGCTGCGGACGTACTCGGGTGGCATGCGCCGCCGCCTGGACATCGCCGCCTCGCTCGTGCAGCGACCGCCCGTCCTGTTCCTGGACGAGCCGACGACCGGGCTGGACATCTCCAGCCGCAACGAGCTGTGGGACATGATCCGCGAGCTGGTCGAGGACGGCACCACGGTGCTGCTGACGACGCAGTACCTGGAGGAGGCCGACCGCCTGGCCCAGCGCATCGCGGTGATGGACTTCGGCAAGGTGATCGCGAACGACACGCCCCAGAACCTCAAGGCGCAGCTCGGCAGCACCGTCGTCGAGATGGGCGTCCGTGGCGACGGACGGTCGGAGCGCGCGTTTCGGCGGCTGTCCGAGCTGGCCGACGCGCGGGTCGAGCGCGAAGGGGAGCGGATCCGCATCACGTCCGACCGCGGAGCGCACGTGCTGATCGAGGCGCTCCGCTCGCTCGACATCGACGGGCTCGAGCCCGACACGCTGACCGTCCGCGAGCCGAGCCTGGACGACGTGTTCCTCACGCTGACCGGCCGCCACGCGGAGTCGGAACGCGCGCAGGACGATCGGGACGACGACGGCATCGAAGAGGAAGAAGGAGACGCGGCATGAGCACCTCCGTCTCGATCCCCGTGGAGGAGACCAGGGACCACCAGGTCCCGTTCGGGCCGGTCCGCGACACGTTCGCGATCGTGCAGCGCAACCTCATCGCCTACCGCCGGGTGCCCCAGCTCCTGGTGTTCTCCACGATCCAGCCGATCATCTTCGTGCTGATGTTCCGGTACGTGTTCGGCGGCTCGATCCAGGTGGGCAACGTCCCCTACGTCGACTTCCTGATGCCGGGCATCTTCGTGCAGACCGTGGTGTTCGGCGCCATCGCCACGGCCATCGGCCTGGCCACCGACCTGAAGAGCGGGCTCATGGAGCGCTTCCACGCGCTGCCGATGGCCCGCTCCGCGGTGCTGACGGGACGGACGCTCGCGGACACCACCCGGAACGTGTTCGTGGTCATCCTGATGATGGTCGTGGGGTTCCTGGTGGGCTGGCGGATCCACACCAACGTGCTCGGCGTGCTGGCCGGCGGGGCGCTGGTCGTGCTGTTCGGGTACGCGATGTCGTGGATCTTCGCCACGGTGGGCCTTGCGGTGAAGGATCCCGAGACGGCCCAGGCCGCGGCGTTCCCGGTCCTCGCGCCGCTGGTGTTCGCCTCCTCCGCCTTCGTCTCGCCGCAGAACATGCCGAGCTGGCTGCGGGTCTTCGCCGAGCACCAGCCGGTGTCCCTCACGGCGTCCGCGGTGCGCGCGCTCACGCTCGGCGGACCGACCGCGACCTACGTGTGGCAGTGCATCGCGTGGTGCATCGGGATCCTCGTGGTGTTCGCACCGATCGCGGTCCGGCTCTACCGGCGAGCGGTCTAGGGCTCGAGGGTCACGGACCCGTCGTCGCGCAAGGTCCATGCCGGGTTGTGCGCGACCTCCCGCGGGTGACCGTCGGGGTCCACGAACACCCCCGATCGGCCGCCCCGGTCGACGGTCTCCCAACGTACCGGTGTCCGCCGACGAACGCCCCGGGATCGGGCTATCGCACCTGGAAGGAGCGCTTGGCCAGACCGATGAAGAATCCCTCGATCGCGGTGTCCGGGGCGTCCTCGGGATCGGCCGCGGCCCCGAGGGTGACGAACAGCGGCGCGAAGTGCTCCACGGTCGGGTGCGCGTACGGCATGCCCGGCGCGCTCGAGCGGAAGTCCATCAGCTCGTCCACGTCGCCGCGGGCCAACGCCTCCCGGGCCCACTCGTCGAAGTCCCTCGACCAGCCCGGCGGCTCGGCCTCGGGGCGCCAGTCGCGCACGAACGGCAGCCCGTGGGTCAGGAACCCCGACCCGATGACCAGCACGCCCTCGTCCCGGAGCGGGCGCAGGCGCTTGCCGAGCTCGAACAGCCGCCGGGGCTCGAGCGACGGCATCGACATCTGCAGCACCGGGACGTCGGCCTGCGGATACATCACCATGAGCGGCACGTACGCGCCGTGGTCCAGGCCGTAGCTCGGCTCTTCGGCCACCGGCTCGGTGTCCGGCATCAGCGCCTTCACGCGCCGGGCAAGATCGGGAGCGCCGGGCGAGGGGTAGGTCATCCGGTAGTACCGCTCGGGGAACCCGTAGAAGTCGTAGGTGAGCGGGGTGCCGGTGTCGGTGGCGCCGAGCGTGAGCGGCGCCGACTCCCAGTGCGCCGAGACGATCAGGATCGACCTCGGCCGCGGAAGGTCTTTCGCCCAGGCCGACAGCTGCGAGGTCCACAGCTGGTCGTCCACGAGCACCGGGGCGCCGTGCCCGAGGTACAGCGCGGGCATCGGCCCGTCACCTTCGGCCCACGTCAAGGGAGCGGTCTCCGTCGCGTCTCGGTCGCGCTTCCCATCGCCCATCGTTCAACGCCCCAGCGGCCTCGGCTGTTCCCATCCGTCAGGCCCGCAGCCAGCTGCCGTCGAGCATCCCGACGTAGCGGGCGACGGACCGGCGGATCGCCTCCTTGGCGCCGGATCCGAGCATGCCGCCACGCCAGCCATCGTAGAGGCGATCGAACCCGACCCTCAGCGTGCGATCCGCGACGTCTCGGACCTCCGCCGCAGACAGCGGGATGCGGTTGGGATAGCTGTACATGATCGTCACGGACATGGGATCGGCGACGAGAGCGACGGAATCGCCAGTGAGCAGAACGCCCCGGCCCTCTGACCCGGCGGGCCAGAGGAGAACGGTCGACCCGTGGAAGTGGCCGCCGACCCGGACCAGCCTCGTCCCGAGCACCGGCTCGATCTCGTCCCCCTCGAAGAAGTCGATGGACGGGTCGGGGCGCATCAGGAACGCGCGGTCGACGGCCGGCAGGAGGACGGGGGCGCCGAACGCGTGGGCCCACTCGACGCAGCTCGAGTAGAAGTGCGGATGCGAGATCGCGATCGCCGAGATCCCACCGAGCTCGAGCACGGCGGCGACCGTCTCGTCGTCGATGTAGGTGATGCAGTCCCAGAGCAGGTTCCCTCTGGGACCTCGCACGAGGAGGGCGTGCTGCCCGATCGCGAACGAGGGTTCCGTGGCGATGCTGAAGAGACCCGGCTCGAGCTCTTCGATGGCGTTCCGGTACCCCTGGTCCCGCATGGCGCCGAGCGTCGTCCATCCTTGACCGCTGGCTGGGATGTACTGTCGCTCGTCCTGGCAGATGGCGCATCCATCCGGAGGCGTCTCACGAAGCCCGTGTTGAACACCGCAGGTGGCACAGATCCAGGCGGTGAGCTGCTCCACGACTCGAGTCTAAGCCGACCATGCGTCGCCGCGGTCGAGCCCTCCTCCTCGTCCGCCGTGGGACCCTTCGCGATGTTCCGGCGCACCTCCTCGACGGTCCGCCTCCGCTTCAGCGATCGGGCCTCGTCGGCGGTAGCAGCATAGGTGGCTGCATGAGCGGCGTGCGCTGCAACGTGGCGGGCGGCGGCGGCGTGACGAGGCTGAGGATGCGGCTCTGTCGTTCTCCCGCCCTTTCGGGCTAATCCTCGCTCGGGACGCGCTCGAGGACCACCACCGGGATCCGGCGGCTGGTCTTCTGCTCGTATTCGGAGAAGCCGGGGTTCCGGCGCTTCTGCTCCTCCCAGATCCGGTCGCGTTCCTCGCCCTCCGCGATCCGAGCCCGAACCTCGACGGCCTGGATGCCGACCTCGACGGTCACCTCGGGGTTCGCGATCAGGTTGTGGTACCAGTCCGGGTTGGTCGGCGCTCCGCCCTTCGAGCCGAAGACCGCATACCCGTGGTCGACCTCCTGGTACGCCAGCGGATTCACCCGGACCATGCCCGTCTTCGCCCCTCGGTGGTGCAGCAGCAGGAGCGGCTGGTGGGCGAAGGCCGCCACGCGACCGCCGTTCGCCCGGAACTCGTCGATGACGCTCCGGTTCCAGTCGTTGCGATCCGGCACGTTCGGCACCTCCTCGAGTCCTGCCCCCCGACGCTTGTCTCAACGGTCGAGCGCCAGCGGGCATTCCGACCTGACGCATCAGGCGATGATCTCCACACCTCCCTGCGGTCGTTTGGCGAGGACCCAAGTCGTGATGGAGGTCGATCGGGGGCAGGGGTGCAGTGGCACCTGACGATGTCGCTGGACGGCTTCATCGCCGGCCCGAGCGATGACATGGACTGGGTCTTCGGGATCGGTGAGCCCAGCCGTGCCGCCGATGAGGTCATCCGGACGACCGGCGCCATCCTGGCCGGCAGGCGCCTCTGCGCCGTGGACGACGCGGGAGGGAACGGCGATCCGGGAAGTGGTCGGCCGTCTTCGGCGGCTAGGCCTGGCGGCGCCCGATCACGGCGCGGAGTCCGGTGGGGAGGGTCTCGGTGCCGAAGGAGAGCGAGACGGTCGCGTCGACACCGTGCGCTCGGAGTAGGTCGGGCACCCGGCGCGTGCCGATTAGCACGTTGTCGTGACGCTCGTCGTCACGGCGCCACGAGCCGTCGGCGTTGCGGACGAATGTGGTCATCTCCCGGACGAACCGATCGGGCGAGGGGAGGGAGAAGCGCGTGACGATCGCCCAGTCGTCCTCGACCCGGCTGAGATCGGGCGCGTCACGGCGGGCCTCTCCCCATTCCAGGTCGCAAAGGTCGATCGCCATCACGCCGCCCGGGCGGAGCGCTCGGGCGATGGCGACCAGCGCTCGGTCGAGGGCCGCTTCGGTGGGGAGGTAGCTCAGCACGTGGCCGACCGAGACGATCGCGTCGGCCTCGGGGATGGGGTCGTCGGGCAGGACCAAGCGGCGGATCTCCTCGGCTCCGCCGGCGGTCTGTCGGGCCAGCTCGAGCATGTCCGGCGAGGCGTCGGTCGCGACCACCCGGTGGCCGGCCTCGACGAGCCGGCGTGTGAGCAGGCCACTCCCGCACCCGAGCTCCACCACCAGGCCGCGTCTGGCCAGGATCGGTTCGAGCAAGGCGAGGATGCCCGGCGCGCACGCCTCTGGATGGGCCGCGAATCCGAGGTGGTGGATCAGGGCCAGATCGCGCCGGTAGTAGTAGGAGGAGCCGGAGCCGTCCACGGACCGATGCTTCCAGCCGACCGTGCGCCTGTCCACCCGGTCGGTCGCTCGGACCTCAGCCCGTGTCGTACGATCGACGGACCATGCCCGGGGCGGCGAAGCTGCAGATCAAGGCCGGACAGACCGTCCGCGTGGTGAACGCGCCGAAGGGGTCCGAGCTCGACGCGTCCGTACCTCGGCGATGGGTCGCGCCGCTCCCACGCCTCCTCGCAGAGCTGGATCATCCGTCCGAGGCCTGCCCCCACGGGACACCGAGGACCGATGCGATGGCTCGCCCGTAGGAGAACCCATCGCCCTTGGTGGGAACGATGTACATCCCTTCGCCCAGCTCGTTCCAGGACGTGATGAGCACGATGGGCGGAGCGGGCTCGGGCTCCACGCGCATCGACGGATGCCGCTCGACCCACTCGAGGGCATCACGCAGGAGTCCGGCGACCTCCTCGGGCGTCCGCCGGTACCAGAGGAGTTGACCGCCCCACTTCTCGTTCCACGGACGGGGGTCCAAACCCGCCATGACGACCGGGATGTACGGATGGGCCGACATCTCCGCCATCCGGTCCCAACTCTGCCTTCCGCCGGCCGCGAGGTCGGCGTACGGATGCTCGCCGGCGGCGTTGCCCCACGCCCCCATGTATGCGTACTGCGTGAGGGCCTCATAGCCCTCTCCCGCCGTCGGCTCGCCGGGCGGGTAGCTCCAGTCGTCGCTGTTCACATACGTGCCGCCGACCACGAACACGCCCGGCAGGCCGTGCTCCCGGGCGACCGTGCGCAGCTCCTCCAGCGCGTCGTTCACGCCCGCATCGGTCCCGTGCTGCTCGAAGAAGGCGGTGGAGGCGTAGATGAAGACGACGGGCCTGCCGGCGATCCGCACGTAGTCCGGGTGGTCGAAGTAGTCCGTGACCCATCCCTCGACCACCTCGTGCCAGCGCTTCAGCGGAACCGCGAAGGGCCGGTGGTTCGTGTAGGTGATGGCGAAGTCGACCCCTTGGTGGTCTGGGAGAGCGAGATAGTTCCCGAGGGCCGTGTTCAGGGAGGGGTCTTCGACCTCGATGCGCTCCGGTCGCCAGTACCAGAGGAAGTTGAAGAAGCCGATCCCCATCCGGCGGGCCCAGGAGAGCTGGATGCGCATGGTCGAGGTGGAGTCATCCCGCCAGCCGTACAGGGGCTGCCGATCCGCGTACGCACCCGAGAGCAGGCCGTCGAAATGGAAGTTCGAGAGTGGACCCGACCATCCGCCGAAGTAGTACACGCCGAGCCGCACGTCCGCGGCGCTGTTCCCGCTCCCCCGTGGCGACGACGGAGGACGGCCGGATCCTGCCTCGCATGAAACGGATACCGATATCATGCACGCTGCCGCCAGCACGACCAGCGTTCGTCCCATCTCCACTCCGCAACGGCTCTTCGCGGGCCCCGCTAACCGCCCGGGTTGAAGACGAAGCCGGTGTACACGTCGCTGATGGGGCTGGTGGCCTGGATGTCCTGCCTCAGCTGCCAGCCCGCCAGGTCGCCGAACCCGGTTCCCTGGCTCTTGCCCGACCAGGCGAACGCGCTGAACTTCGCGTTCCACGTCCCGACGAATCCGCCGCTCGCCGCCGGGAACACGTAGTACATGGTGCCCCACAGGGCCCCGTTCCCGGTCGTCAGGTTCAGGTTCCAGTTGCCGACGATGGTCAGCGAGCCCACGCCGTAGATGGCGTCGGTTGTCACGTAGGTGCCCGTCCAGCCACGAACGTGCTGGATGCCGTCGTCGCTGACCCACGTGACGCCGGGATCCTGAACCGCGACCTGCAGGTCCAGACCTGAGGTGG
>DASWAT010000100.1:0-51008 GCA_036390995.1 Actinomycetota bacterium | reverse complement strand
CGATCGGGGAAGACTCGCTCGTCACGGTCACGGGGCCGCGCGGCACGCTCACGCAGCGCCTCCACCCGGACATGCGGGTCGTTCGCGAAGCGGACACGGTCACCGTCGAGCGGCCGAGCGACGAGGGGTTCCACCGCAGCCTGCACGGCCTCACCCGCACGCTCATCGCGAACATGGTCGAGGGCGTGACGAAGGGCTACGAGAAGCGCCTGCAGATCGTTGGGGTCGGGTATCGCGCCGGGATGAAGGGCTCGGATCTCGAGATCGCGGTGGGCTACTCGCACCCGGTAGTCGTGTCCTGCCCCCCGGGGATCGAGTTCGAGGTCCCCACGCCCACGTCGATCGTGGTGCGAGGCAACGACAAGGAGCAGGTGGGCGAGGTGGCCGCGAACATCCGGAAGATCCGAAAACCCGAGCCGTACAAGGGCAAGGGGATCCGGTACGAGAACGAGTTCGTCCGCAAGAAGGCGGGCAAGGCCGCGAAGAGCGGTGCCGCATGACCGAGGCGAAGATCAAGCGCCTGGCACGGGTTCGCCGGCACGCGCGCGTACGCAGGAAGATCACGGGCGCGCCGGAGCGCCCGCGCCTGGCGGTGTACCGCTCGAACCGGCATATCTACGCGCAGCTGATCGACGACGTCGCGGCCACCACGCTCGTCTCGGCATCGGACCGCGAGGTCCAGGCCGCGGGCACGAAGACGGACGCCGCGAAGGCGGTGGGCAAGCTGATCGCGCAACGGGCCAAGGAGCGTGGGATCGAACGCGTGGTGTTCGACCGCGGGGGCCGCCTGTACCACGGCCGGGTCGCCGCGCTGGCGGATGCGGCCCGAGAGGAAGGACTTTCGATCTGATGCGACGGTACGACTCGTCCGACCAGAAGAGCATCTACGAGGAGCGGGTCATCTCGATCAACCGCGTGGCCAAGGTCGTCAAGGGCGGCCGCCGCTTCTCCTTCGCCGCGCTCGTAGTGGTGGGCGACGGCGCCGGACGGGTCGGCGTCGGCTACGGCAAGGCCAAGGAGGTCCCTGCGGCTATCTCCAAGGGTGTCGAGGAGGCCAAGCGGAAGATGTTCGAGGTCCCGATGATGGGCACCTCGATCCCGCACCAGGTGATCGGCGAGGACGGCGCCGGCGTGGTCCTGCTGAAGCCCGCCGCGCCGGGCACCGGGGTCATCGCCGGCGGTCCCGTGCGTGCTCTCGTGGAATGCGCCGGGATCAAGGACATCCTGTCGAAGTCCATGGGCTCCTCGAACGCCATCAACATCGTGAAGGCCGCCGTCGCCGGCCTGAAGGACCTTCGGCGCCCCGAACACGTGGCCAGGCTCCGCGGCCGCGACGTCCACCAGGTGGCTCCAAGGCCGATGCTCGAGGCCGTCGCCGCGGCCGACGAGCGTCTGCAGGCCACCCGGGCCGCCAAGCTCGAGGAGGCGTACAGCGACCAGACCGAGACCACGTACACCCGAGGCCGCCGATGAGCAAGCTGAAGGTCACGCAGACCCGGAGCGTCATCGACCGGCCGAAGGACCAGAAGGACACGGTCCGGCGGCTCGGCCTGCACCGGATCAACGACTCCGTGGTGAAGGACGACCGTCCGGAGATCCGCGGGATGATCGCGAAGGTCCGGCACCTCGTGCACGTGGAGGAGGTGGCCGGATGAAGCTGCACCACCTCAAACCGGCCGACGGGGCCAAGCGGGACCGCAGGCGGGTCGGCCGCGGCCGGGCCGGGGCGGGCGGCAAGACGGCCGGCCGGGGCACGAAGGGCTACCTCGCCAAGCACAACCCGAAGCTCGGCTTCGAGGGCGGCCAGATGCCCCTCCAGCGCCGCCTGCCGAAGCTGAAGGGCTTCACGAACCCGAACCGCGTGGAGTACGCGGTCGTGAACGTGGAGACCCTGGGCAAGGTGTTCGAGGGCGGTCAGACCGACGTGGTCGACCCCGCTGCCCTGTACGCCCACGGGCTGGTCCGCAAGGGCCGCCCGGTGAAGGTGCTGGCGCGGGGCGAGCTGGGCCGGGCGCTCACCGTCCGCGCCCACGCGTTCTCGGACGCCGCGAAGGCGAAGATCGAGCAGGCCGGGGGGAAGGCCGAGCTGATCTCCTGACGGGGTAGGATAGAGGCCGCGTGCTCAGAGCCTTCGTCAACGCGTTCAAGCTCCCGGACCTTCGCAAGAAGATCCTCTTCACCTTGCTCATCATCGCCGTCTACCGGCTCGGCTCCCACGTGCCGGTGCCGGTCGTAGACATCAGTAAGCTGACGAACGCGTTCAACCAGCAGGGCCAGGGCGGGTTCCTCTCGTTCATCGACCTGTTCTCGGGCGGCGCCCTCACGAACATGGCGATCTTCGGGCTTGGGATCATGCCGTACATCACCAGCTCGATCATCATGCAGCTGCTCACCGTGGTGATCCCCAAGCTCGAGAAGTGGCAGAAGGAGGGCGAGACCGGGACGAAGAAGATCAACCAGTGGACCCGGTACGTCACCGTGGTGTTGGCCCTGCTGCAGTCCACCGGCCTGGTCTTCCTGTTCCACTCGGGGTCGCAGGCCCTCGCCGGCGTCGACATCTTCCCGACCGGCAAGTTCACGCCGCCGAACATCGCGCTGATCGTGCTGATCATGACTGCGGGTACCGCCATGATCATGTGGATGGGCGAGCTCATCACCCAGCGCGGGATCGGCAACGGCATGTCGGTGTTGATCTTCACCAGCGTGATCTCGCGGCTGCCCTCGGAGGGAAGGGCCATCCTCCTGCAGGGCGGCACGCCGAAGTTCGTGGCGATCCTGCTGCTCGGCCTGGCCATCGTGGTGGCCGTGGTCTACATCGAGCAGGGGCAGCGCCGGATCCCCGTCCAGTACGCGAAGCGCGTGGTGGGTCGGCGGATGACCACCGGCGGCAGCACGTACATCCCGCTGAAGGTGAACCAGGCGGGCGTGATCCCGATCATCTTCGCCGCCTCCGTGCTGTACTTCCCCACGCTGCTGGCCAGCGTGTACCACGCGAGCTGGTTCACCGGGTTCGTCAGCAACCAGCTCACGAACCAGCGGAGCATCGTCTACATGGCCGTGTACGGACTCCTCGTGGTGTTCTTCGCGTACTTCTACACGGCGATCGCGTTCAACCCGGTGGACACGGCGGACAACCTGCGCAAGTACGGTGGGTTCATCCCCGGCATCCGGCCCGGACCGCCCACGGCGAACTACCTGAACGACGTGCTCGTACGCATCACGCTGCCGGGCTCGCTGTTCCTGGCCGCCATCGCGCTGATCCCCTCGATCGTGCTCGCCATCTGGGTGATCCAGCAGTTCCCGTTCGGTGGGACGACGTTGCTGATCACCGTTGGCGTCGCGCTGGAGACCATGAAGCAGCTGGAGTCTCAGCTCCTGATGCGTCACTACGAGGGCTTCCTGAAGTAGGCCCATGCGTATCGTCCTCCTCGGGCCCCCGGGCGCAGGGAAGGGAACCCAGGCCACGAGGCTCGCGGACCGGTACGGCCTGCCGATCGTGGCCACCGGCGACCTGTTCCGCGAGCAGGCCGCCCGGGGGACCGAGCTCGGCATGAAGGCCAAGGGGTACATGGAGCGCGGTGAGCTCGTGCCCGACGACATCGTGACCGACATGGTGATGGCTCGGCTGGACGAGCCCGATGCGGACGAGGGTTTCATCCTCGACGGCTACCCGCGAACCGTCCCCCAGGCCCAGTCGCTCGAGGTGGCGCTCGCCGCCGAGGGCCGTCCGCTCTCCGCGGTCCTGAACTTCAAGATCGGGGACGAGATGGCCGTGAAGCGGCTGACCGGGCGGCTGGTGTGCCCGAACTGCAAGCGTCCCTACAACCTGAACTTCAAGCCGCCGCGCGTCGAGGGGATCTGCGACGTGTGCGGCCACGAGCTGCAGCTGCGTTCCGACGACGACGAGACCACGGTCCGCCGGCGCCTGGACGTCTACCGCGAGCAGACCGCCCCGCTGGTCCTGTACTTCTGGGAGCGGGGGATCCTGGTGGAGATCGATGCCGAGGCCCCCGAGGAAGTGGTGGCCGACCACACGATCGAGGCCATCGCCGACCTCTCCGACATCGAGACATGATCATCTACAAGTCCCCCCAGGAGATCGAGCGCATGCGCAAGGCCGGCCGCATCGTGGCCGGCACGATCGACCGGGTCCTGGAGGCGGTCCGTCCGGGGGTCACCACGGGGAAGCTCGACGCCGTGGCCGAGTCGTACATCCACGACCAGGGCGCGATCCCGTCGTTCAAGGGCTACCGGGGCTTCCCGGCGTCGATCTGCACCTCGCTGAACGACGAGGTGGTCCACGGGATCCCCTCGGAGACGCGGGTGGTGAAGGACGGCGACATCCTCTCGCTGGACTTCGGGGCGATCTGGGAGGGGTTCCACTCGGACTCGGCCGTGACCGTCTTCGTGGGGGATCCGCCCTCCTCGGAGGCCGAGAAGCTCGTCCGGGTGACCGAGGAGGCCCTGGAGGCCGGGATCGCCCAGATCCGGCCCGGCGGCCGGCTGTCGGACATCTCCCACGCGGTCGAGCAGGTGGTGCTGGGGGCCGGGCTCGAGGTCGTCCGCGAGTACGTGGGCCACGGGATCGGCCGGAGCCTGCACGAGGACCCCCAGATCCCGAACTACGGCGACCCCGGGCGGGGGCCCGAGCTGCGCCCCGGCCTGGTGATCGCCGTGGAGCCCATGGTGAACATGGGGGATTGGCACACGCGCGTCATGGCCGACGACTGGACGGTCGTGACCGAGGACAGCTCCCTGTCCGCCCACTTCGAGCACACGATCGCCGTCACCGAGGACGGTCACGAGGTCCTGACGGCTCGATAGGCTGCACGCCCCGGAGTCACGTCTTTGTCCGGCACGGCACCGATGGTTCCCGAGCCGCACCGGAACGACTAACGTAAGGGCTCAGGTCGGCTTTGGGGGTTGCGCTCTGCGAACCCCTTGGGCACCAAGCGTTCGGAGGCTGGGCATGGCAGGGAAGGACCGGCCATCGCCGGGAGGCAAAGGCTCGGCGCCACTCACGGTCATCGTGGGAGCTCCGCAGGCCCTCGAGAGGGAGCTCGTGCGCTTCTTCCTCGAGGAGGCGGGGTTCCAGGTCGCGGCCATGGTGTCCCGAGGCGACGACGCCATCCGTCAGGCCGCTGCGACCGGACCCGATGCCGTCGTGGTGTTCGACGGGATCGCGATCCGGGAGGGCGAGAGCGTCGTTCAGCGGATCCGCAAAGTCTCACCGGCGACGAAGATCGTGGTCCTCACATCCACTCCGGAAGAGGCGTGGAAGGGCTCCTGGAGTGGCGCCGACGCGTTCGTCGAGGAGTGGATGGGGATCCAGTTGTTGGAGTCCGTCCTGCTCCGGTTCTGCCGCCCGGCCCCGCCCTCCGCGAAGCCGCCTGCCCGTGCGAAGCCCAAACCAGCTCCTCCCGTCGCGCCTGTGCGCGCGGTTGCGGCAGAGCGTCGCCCCGCCACGGCGCGATCCGGCGAAACCCAAGCGGGGCAAGGGTGGAGGGGGCCGTGGTACGAACGCATCCAGGGAGCCGCGGTCGCGACCATCCTCCTGCTCTCGCTCTTCCTCGGTCGCGGGATCTTCCAGTCTCCGCCCCCGGTGGCAGACCGAACGAGATCCACCGCGGCGGCCGCCGCGCATCTGGAGAAGGCTCAGACGATCCTTCAGAGCCTGATCGACGGCATGCAGGCTGGGCTACCTCGCGAGGGGATCCTCGAGTACGCGAGGGCGCTCATAGTGGAGCGGACCGCTGCGCTCGAGGCCGGCGCCGACGTCCGCGAGCTCGATGCGGCGATCGCGGCGCAGGTGCCTTCGCTCCTGCCGGCCATCCCAGCCAAAGCCGCCAGAGGCGTGGTGGCCGTCCTCGGGAACCTGGTCGGAGACTACGATCAGCTCCCGGGTCCATCTCCGTCTCCGAGCCCGGCCGAGCCGCCGAGCCCCGAACCCACCCCCACCGAATCGCCCACCCCCACCGAATCGGCGAGCCCCACGGAGTCGCCGAGCCCCACCGAATCGCCGAGCCCCACGGATTCGCCAACCCCGAGCCCCACCCCCACGGAGTCGCCCACCCCCACGGAGTCGCCGACCCCGAGCCCCACCGGATCACCCACGCCAACCGGATCGCCGAGTCCCACGGAGTCGCCGACCCCGAGCCCGACGGCGTCCCCGAGCCGGCTGCCTCCCCCGCCCCCTCCGCCCCCTCCACCGGGCGGCGGAAGGGCGATAGGTTTGGTGGTCCTGCCGCTCGTCTCCTGGACGGTCGTTCGACTGGGCGGCCGCCGCGGCCGTCGACAGCGCGAGCGAGGCGCTTAGGCCAGCCGCTTCCCCCCGGCAACGCCGTGCCCTCGAGCTCTCCGGCCATCCCCGAGCCCGATCCCGGCGACGTGGACGGGACCGGGCACGGGTCCCTATACTGTGTGTCTGCCCCCATCCGGGGGCGGTTCCGGCTCGTCTGCGGGCGGGTCGGCCTGTCCGTCGACGAGGGCCAACGGAGCTTGCCGAAGAAAGACGCGATCGAGATCGAGGGCACGGTCACCGAGCCGTTGCCCAACGCGATGTTCCGGGTGGAGCTCGAGAACGGACACAAGGTGTTGGCACACATCTCGGGGAAGATGCGGATGCATTACATCCGGATCCTCCCGGGGGACCGCGTGCTGGTCGAGCTGTCACCGTACGACCTGACGCGCGGGAGGATCGTGTACCGCTACAAGTGAGGGAAGGTTCGGGAGCATGAAGGTTCGGCCGTCGGTGAAGAAGATGTGCGACCGGTGCAAGGTCATCCGTCGGCGCGGCCGCATCCGGGTCATCTGCTCGAACCCCCGGCACAAGCAGCGGCAGGGTTAGGAGGCAGAAGGTGGCACGGATCGCAGGCGTCGACCTTCCCCGCGACAAGCGGGTGGACATCGCCCTCCGCTACATCTACGGGATCGGGCCCACCCGGGCCTTCGAGATCGTGGACGGCCTGAAGCTCGACGGCGCCACGAAGGTCCGCGACCTGTCCGAGGAGGAGGTCGCGCGGATCCGCGAGTTCATCGACCGCACGTACAAGGTCGAAGGGGACCTTCGCCGCGAGGTGGCCCAGGACATCAAGCGCAAGATCGAGATCGGCGCGTACCAGGGGATCCGGCACCGCCGCAGCCTCCCGGTCCGCGGCCAGCGGACCCACACGAACGCCCGGACCCGAAAGGGACCGAAGAAGACCGTGGCCGGCAAGAAGAAGGTCGGGAAGAAGTAGGGAGCGGGGAGAGCGATGGCGAAGCCGAAGGCGAAGAAGACCCGCAAGAGGGAGAAGAAGAACGTCGTCCACGGGCAGGCTCACATCAAGTCGACGTTCAACAACACCATCGTCACCATCACCGACCTCCAGGGCAACACCATCAGCTGGGCCAGCGCCGGCAACGTCGGGTTCAAGGGCTCCCGCAAGTCCACGCCGTTCGCCGCGCAGCTCGCCGCCGAGGCGGCCGCCCGCCGCGCCCAGGAGCACGGCCTGCAGAAGGTCGATGTGTTCGTGAAGGGCCCCGGCTCGGGCCGCGAGACCGCCATCCGTTCGCTGGCGGCCACCGGCTTGGAGGTCGCGGGCATCCAGGACGTCACGCCGGTGCCCCACAACGGGTGCCGGCCGAAGAAGCGCCGGCGCGTCTAGCGCCGGAACGGTCCGATCTGGTCGAACGGGCCGGAGTGCTCGGCGGAGCAGGAATGGCTGATCCTCCGCCGGAGGAGGAAACGAAGTGTTCATCGTTGCAAGGCCGCAGATCCAGGAGGAGCAGGTCAACCCGACCCGCTCCAAGTTCGTCATCGAGCCCCTCGAACCGGGGTTCGGCTACACGGTCGGCAACTCGCTGCGCCGCACGCTGCTGTCGTCGATCCCCGGGGCCGCCATCTCGTCGGTCCGGATCGAGGGCGTGCTGCACGAGTTCTCGACGGTTCCGAAGGTCACCGAGGACGTCACCGACATCATCCTGAACCTGAAGGAGCTCGTGATCCGCTCCGACGTCGACGAGCCGGTCACGATGTACCTGAAGGCCAAGGGCCCCGGTGAGGTCACCGCCGGCGACGTCTCGCCGCCCGCGGGTGTGGAGATCCTCAACCCCGACCTGCACATCGCGACCATCGGCAAGGGCGGCAGCCTCGAGATGGAGATGGTCGTGGAGCGGGGCGTCGGGTATCGCATGGCCGACAAGAACAAGAAGCCCCGCGATCCGATCGGCGTGATCCCGGTGGACTCGATCTTCTCGCCGGTCCGCAAGGTGTCGTACGGGGTCGAGAACACGCGGGTCGAGCAGATGACCGATCGGGACAAGCTGATCCTCGACGTCGAGACCGACGGCTCGGTCACGCCGCGCGAGGCCGTGGCCTCCGCTGGCGGTACGCTCCTCGAGCTCGTGCAGCTGTTCAGCGAGCTGGCCGAGGCCGCCAGCGTCACGGTCGGACCGGCCGAGGACGAGTCGGTTCCGTCCGATTACGCCATCACGGTCGAGGAGCTGAACCTGTCGGTCCGCTCCTACAACTGCCTCAAGCGTGAGGGCATCAACACCGTGGGCGACCTGGTGAACAAGTCCGAGGCCGAGCTGATGGATATCCGCAACTTCGGCCAGAAGTCGATCGACGAGGTCAAGGCCAAGCTCGAGGAGCTCGGCCTGGGGCTGCGGGAGGAGTAGGGTGCCCAGACCGAAGAAGGGCCCGCGCCTGGGCTCCGGACCCGCCCATCAGCGGCTCATGCTGAACGGCCTGGCCGCGCAGCTGTTCGTGCACGAGGGCATCAACACCACCGAGGCCAAGGCCAAGGCGGTGCGGCCACTGGCGGAGAAGCTCATCACGTTCGCCAAGCGCGGGGACCTCACGGCCCGGCGTGAGGTCCTGAAGGCCATCCCCGACCGCGACGTCGTGCACAAGCTATTCAGCGACATCGGCCCTCGGTACGCCGAGCGGCCGGGCGGGTACACGCGGATCATGAAGCTCGGGCAGCGCCAGGGCGACGGGGCGCCGATGGCGCGGATCGAGCTGGTCTCGGAGGCGTAGCACGCGGGGGATGGGGAGGGGTCTCGCTCGCTGGCGGCTGAGCCGACGGGCGCTCGCGAGGCCCCTCCCCATCCCCGTCCCAGCTTCGCACGGCCGCTCGGCATTCGGCAGGTTCCGCTCGATGGCTTCGCTGCCGTGACCGTCGTCAGGCTCACGCTCGCGTACGACGGGACGGGGTTCCGGGGGTGGGCTCGGCAGCGGGACCAGCGGACCGTGCAGGGCGTGCTCGAAGGTGCGCTGCAACGGTTCCTGGGCTCTGTGCCGAGGCTCTCGGCGGCCGGGCGGACCGACGCCGGCGTCCACGCCCGGGGGCAGGTCGTCTCGTTCGAGACGTCCGGCGAGGTCGACGTGGACCGGATGCAGCGGGCCGTGAACGCGATGCTCGGACCCCAGGTCGTCGTGTCCGATGCGCGCACGGCCCCGGAGGGGTTCGACGCCCGGTTCTCGGCGACCGCTCGCGAGTACCGGTACCGGATCGACGTGGGGCCGTGGCCGGATCCGTTCACCGCCCGGTTCGAGTGGCACCGCCCCGGCGAGCTCTCGGTGCCGCAGATGCGGATGGCGGCCCGGCACCTGGTGGGCCGACACGACTTCGCCTCGTTCTGCCGCAAGCCTCCCAACGGCGGTTCGACGGTGCGCGACCTGGAGCGGCTGGCCGTCGGGCGCCAGGGGGACCGGATCGAGATCCTCGCGCGCGCGAACGCCTTCCTGCACCAGATGGTCCGCAGCCTCGTGGGGACCCTCGTGGCCGTCGGGGAGGGCCGGATCGGGCCGGAGCACATCCCGATGATCCTGGCCGCCCGGGACCGCGCCGAGGCCGGACCGGTCGCGCCGCCGCAAGGCCTCACCCTCGAGCGCGTCGTCTACGGCCGCCGCCAGATCGACCTTCCCTGACCTCGGAGGCGACTTTCACGGGTTCGAACCCCCAGGGAGCCCGCGTCACGGCGCAGGGCGATCCACAGGATCGCCGTCACGGCGAAGATGCCGGCGCCGGCGATCAGGAAGACCGAACGGGTCGAGGTGAGATCGAGGAGCGGACCTCCGGCGGCATAGGCCAGCGTGCTCCCGCCGAACGCCGCCGTCGAGACGAGGCCGAAGACTCGTCCGAGCATCTCGCGCGGGACGGCCCGCTGGATCAGCGTGTCCGCCGCGACGTTCTCGAGGCCGTTGCCGAAGCCGCCGATCGTCTGAGCGATGGCCGCGACGGCGATCAGTGGGGCGAGTCCGGTGGCGATCGTGCCGATCCCAGTCGCGAGCCACGCGACGATCAGGAGGGTGGTTACGGCCGCCGAGGTCCTTCGGATCGACAGCCCCACGGAGGCGGCGATCATGCCGGCACCGAAGGCGGCCGAGACGAGCCCGAAGGCGACCGGTCCGCCGCCGAGGGTCTCGCGCACCAGGAAGACGAGCGCCACGTTGTCCAAGGCGGCGAACGCGACGCCCAGGAACAGCACGATCAGGAAGGTGCGAACCACGCGCGTTCGCCACGCGAAGGCGAGGCCCTCCCTCCCGACCGCGAGGAAGCCCGAAGGGGTACCGGATACGGTGGAGCGCAGGTGCGGGAGGCCGATGAGCAGGGCGGCGGACAGGAGGAACGATGACGCGTCGAACGCCAACGCGCCGCGAACGCCGATCGCCGCGACGAGAACGCCGCCCAGCAGCGTCCCGAGGGCGACCTGCAGGTTCAGCGAGGTGCCCATCCAGGCGTTGGCCTGGAGGAGGTCGTCCGCGTGCACGAGGGCGGGGACCGCGCTCCGGCCGGCGGGCGCGAAGAGGGTGTCGAGGATCGCAGAGGCGGCGACGAGCATCAGTAGGACGCCGAACGACGGCTGGAACCCGGCGATGGCGGCGAAGATCGACGCGTTGCCGAGATCGCACAGGACCATGAGGCGCCGCTGCTCGACGCGATCGGCCAGGACCCCTGCCAGCGGGCCGAGGAAGCGGGGGAGCGAGCTCGCGAGCAGGAGCGCGCCGACGGCGGTGCCGCTCCCCTCGCTCCCTTGAACTAGGAGCACGAGTGCGACGAGGGCGATGCCGTCACCGACGTGCGAGCTCGTCCGCGCGAGCCACAGGCGGCGGAACGAGGGTGAGGTCCTGAGGGGGTTGGGGCGAGCGGGAGCGCTCACGGCGGCCTCCCGGGAACGTCGGGGTGCTGCGAGGCCGAGCGCGGGATCCGGAACAGCTGGACCGAAACCGTGAACGGCAGCGAGTCGGCGCTCGGCCGTTCGAGGGCCAGCTCGTCGATCCGATGCAGGAACGCGTGGAGGGCCTCGGTGGCGGCGGGGAGGTCCTCGGGACGGAGCTCGATCTCTCGAGTGCTGAAGGCGTCGCGGTCGGTGTCCCGCGGGTCGGGTTCGGCCGCCGAGGCGTCCAGGCGACGCTGCAATTCGGCCAGGTAGGCGCGGTGCACGGCCTCACGCATCCCGAGGGGCGCCTCCGCGTCGTGGTCGACCCACAGGGAATGCGGGACCTCGAACAGCACCTCCACGCCGCCACGTTTGCGCCGCTCTCCGACACGGCGGGCGATCCCGGCGCGCTCCAGGGTTCGGAGGTGGTACTGGGCCGAGCCGAACGCGATCCGGAGCCGCCGGGCGAGCTCAGAGGCCGAGATGGCCTCCGTCCGCAGCAGATGCATCATCCGAACGCGCGTGGGATGGGCGAGCGCACGCATCGCCGCAAGGCCTCCGACCCGGACGGGCGCCGGATCGTTCTCGGTCGATGTCCCGGTCATGGGCCAGACTATACAAGAACCATTGTGGAGTGGGGACTCGTTCGGAAGGGACGCCGCCGAAAGACTGGAGGCGCGGGCGTTGCGTTCGCCGACCACCGTCTATAGACCCGAGGCGGCTTTGACGCTGGGGTGAAACCGCAGGTAGCATTGGGCGTCGGCCGATCCGGCCGACCTCTTCACGTATGAAGACCTACAGCCCGAAGCCGCGCGATATCGAGCGACGCTGGTACGTGATCGATGCCAGCGGCGTCGTGCTTGGGCGCCTGGCCACGGAGGTGGCCTCCATCCTTCGGGGCAAGCACAAGCCGATCTTCGCCCCGCACATGGATACCGGCGACCACGTGATCGTGGTGAACGCCTCGGGGGTCCAGCTGACCGGGGGCAAGGAGAACAAGAAGATCGCCTACCGCCACTCCGGGTACCCGGGCGGCCTCACCGAGACCGGGTACGCCAGGCTCCTGGCCGAGCGGCCCACGTTCGTGGTGGAGAAGGCCGTGAAGGGCATGCTGCCGAAGAACTCGCTCGGGCGGGCCATGGTGAAGAAGCTCCAGGTTTATGCCGGTCCCGAGCACCCGCACCAGGCCCAGCAGCCGCAGCCGCTGAAGCTCGGAGAGGTCCCGAGGTGGGACGGCCTGCCGAAGCCGAAGGCCGAGGCCACGACAGCGCCCGAGCCGAAGGCTCCGAAGTCCCGAGCGAGCTCGAAGCCGGCCGCGAAGCGCTCCACGGCGAAGCCCGCGGCCAAGCGCACCGCCGCGAAGCCCGCGGCCAAACGGACCGCCGCGAAGCGCACGACCGCGAGGTCCACCTCGGCCAAGGCGCCGACCGCCAAGCGGAGCGCGGCGAAGGCCTCCACGGCCAAGCGCACGAGCGCGAAGGCCCAGGCGGCGAAGAGCACCGCGAAGAAGTCCACGGCGAAGAAGTCCACCGCCCGTGGGGCGAAGAAGGAGGAGTAGTCCGTGGCCCAGGCCGTGAACATCGTGACGGGACGCCGGAAGGAAGCGGTCTGCCGGGTCCGCTTGGTCCCGGGGACCGGCAGCTTCCAGCTGAACGGCCGCACCCTCGAGGACTACTTCCCCACGCGCGCACACCGCATGATCGTCCAGAACCCGCTACGGCTGGTCGGCAAGGAGAAGGACTTCGACGTGGTGGCCCGCATCGAGGGGGGAGGCGTCTCCGGCCAGGCCGGCGCGCTCCGCTTGGGCATCGCGCGTGCGCTCATCGAGCTCGACCCCGAGCTGCGGGGTTTGCTGAAGAAAGAAGGCATGCTCTCCCGCGACGCCCGGGAGAAGGAGCGTCGCAAGTACGGTCTGAAGAAGGCCCGCAAGGCGCCCCAGTACTCGAAGCGCTGAGCCGGAGCCCGGCTCCCTACGCCTCGTCTTCGCTCCAGTCCGCGCGAGCCTCGTCGCCATCGTCGCCAGAGCCCGAGCGCTCGGCCTCGTCGAGGATCATCCTGGCCTGCACCTCGAGCTCGGCGGGGACCCACAGGTACACGGGCCCCATGCGGTAGGGCCCTTCACCCTCGCCCTTGATCAGCACGGGGATCCCGTCGGCCTCCAGCCTGCCCTTGGCCAGGTAGCCGTCGGTGATCGAACCCGTGGAGTACACGCGGACGAAGTCGGCTGCGCTCATCACCTCACATTGTCCATCGCCGGCGGCGATCCCGGCGCCCGCGACGAAGAGCGGACATTGACAGATGTCGATGCAGTGGCTATGCTGCCGGCCATACATCGACGAGTATCGATGCTATGGGAGGAGGAGGGACTGCCGATGGTTCGCGAGCTGCCGGTCCTGGAGGTGCCGACCTCGGCCGCTCCCGCCGTCTGCTGCACCCCCTTGGCGGCGACCGGGATGTCACCGGAGGAGGCCCGAACGACGGCCGCGGTGTTCAAGGCCCTGGCCGATCCGCATCGGGTCCGCATCGTGAACCTCTTGGCGAACGCGCCCGGCGCCGCGTGCGTCTGCGACCTCACGCCGGTGCTCGGCCTGTCCCAGCCCACGGTGAGTTTCCACCTGAAGAAGCTCGTCCAGGCCGGCCTGCTGGAACGGGAGCAGCGCGGCGTGTGGGCCTACTACTCGATCGACCGCCCGGCGCTCGCGCGCCTGGGCTCCATCTTCCGGCTGGAGGAGACACGAGCATGAGCGACGTACGGGAGCAGGTGCGGGAGCACTACGCGCGGGCGGCCAAGGAGGTCTCGGGTCCCTCGGGGTGCGGGTGCGGCGACGGGTGCTGCGGCGATCAGGCGTTCGGGGCCGCGCTCTACGCGCCCGAGCTGCTGCGGGAGGTCCCGGAGGCCGCGGCGCTGGCCAGCCTGGGGTGCGGCAACCCGACGGCGGTGGCCGAGCTCCGCGAGGGCGAGGTCGTGCTGGACCTCGGCTCGGGAGGGGGCATCGACGTGATCGTGTCGGCCCGGCGGGTCGGACCGACCGGGAAGGCGTACGGCCTGGATATGACCGACGAGATGCTCGACCTGGCCCGCAGGAACGCCGCCGATGCCGGCATCGCCAACGTCGAGTTCCTGCGGGGCTACATCGAGGACGTGCCGCTCCCGGACGGAAGCGTCGACGTCGTCATCTCGAACTGCGTGATCAACCTGTCGGCGGACAAGCCGAGGGTGTTCGCGGAGATCGCCCGGGTCCTCCGGCCGGGCGGACGGATCGGCGTGAGCGACATCGTGGCCGCCGACGAGCTCACGTCGGAGGAGCGCGCCGAGCGCGGCAGCTGGGCCGGCTGCATCGCCGGGGCGCTCTCGTTCTCCGAGTACCGGACCCACCTCGCGGATGCTGGGTTCGTCGACGTCGAGGTCGCTCCCACCCACGAGGAGGCCGAGGGCATCTTCGGCGCCATCGTCCGAGCCACGAAGCCTTCGCCCTGAGAGCCGGTTCGGCCGGGGCCCCGTGGGGTAGCCTTGCGCCCGGATGGGACGGCTCTTCGGCACCGACGGCGTGCGCGGCGTGTTCGGCCGCGACCTCACGGTGGAGCTCGCGCACGGCCTCGGCCGGGCGGCGGTGGTGGTGCTGCGGCACCAGGCCCACGGTCCACTGACACTGGTGGTGGGGCGCGACACCCGCGCCTCCGGGCTCCTGTTGGAGGAGGCGCTGGCACAGGGCATCCGCTCGGCCGGCGCCGACGTGATCCTGGCCGGCGTGCAGCCCACGCCGGCCGTCGCGTTCCTCACCACCGACCTGAACGCCGCGGCCGGGGTGGTGATCTCCGCCTCGCACAACCCGGCCGACGACAACGGGATCAAGTTCTTCGGGCAGTACGGCTTCAAGCTCTCCGACGCGCTCGAGGACGCGATCGAGGACGAGCTCCGGCGCGGTGGGAACGGCTCGAAGTCCGCCGGCCGGACCCTGCCGCTGCCAGGGGGCGAGCGGAGCTACCTCGACCACCTGGCGTCGGCCGCGGAGGCGCCGCTCGACGGCATGACGGTGGTCGTGGACTGCGCGAACGGGGCGGCCTCCGAGGTGGCGCCGGAGGCGCTCCGGCGTCTCGGGGCCGAGGTGCACCCTATCTTCGACCGGCCGGACGGGCGGAACATCAACGAGGGCTGCGGGGCCCTGCATCCCGAGGTCGTAGCCCGCGCCGTGGTCGAGCTCGGCGCCGACGCCGGCATCGCCCACGACGGCGACGCAGACCGTGCGATGTTCGCGGACGCCGCCGGCAACGTGATCGACGGGGACCAGGTCCTCGCGGCCAGCGCCACCGCGCTTCTGGAGGAGGGCCGCCTGGAGGGGAACACGGTCGTCACCACGGTCATGGCGAACCTCGGGTTCCACCGGGCCATGGACCAGGCCGGCATCCGGGTCCTGTCCACGAAGGTGGGGGACCGGTACGTGCTGGAGGGGATGCTCGAGGCGGGCGCCGTCCTGGGTGGCGAGCAATCCGGGCACATCATCTACCGGCAGCACGCCACCACCGGCGACGGGCTGCTCACGGCGGTCCGGTTCCTCTCGCTGGCCGCCCGCCGGGGGTGCACGGTGGCCGACCTGGCCGCCGTGATGCGCCGGTTCCCCCAAGTCGTTGAGAACGTGCGGGTCGCGCACAAGGAGGACCTCGAGACCTCCGAGCCGGTCAAGGAGGCCGTCCGGGCCGCCCGGGAAGCGCTGGACGGGACGGGACGCGTGCTGGTCCGGGCCTCAGGGACCGAGCCGATCGTTCGGGTCATGGTCGAGGCCGAGACCGAGCGGGACGCGCGCCTGCACGCGGAGGCGCTGGTCGCCCAGGTTCGCACCGCCCTCGGCGAGGCCACGGGGTAGGGATTTCCCGTCCGGACCGCGGGGCGCGTCCCTGTTACCCTTGATGCCCCCATGTGCGGCATCGTCGGCTACGTGGGGCCCGGCGAGGCCCTTCCCATCATCCTCGAGGGTTTGCGCCGCCTCGAGTACCGCGGGTACGACTCGGCCGGCGTGGCGCTCTTGGACGGCGAGCTCGCCGTGGTCAAGCGGGCGGGAAAGCTGGCCGAGCTCGAGGGAGCCCTCGCGCGCTCGGACCCGCCCGGCGGAACCGTCGGCATGGGCCACACCCGGTGGGCCACGCACGGGGAACCCTCGGACCGCAACGCGCACCCGCACCTGGACTGCCGAGAGCGGATCGCGGTGATCCACAACGGGATCGTCGAGAACTTCGCCGACCTGCGCGAGGGCCTGGAGAAGCGCGGGCACACGCTGGTCTCCGAGACCGACACCGAGTGCATCGCGCATCTGCTCGAGGAGAAGGAGGGCACGCTGGCCGACATCGTCCGGGCCACCGTCGCCCAGCTCGAGGGCGCGTACGCGATCGTCGTCCTCTCGCTCGACGAGCCCGACGTGGTGGTGGGTGCGAAGGTGTCCTCGCCGCTCGTGGTGGGGCTCGGCGACGGCGAGAACATCCTGGCCTCCGACATCCCCGCCGTGCTCTCCCGGACACGGCATGTCATCCCGATCGAGGAGGGACAGGTGGTCGAGGTCCGCGCCGACCGCGTCACGATCACCGACTTCGAGGGGCACGTGCTGGAGCCCGCGCCGATCGAGGTCGAGTGGGACGTCTCTCGCGCCCAGAAGGGCGGCTACGACCACTTCATGCTGAAGGAGATCCACGACCAGCCCGCCGCGATCCGCGACACGCTCGTCGGCCGGGTGGGTCCCGGCGGGTTCCTCTCGCTCGACGAGCTGCGCATCGACGCCGACGTGCTTCGCGAGGTGAGCAAGGTCTTCGTGGTGGCCTGCGGCACCGCGTTCCACTCGGGCCTGGTCGCGAAGTACGCGATCGAGCACTGGACGCGCCTGCCGGTCGAGATCGAGATCGCCTCGGAGTTCCGGTACCGCGATCCCGTGCTCGGGCCGGACACGCTCACGCTGGCGGTGAGCCAGTCCGGCGAGACGATCGACACGCTCGAGGCCGCTCGGCATGCGGCACGGCAGGGATCGCGAGTGCTCGCGGTGACGAACACGGTGGGGTCCTCGCTGACCCGGGAGGCCGACGGCGTGCTGTACACGCACGCCGGTCCCGAGATCGGCGTCGCGGCCACGAAGACGTTCGCCACGCAGATGGTCGCGCTGCACCTCGCGGCGCTGTACCTGGCGCAGGTCCGGGGCTCGATGTTCCCGGAGGAGGTCCGCGAGGTCGTCGAGCACATGCACGCGCTGCCCGAGCAGGTCGAGGCGACGCTCGCGCTCGACGGCGCCGTGCGGGAGCTCGCGGAGCGGTTCGCGACGGCCCGGGACTTCCTGTTCATCGGGCGGCACGTGGGGTACCCGGCGGCGCTCGAGGGTGCGTTGAAGCTGAAGGAGATCTCGTACATCCACGCCGAGGGCTATCCGGCGGGGGAGCTGAAGCACGGGCCGATCGCCCTGGTGGAGCCGGGCGTGCCGGTGGTGGCCATCGCCACCGCGTGCCACGTCTACCCGAAGGTCTTGTCGAACATCCAGGAGGTCCGGGCCCGTGGCGCCGAGGTCATCGCGGTGGCCACCGAAGGCGATCGCGAGATCGGCAAGGTCGCACAGCACGTGCTGTTCGTGCCCGGGACGCCGGAGCTCCTCGCGCCCGTGGTCGTCACGCCGCCCCTCCAGCTGCTCGCGTACCACATCGCCCGGATCCGCGGCTGCGACGTGGACCAGCCCCGCAACCTGGCCAAGTCGGTCACGGTCGAGTAGCGGGAGGCGGGCCGGTCCGGCCCCGCCGGGCTACCCTATGCCCCGTGGAGATCGTCGGGCTCGGCGTCGACATCTGCGAGATCGAGCGCATGGAGCGTGCCCTGGCCCGCCATCCGCGGATGCGCGAGCGGGTGTTCACGCCGGAGGAGCGCGCCTACTGCGACTCGAAGGCCCGCCCCGCCGAGTCCTACGCGGGACGGTTCGCCGCGCGCGAGGCGGTGATCAAGGCCCTCGGGGGCTACCGGGGAAAGGGGTGGCAGGACATCAGCGTGAGCCGTCATCCGAGCGGTGCACCGTCCATCGTGCTGGCCGGCAACGCGAAGCGGCGCGCCGACCAGCTCGGCATCACGCGCGTCATGATCACGTTCACCCACGAGCGGACGAACGCGGTTGCCTTCGCGGTGGCGGTGAGCGGATGAAGCCGGTCCTCACCCCCGCCGAGGCCGGCGAGCTCGACCGGGCCAGCCGGGCGCGCGGGATCGCCGCAGCCACGCTCATGGAGCATGCGGGACGCGAGGTCGCCCGGGCCGCCGCTGCGGTGGCCGGAGGTCTGTACGGATGCCGCGCCGTGGTCGTGTGCGGCAAGGGCAACAACGGAGGCGACGGCCTGGTCGCGGCCCGGCACCTGGCGAGCTGGGGCATGCGGGTGACCGCGGTGATCCTGGGACGCCCGGAGGACCTGCGCGAGCCGGCCGCAGACAACTTCGCGCGTCTGTCCGAGGTCGACGTCCGCACGCGCCCGTACGCCGCCCGCCTGCTCGAGCGCGAGGTCGCCCGGGCCGACGTGGTGGTGGACGCCATCTTCGGGACCGGCTTCCGAGGGGTGCCCGAGGACGAGTACGGGGCCGCGATCGAGCTCGTGAACGCCTCGGCGGCGCCGGTCGTCGCCGTGGACATCCCCTCCGGCGTGAACGGCGAGACGGCCGCCGTGGAGGGCGACGCCGTTCGCGCCGACGTCACCGTGACGTTCGGCGCGGCGAAGGTCGGCCTGGTCCTGCTGCCCGGCGCCGGGTACGCGGGGCTGGTGGAGGTCGTCGACATCGGGTTCCCCCAGGACCTGCTCGGCAGCGACCTGTGGTTGCTGGAGCGGCAGGACGTTGCGGCGTGGCTCCCCGTCCGCGACGCGGAGACCCACAAGCGTGCCGCCGGCGTCGCCGTGGTGATCGGCGGTTCGCGGCTGATGACGGGGGCGGTCTGTCTGGCGGCCGAGGCTGCGTACCGCGCGGGGGCGGGTCTGGTCACCGTGGCCGTGCCCGAGGGCATCCTCCCGGTGGTGCAGACCCGGCTCCGCGAAACGACGTTCATCCCCCTTCCCGAGACTTCGGAGGGCACGGTGGCCGCGTCGATCGAGCGGCTGGAGGAGGGGCTGGAAGCCGCGGACGCCGTGGCCATCGGTCCGGGGATGACCACCCAGGAGGAGACCTCCGCGTACGTGCGGACGCTCGTCCGATCGTGTCCGGTCCCCGTCGTGGTGGACGCCGACGGGCTGAACGCGTTCGCCGGCCGAGCGGGCGAGCTCGGCGACCGGCGGTCCGAGGCGGTGCTGACCCCGCACGCCGGGGAGTTCGCCCGCCTGGCCGGGATCACGGCTCGCGAGGTCGGAGCGGACCGGGTGGGGCACGCTCGCAAGCTGGCCGCGGACACCGGGACCACGGTGCTGTTGAAGGGAAGCCGCACCTTGGTGGCCGAGCCGGAGGGCCGGGTCCGGGTGAACCCGACCGGCGGGCCCTTCCTGGCCACGGGCGGCACCGGCGACGTCCTCACCGGGATGATCACCGGCCTGCTCGCGCAGGGCCTCGCGCCGGGCGACGCCGCGGCGTGCGCCGCCTACGTTCACGGCATGGCCGGGCGGCGGGCCGCCGAGCGAACGGGGGACGGGACCACGGCCGGCGACGTCCTCGACCACGTCGCGCAGGCCCTCGTGGAGGTTCGCGGTACGTGATCCGGTATCGCCCCACCGTCGTCGAGGTCGACCTCGATGCGATCCGCCACAACGTCCGGCTCCTCAAGCCCTCCGACGCCGAGCTCATGGCCGTGCTGAAGGCCGACGGTTACGGCCACGGCGACGTCCCCGTGGCTCGGGCCGCGCTCGAGGCGGGCGCCACCTGGCTCGGCGTGGCCCTCGTCGAGGAGGGCATCGCGCTACGCGACGCCGGGATCGACGCGCCGGTGCTCGTGCTGTCGGAGTTCCCTCCGGGAGCGGAGAAGGAGGCCATGGCACACGCCCTGACCCCGACCGTGTACAGCGAGGCGGGGCTTGCCGGCGTCGCCGAGGCCGCGTCCGCGATGGGACGCCCGGTCGGCGTCCACCTGAAGATCGACACCGGGATGCACCGGGTGGGGTTGTGGCCGCCGGCCGAAGCGCCGGCGTTCGCCCGTCGCATCGTCGAGGCCGGACTCGAGCTCGAGGGCGTGTGGACCCACTTCGCCTGCTCCGAGGAGGACGAGGCCGGCACCCTGGGGCAGCTCGCGCGCCTCCGGGAGGCGGTCGCCGCCATCCGCGCGGCGGGTGTGTCGCCCCGGTGCCTCCACGCGGCGAACAGCGCGGCCACGATCCTGTACCGGGACGCGCATCTGGACATCGTGCGGACGGGTGCCGCGATGTACGGGGTGGACCCGGGAGGCGGCATCGGCCCCAGGTTCGGCCTGCGGCCCGCGCTCACGTGGCGATCGGCGGTCACGCTGGTCCACCGGCTCGCGGCCGGCGAGCGGATCTCGTACGGCTGGCGGTACGTGGTGGAGCGCGACGCGAACGTGGCCACGGTCCCCGTGGGGTACGAGGACGGGTACGCTCGAGCCCTGTCGTCCCGGGCCGAGGTGCTGATCCGGGGGCGGCGGCACCGCGTGGCCGGCACGGTCACGATGGACATGATCCTCGTGGACTGCGGCGACGACGAGGTGGCCGCCGGCGACGAGGTGATCCTCGTGGGCGCGCAGGGGCAGGAGCGGATCACCGCGGAGGAGCTCGGGGCGCACATGGGGACGATCGGCTACGAGGTGGTCACGGCCATCTCCGAGCGCGTCCCGCGGGAGTACCGAGGATGAGCCGGCGAAGGGCCGCCCTCGTCACGGCCGGCCTCGCCGCCGGCGCGGTCGCCGGAGGCGCCGTGGGCAGGATGCTCCTCGGCCGGCGGCGAGGCGATCCCGAAGCCGAGGAGCCGCTCTCGATGCTGCCCCCGGACGACCTCGGCATGGTGGAGTCTTTCGACGGCACCCGGCTGGCCGTTCGCGCCGCCGGCGATCCCCGGAACCCGGCGATCGTGTTCGTCCACGGGTTCAGTCTGGACATGACGACCTGGCACTATCAGTGGACCACGCTCTCCGAGAGGTTCCGCTGCGTCCTGTTCGACCTGCGCTCCCACGGCCGGAGCGCCGCCGCCGCCTCCGGAGACCTGTCGGTCGAGGCGATGGGCCGCGACCTGGTTACGGTGCTCGAGACCGCCGTGCCGGGCCCTGCCGTCGTCGTGGGCCACAGCATGGGGGCGATGTCGATCCTGTCCATGGCGGCCTCCCGGCCCGACCTGCTGGACGGTCCGGTCGCAGGAACGGCGTTCGTGGGGGCGGCGGCATCGGATCTGCTGCGAGGGGCGATGGGCTCCGTGACCGAGCTGCTGCGACCCCGTCTGGGCTCGCTGTCGCAGGCCGCGCAGCGGGTGAACCGGCTCCGGCGGTACGTCCTGTCCGCGCCGACCGACGTCGCGGGCCTGGTCGCGAGGATCACGCAGTTCGCGCCGGAGGCCTCCCCGCACCTCGTGCGCTACGTGGTGGGCCTGGCCGCACGGGCGCCCAGCGCCGTGTGGACCGACGGCCTGGCCGGCCTGATGGACGTCGACCTTCGCGACGTGCTCGGACGGGTCAAGGTGCCCGCGCTCGTGATGGTCGGCGAGCACGACCGGGTGACGCCGCCCTCGTCGGCGGTGGTGATGGCCGGCGAGCTGCCCGATGCCCGGCTGGCCATCATCGAGGCGGCCGGCCACATGGCCATGCTCGAACGCCACGAGGACGTGAGCGAACGGCTCGCTGCGTTCGCCGACGAGGTGATGGGGAGCGCCCGGCGGGCCCGCGGGGCCGCCGGAGGCGGGGGAGGGCCTTCGCGGGGGAGGAGGGGGCGGACGTGATCACGGCGGTCCGGGGTATCAGGGTCGGGCACGCCACCGATCCGGATGGGCTCACAGGCTGCACGGTGGTCCTGTGTCCGGCCGGCACGGTCGGCAGCGGCGAGATCCGGGGAGGCGCGCCCGCCACGCGCGAGACCGATCTGCTGCGCCCCGGCATGCTGGTGAGCGAGGTCCACGCGGTCCTGCTCACGGGGGGAAGCGCGTTCGGCCTGGCGGCGGCGGGTGGCGTGATGCGGTACCTCGAGGAGCGTGGGGTCGGGTTCCCCACCGGCGTGGCCGTGGTCCCGATCGTGCCCGCGGCCGCGCTGTTCGACCTCGGGGTGGGCGATCCGAAAGCCAGGCCGGGGGCCAGCGAGGGCTACGCGGCGTGCGACGCGGCCTCCGAGCAGGTGACCGAGGGCTCGGTGGGGGCGGGGACAGGCGCCACCGTGGCCAAGCTCCACGGCCCGGCCCGCCAGATGAAGGGCGGGATCGGCACCGCCTCGGCCGCCGAGGACGGCATCGTCGTCGGTGCGCTGTTCGCGGTGAACGCGGTCGGCGAGATCCTCGGCGAGGACGATCGGGTGATCGCCGGCGCGCGGCCCGGCCCCGAGGAAGCCGCCGAGCAGGAGCCGTGGCCGGAGGGGCCGTGGACGAACACGATCATCGGCGTCGTGGCCACGAACGCCCGATTGTCGAAGGAGCGGGCGCACCTGCTGGCGATCTCGGCGCACGACGCGGTGACCGAGGTGGTGCGGCCGGCCCACACGCTGTGGGACGGCGACACCGTGTTCGCCCTCGCCACGGGGGAGATGGAAGCTTCGCAGGACACGCTTGAACGGCTGGCCGGGTCGGCCGTTCGCGAGTCGATCCGGCGAGGGGTCACGACGGCGACGGGCATCGCCGGGGCCCCGGCCGTGGGGGAGATCCTATGAGGACGCTCGAGGAGGCCGCGCGCGAGGCCTCGACGTGCACGAAGTGCCGGCTCGCGCAGGGGCGTACGCAGGTGGTGTACGGCGTAGGGAGCCCCACCGCAGATCTCATGTTCATCGGCGAGGGCCCCGGCTACCACGAGGACAAGCAGGGCTTGCCGTTCGTCGGCGCCGCCGGACAGCTCCTGAACCGCATGCTGTCCGAGGCCGGCCTGGCCCGCGAAGACGTGTACATCAACAACGTCATCTTGTGCAGACCTCCTGGGAACCGAGACCCGTACCCGGATGAGGTGGAGGCCTGCTCACCGTGGCTGCGGGAGCGCATCCAGTTGGTGGATCCCCGCGTGATCGTCACGCTCGGGAACTGGGCCACGCGGTTCATCCTGGACAAGCAGGTTTCGATCAGCCGGGTTCGGGGGCAGCGCTTCACGGTGGACGGCCGCGTGGTCATCCCCACGTTCCATCCTGCGGCGATCCTGCATGGGGGAGGGGAGAGCTCGTCGCAGATGACGGCACTGCGCGCCGACTTCCAGGAGATCCGCGCTGCGCTCGCCGAGGCGCCGCCGCCGTCCCCGGAAGAGCAGCTCGGGCTGTTCTGATGGACCTGGAGCTCTCGGCGCCGACCCCAGGGGACACCCGCGCGATCGGGGAGGCCCTGGCGTCGCTGCTGCGCGCCGGCGACGCGGTGGCGCTCACGGGGGAGCTCGGAGCCGGCAAGACCACCCTGGTGCAGGGCGCGGCGCGGGCCCTGGGGTTCGAGGGCCGGGTCGTCTCGCCGACCTTCACGCTCGTGCGGGAGTACCAGGGCCGCGAGCTGCGCGCCTTCCACGTCGACGTGTACCGGCTCGAGCGGGTCCAGGACGTCCTGGATCTCGGCCTGGACGAGATGCTCGCCGAGGGCGGGGTGCTGTTCGTGGAGTGGGGCGACGCCGTCGAGGGGATCCTCCCGGAGGCGCACCTCGTGGTGGAGCTCACCGTTCCCGGCGAGGGCGAGGAGCGGCGGATCCGGGTGTCCGGCGTAGGCCCCTCGTGGGCCGCCCGGTGGGAGCGGCTGGGTCTTGCCGTGCAGCGCTGGAGCCGTGCCGCATGATCGTGCTCGGGATCGAGACCTCCACGCCGCAGACCTCGATCGCGTTCGGCACCGAGCAGGGCATCCTGGCCAGCATGCAGTTCACGGGACCGGCGCGCCGCGACGCGGTGGTCCCCGCGCTCGACCACCTCCTGTCCTGGAGCGGCTTGGAGCTGCGACAGGTCGGCGGCGTGGCGGTTGGGTTGGGACCGGGGCTGTTCACGGGGCTCCGGGTGGGGATCGAGACGGGGAAGGCGCTGGCGCAAGTGCTCGCCGTTCCCCTGCTGGGGATCCCGTCCCTTGACACGCTGGCGTTCCGGGTCCGGTACACGGCCCGGCTGGTCGCTGCGGTGATCGACGCGCGCCGGGGAGAGGTCTTCTACGCCCTCTACCGCCCCGTCCCCGGCGGCGTCATGCGACAGGGCGAGCCCCAGGTCGGCCCGCCGGAACACCTGGCCGCAGACCTGCAGGCCACGGGAGAAGACGTGTTGCTCGTCGGAAACGGTGCCATCCTGTACCGGACACGACTGGAGGGATCGGGGGGCGGGACCGAGTTCGCATCGGCGGCCGAGGCTCATCCTGCGGCCTCGGCGCTGGTCGAACTGGCTGTTCCCCGGTTCATCCGAGAGGAGCAAGACCGGGCGGCCGACGTCGTGCCCCTGTACCTGCGGAGATCGGATGCGGAGATCGCTTGGGACCAGCGACATCGAGGCGCCTCGGCTTGAGGTGACCAGGATGAAGCGCCGCCACCTGCGCGGCGTGATGGCGATCGAACGCCAGGTCTACCCGCGCCCGTGGAGCCCGAACCTGTTCCTGTCCGAGATGAGCGAGACCCACAACCGTTGCTACCTCGTGGCCCGGATCGACCGTGAGGTCGTGGGCTACGGAGGCCTCATCAGCTACGGCGAGGAGGCCCACGTCACGAACGTCGCGGTGGACCCGATCCATCACCGGCACAAGATCGGCTCGCGGCTGCTCCACGACCTGATCCAGAACGCCATCGTCATGGGGGCCGAGGCCGTGTCGCTGGAGGTTCGCGTGTCGAACTGGGGCGCCCAGCGCCTGTACGGGAGGTTCGGGTTCCGGCCGGTCGGGGTGCGCCGCAACTACTATCAGGAGATCGGCGAGGACGCGCTCATCATGTGGCTCGACGGCATCCGTGGCCGCGAGTACCAGGAGCGTCTGCGCGGCCTCATGACCGTGGTCCCCGAAGGCATCCGCCCGTGAGCGAGCCCGCGTGAAGGTCCTCGGGATCGAGACGTCGTGCGACGAGACCGCCGTCGCGGTGGTGGAGGACGGCCGGGTTCGCTCGAACCTCATCGCCAGCCAGATCGACCTGCACGCGCGCTTCGGCGGCGTGGTGCCGGAGGTCGCGGCCCGGGCTCACGTCGAGGCCCTGAACCCCTTGTTGGACGAGGCCCTCGAACAGGCCGGGTGCCGGTTCTCCGACCTGGACGGGGTGGCGGTCACGGTGGGACCGGGGCTCGTCGGAGCGCTGCTGGTTGGGATGGCCGCAGCCAAAGCCGTGGCCCTGGCCACCCGGGCCGCCTTCATCGGCGTGAACCACCTGGAAGGGCACATCTGGGCCAACTTCCTCGAGCACGGTCCGCCGGAGCCGCCGTACGTGTGCCTCGTCGTTTCGGGAGGCCACACGATGCTCGTGTGGATGCCGGAGCTCCATCGGTACGAGGTCCTCGGACAGACGGTGGACGACGCGGCGGGGGAGGCGTTCGACAAGATCGCCCGGTTCCTGGGATTGGGATTCCCCGGCGGTCCCGCGCTGGACCGGTTGGCGCGGTCGGGTGACCCGCAGGCGATCCGTCTGCCCCGAGCCATGATGGACTCGGGCGACTACGATTTCTCGTTGTCGGGACTGAAGACCGCCGTGTTGCGGTACGTGAAGGGCGAGCAGACGGCGGGCCGCTCGATCGATCCTGCGGACCTGGCCGCCTCGTTCCAGGAAGCGATCGTGGACGTCCAGGTCGCGAAGACGATCACCGCGGCCAAGGAGCGCGGTGCGGGGGCCGTCCTGCTCGGCGGAGGGGTGGTGGCGAACACGCGGCTTCGCGAACGGATGGAGAAGGCCTGCGCGGAGGCGAGCCTGGAGGTGCGCTTCCCCTCGCTGCCGCTCTGTACGGACAACGGGGCGATGATCGCGGCCGCGGGAGCATCGCGGCTGGAGCGGGGCGAGCGCACGCCGTTCGACGTCGCCGCCGATCCGGGGCTGGAGCTTTCATGACCGCGTTCCTGGTGACGGGGGGCGCGGGCTTCATCGGCTCGCACCTCTGCGACCGGCTCCTCGCCGAGGGACACCGAGTGATCGCGGTGGACGACCTGTCGACCGGCCGCATCGCGAACCTCGGCGAGGCGCGTGGGTACGGCAAGGAGTTCACGTTCTTCAACATGGACGTACGCGCGGACGGGCTCTTGCCGCTCTTCGAGCGCCATCGTCCGGAGGTCGTCATGCACCTTGCGGCGCAGGCCGGCGTGCGGCCCTCCATCTCGGATCCCGTCCACGACGCCAGCGTGAACGTCATGGGCCTGCTGAACGTCCTGGAGTGTGGCGTGAAGACCGGTGTACGGAAAGTGGTGTTCGCCGCGTCCGGCGGAACCCTCTACGGTGAGCCCCGGAAGGTCCCCGTGAGGGAGACGGCGGCCGCAGGGTCGCATCCGCTCTCGCCGTACGGCATCACCAAGAAGGTGGCCCTCGACTACCTGGCCTTCTACGAGCGCTACCGGGGCATCGCGTCCACGGCGCTCGCCCTCGCGAACGTGTACGGACCGCGCCAGGACCCACACGGGGAAGCGGGCGTGGTCGCGATCTTCGCGTCGAGGATGCTCGCGGAACAGACGCCGACGATCTTCGGAGACGGGAACCAGACCCGCGACTACGTGTTCATCGACGACGCGGTCCACGCGTTCGCCCTCGCGGCCGAGCGCGGCGACGGCCGGCTGCTCAACGTGGGTACGGGGCTCGAGACCTCGGTGAACGGGCTCTATCGCATGCTCGCCGAGATCACGGGGTTCTCCGGACGACCCGAGCACGGGCCCGTTCCCGCGGGAGAGCTGCGCCGCTGCGCGTTGGACAATGCCCTTGCGGCGGAAGCCCTCGGCTGGAAGCCCTGGACGCACCTGGAGGACGGTCTGGGCGAGACGGTCGCGTTCCTGCGCGGGATCTGAGCGGGATCTAGGAGTCCGAGGTCCCGCCGTTCCGCTCGTACAGAGCGGGGCGGATCCGGTCCTCGAGCTCGTCTGCGAGGTCCCCCGCGGCGGTGGCCAGCACCCGGAGATCGCCGGCCCGGAGCGTGACCAGACCGATCTCACCTTCGCCTCGGAGGCGCACGACCTCGCGCACGAAGCTCGCCACCAGGCGTCCCTCCGGCTCGTCCATCTCCTCGATGCGGGTCAGGTCGATCACGGCAGGAGGCTCCCCGTGGGCATCCTTCAGCACGGCGGCGAGCAGGCGATCGGGCTCGACCCCGTACACCTCGCAGAGGTCGCTGAAGCGAGCCACCGTGATCGCTCGCTCGCCGCGCTCGTACCCTGCGATCGAGGTGGGCTTGAAGCGGGAGCCCGAACGCGCTGCCGCTTCGCGAAGCGTCCAGCCACGCGACTGCCGGGCGCGACGAAGCGCCCTGCCGACGGCTGCGGCGAAACGGCTCTCGTTCAGGATCAAGGTGGTGGCAGTCTAGTCCGGCCGGTCGGCGCAATCATCTATCTGCGCCGGAAAGCTGAGAGGGTACGCGTGCGGTAACTTTCATACGGCTGGCCTAGGTCCTTCGCAGTAGCCCGAACCACCTGCAGGTTTTACAGGAGCGCGCTCCGCGTCCTACACTGGCATCCTACTTTTCGGCGAGAGCGACCAGGGGTAGGAAGGCCGAAGGATGTCAGATGCAGCGCGCGACGACGTGATCCACCGGCTCGGCCATGCGTTCGCCTCCGCCGAGACGGCCGAGGAGCTCGCGGGCGGGGCCGCGCGATGGGCTCGCGAGATACTCGAGGATCCGGAGGCCGACGTTCGCGTCTGCGTGAAGGACGTCTCGGCCCGGCTCCGTACGGTTCGGACCGGCGATCACGGCACGGGCGCGGCCGGAGGCCGACGTGGCTCTGTCCGCCGGCGCGCTGCGTTCGAATCGAAGCGCGTTGCGGTCTGGCAGATGAAGGGGGACGTCGCCGACGAGCCCTCGCGCGCCATCGCGTTCTTGCCGGCCGTGTGCCGAGGAGAAGCGTTCGGCGTGATCTCGATCGTGTCGTCGCTCGAGCGCCTCCGCGACCGGCTCCCCTCGCTCCTCGTGGTCGCCAGTCAGGCCGGCATCGCGCTCCGTGCCATCAGGCGCCGTCAGGAGCTGGAGCGGATCGTCGGTGCGCTCTCGGGCATCGCCGACCTCACGGTCGATCTGCTCCGCTCTAGAGAGCCGGAGGCCGTGGCGCGCGTCGGCGCGAGGTTCATCGGGTTGCGGCTCGGGCTCCCCGTGGCGGCCTGGGTGGTGCAGCGGGACGGGCGCTACGCGTTGTCCGGCTCGCGGAACCTGGGTCCCGCGGATCGTCACGCGCTCGGGTTCGAATACGGAGCCGCCTTCGCCGACGGAACGCATCCCGGCTTCGGCGACGGGCTCGAGGGACGCTTCGCCGAGATCGTGGGCGGACCGGTGTCGCCGCTGGACGCGGGCGCCGTTCGGCTGCTGGTCGGACGGGTCCCGCCGGCCGCCGACGAGCTGCTGGTCACGCTCGGCTCGCTGCTGCGCGAAGCGCTGCACGGCTGGGACGACAAGCTGCACCTGGTTCCCCGCGAGCGGCTGCACCTCGGCCTTGCTTGGACCGCGCACGAGGTGCGGCGACCGCTCCTCGGCGCCCGTGCCACGGTGGACACCCTGCTGTTCGGATCCGACCAGGACGTCGCCGCGCGCGAGCTGCTTCGGCGGACGAGCCGAGAGCTCGGTGAAGCGGCGAAGATGGTGGACGGGCTGCTCAGATGGACCGTGGGCACCGGGTCGCTGAAGCGCCGTTCCGTGGACGCCAGCCGCGTGGTTCGGGAGGCGGTCGCGTCGGCCTGCCACAGTCCGGCGGAGCGCGACCGGGTGGCGCTGGATGGCCCGGCGTCCCTGCTCGTGCGGGCCGACGTGAGGCACCTCAGACAGGCGATCGGGAACCTCGTCCGCAACGCGCTCGACTACTCGCCGAAGGATGCCGAGGTCGATGTAGCCGTTCGGCCGGGCAAGGCCAGCGTGGTGGTGAGTGTGCGAGACCACGGTCCGGGGATCCCCCGCGAGGAGCGGGACGCCATCTTCGATCCGTTCGTCCGTGGCCGGGCGGCCGACGAGGTGCGGGGCTCCGGCCTCGGCTTGTTCATCGCCCGGCGCGTTGTGGAGGCTCACGATGGGAGGCTCCTGCTGCGGTCGGGACCGGGGGGAACGACCTTCTCGGCGGTGCTCCCTCGGGCGGGGAGTGCGGCGCGGCTCCTGTCGGCGTCCTAAGCCAGGCCGCCGGCCGCGCCGATACATCCTTCGACATGGAGACCGCCATCCGAATCCTCATCGTCGACGACCACATGCTGTTCGCAGAAGCGATCCGGACGATGCTGCACGAGTACGGGCTGCACGTCCTCGGCATCGCCTGCAGCGGTTCCCAGGCCCTGGACATGGCCCGGCGCGATGCGCCCGACGTCGCCCTGGTCGACATCGGCCTTCCGGACAAGAGCGGTCTGATCGTCGGCAGCGAGCTGATGGTGGAGTGCCCCGAGGCCAAGATCATCGCCCTCACGGCGCTCGACGACTCCCAGGTGGTGAAGGAGGCCGTCCGTCTCGGCTTCCACGGCTATCTCATGAAGGACGCCAGCGCGTCGCAGTTCATCTCGGCCATCCAGGCGGTCATCGAGGGGCAGGCGGTGTTCAGCCATCGCCTGGGGCGTCGGGCGGCCGCCGATCGCACCCCCGCGGAGCGTGAGGCGGCACTGCTCGCTCAACAGCTGTCCCCTCGTGAGCTCGAGGTCCTGGAGCATCTGGCGGACGGCGCCTCCGGACGCCAGATCGCGGCGGCACTGCACATCTCGCCGAACACCGTGCGAACCCACGTCCAGAGCATCCTCACGAAGCTGCAGGTGCACTCGCGGCTGCAAGCGGTGGCGTTCGCCGTCCGCCACGAGCTTGTCAAGCGGTCCCCGAACGACCGACACTAGCTGATCGGCACTCATGCGATCGTCGTATCGCACCTACTGCAAGGGTCTCATGTGAACTACGGACCCGCGCGGTACCATCCCTCACCGTCTTCGGGAGGGGGATTGGGGACGTGGAGAACGGGCGGGTTCGGGTCCTGATCGCCGACGAGCAGTCGCTGTTCCGAGAAGCGCTCTGCTTGGGCCTTCGGCGTGAGGTCCGCCTGGAGGTCGTGGGGCAGGCTAGGGACGGCCATCAGGCCATCGCCGAGGCCGAGCGATCGGCCCCCGACGTGGCGGTGCTCGACTCGAATCTCCCGAATCCCGACGGGATCAGCGTCATCCCGATCCTGCGCGGTCGGGTGCCGGGCTGCCGGGTCCTGATCATGTCCGGGCAGGAGGACCAGCGGACCCTGCTGGACGCGCTGGAGGCGGGAGCGAGCGGCTACCTCCCCAAGGACCGGCCGCTTCACGAGCTCGTGGACGCGACGCTCGCCATCAGCCGGGGTGAGACCGTCGTCCCCCGGTCGATGCTCGGACCGCTGATCGAGCGGCTGCTGCGGCGACGCCGGGGGCAGGACGACGCTGTACGGCGGGTCTCGAAGCTCTCCCGCCGGGAACGTCAGGTGCTGGGTTTGCTCGCCCAGGGGGCCGACAACGACGTGATCTCCCAACAGCTCGTCATCAGCCCCCAGACCGCGCGCACCCACGTCCAGAACATCCTCGGGAAGCTGTCGGTTCACTCCCGGCTCGAGGCGGCGGCCTTCGCCAGGCAGAGTGGGATCCTCGCCGAGCTCCAGGCCGAGGTCGAGGTCTGATCGTGCCGGACCAGGCCGGCGGGCGCGCCGCCGGTCACCGATCGGGCCGCGGCCGTCGTTCGATCAAGCCGTATCTTGCCGCGAACCGGACCACCTCCACCCGACGGTGGACGCCGAGCTTCGCGTAGAGGTTCTGCATGTGGGTCCGAACGGTGTGCTCGCTCACCGACAGCCGCTCGCCGATCTGGCGCATGTTGAGCCCTTCCGCGAGGAGCTTCATCACATGGCGCTCCCTCACCGTGAGCGCTCTGAGGCGGGTGAGCGCGTCGTCGGGAACTGGCTGCTCGGCCGTCACGAGGGCGGCCGGCGCCCTCTCGAGCGCTGCTAGGAGCGCCGCGCCGTTCGCATCGGGTGGCAGACCGACGGCGTCGGCCGAGTCGGTCCGGCCGATCAGGATGGTGCGGACGTCGGGGAAGCGTTGGGACACCTGGCGGGCGAGGGCGACCGGTCCGAGCCTCGGCAGGTCGCCGATGACCAGGACCGCCGTCGGCGTCAGGCGGCGGATCGCGTCGAGCGCCTGCACGCCGTCGATGGCCACACCGAGACTTCCCCAGCCCGGCTGCCCGGCCAGGAACGCCGCCACGGCCTCCGCCATCAGCCGGTCCGACGACGCCACCAGGACCGTTCGATCGGCCACGTCAACCCCGCTTCAACTCGGGACCGCGGATGTGCAGGACCGCCTCCGGTGCGGCGTCCGCGCTCTCCAGGTAGCGGCGGGCCGCCTCCGCCCGCGAGTGGACGTTGAGCTTGCGTCGGAGGTTGCGCACGTGCGTCCGGACGGTGTGGGCGGACAGGTACAGACGTCTGCCGATCGCTTCGTTGTCGAGCCCCTGCGCCAGGAGCTCCAGGACCTCACGCTCCCGCGCCGACAGTGGCGCCAGCACCCCCGGCGCGCCCTCCAGCTCGCGCGCCCGCCGTTCCGCCGCCCGGACGAGCGCCGGGCCCAGCCGGTCGGCGTCGAAGGCGAAGCGCGCCGGGTCGGATCGGCTCAGGATCTCACCGAGCCGCCGTACGCCGATCTCGTGCGACAGACACCCCGAGGCTCCCGCCGCGGCCACGTCGAGGAGGATGTCGCCCTCGGTCAACCGGGTGAGCACGACGACCGGCGTGGAGCCGGCGAGCCGACGGGCCAGGCTGAGGCCGGAGCCGTCGGCGAGCTGCAGCTCCGTGAGGATCACGTCGGGCCGGAGCTTCCCGACGAGCTCGACGGCCTCGAGCTCGTCGGTGGTCCACCCCACCACGAGGCAGGGTTGGCGCAGCGCGGAGGTCAGCGCCTGTGCGAACAGGGGCTGCGGATCGACCACGAGGACCCGGACCACGGCGCAAGTATCGTATGCGTGGCAAGAGGACGGCGACCGCGTGGCAGGAGACGGCGATGGGTCGAAGGGGGGAGCCATGGCGGATGAACCGCGTCCGCTGACCCGCTGAGAGGAGAAGCTCGAGCGACTCAGTTGGGTCGCCACGAGGTACTACCGCGTGAACGAGACCGCGTTCTCGCTCCGCTCGACCGACCCCGCTCTCCTGGAGGTCGTGGATCGGTACCTCGGCGCCCACGCGATCCAGGCGCCTGTGAAGGGCGAGCGCTACTACCGCTTCTCCGCCGATTGCGGCGAGGAGCGGAGTCTTCCTGGTGTCCGGCGAGCGAAGCGCGTCGGATCCCTGTACATGAACACCCTCCGGGTCTTCCGCGTGCGGGGGCTCGAGGAGATGGCCGGGCGCTTCATCTCGACGATCCGTGACATCGCGACCTTCGCCTCCGACGAGTACGTCCGCATCCGCGCCGGCGCCGTCGCCTTCGACGGACGCGTCGTGCTCCTTCCCTCACCGCCCGAACCCCACCTCCCGGCACTGGTCGGTGGGCTCGTCCGGACGGGGGCCGCGCTTCTGGGGGACGAGATCGCGTTGATCGAACCGGTGCTGCGCGACGTGCACCCGCTCGGTCTCCCGATCCTCGTCGGTGTGGAGGATCGTGGGCTGTTCGCCGATGTGCTGCGCGAGGAGCCCGCGAGCCAGCGGAAGAACGATCGCGAGGGTCTGGAGCAGATCCGCTACGCGATCCTCGCGCAGGACCTCGGCGGCCGCGTGGCGGAAACCGCGCCGGTCGGGTGGTTCGTGTTCCCCAGGTTCGAACTCGGCGGGCCGACCCGGCTGGAGGCGATCGGCGGGTCCGAGGCTCTGTTCGAGTTCGCCCGCGCCGGTCTGAACTTCCACGTGTGGGGTGAGCGGGCCCTGATCCTCGGGCGCGAGATGCTGGCGTCAGTTCCGGTCCGGCGACTCCGCGTGGGGTCGGTCGCCGATGCCGTCACGCTCCTGCGCGACCTGGATGGACGTGAAGGGGGCGCAGCTTGAGCGACCGAGACCTGCCGCTGCCGGAGACGGTGACCGGCGAGGAGATGGATCCCGAAGCCTCGCAGGAACCCACCGATTGGTCTGCGACCGACTACTACGGCCTCCTGTCCGTCACCGTTACCGTGCGCTCCCTGTACGAGCCGTTCTCCGAGGCCATGCGGTGGCACTTGGAGCCGTTCCATCGGCCGGAGCCCCCGAGGGGAACGCCCACCATCGTGGAGGTGTGGCCGAGGGTCGACGACGAAGGGGACTGGTCCACGGGAGCGTGGCGGGACGCGGAGATGCTCGTGTATGCGAGCGACGGGCAGGTCCAGCGGATCGCATCTGCGCCGAGCATCCTCGAGTATGCGCTGTGGGACGCGAACGCCATGGTCCCCCGGCTGGCGCGCGACTTCCTCTTCCTGCACGCGGGCGCCGTCGTCCGCGGAGACCGGGCCATCCTGATCCCCGCCCTCATGGACGCCGGCAAGTCCACCACGGTGGCGGCGCTCCTGGCGGCAGGGTTCGACTACCTCTCCGACGAGCTGGGAGCGATCGATCCCGTCACCTCCTTCGCCTATCCGTTCGAGAAGCTCCTTTCGCTGGACGCAGATGCCGTCCGATTCATCCCGGGCCTGGAGGAGCGATTGGCTGACCGGCAAGGCCTCTCGGCCCAGCTCCGCCAGCGGTACGTTCGGCCGCAGGATCTGGGCGCCTCCGTCGGCAGGGCTGCTCCGGTGCAGGCGTTGGTCTTCTTGGAGGGGGACCGCACCGGACCCCCCCGGCTCGAACGCCTGTCCCATGCCGAGGCGGTTCACCGGATGGTGAATCACTGCTTCAACCTGACCAGGTTCGGTGACCGCGGCCTGGTGCTCCTGACGCGCGTCGCCGCCGCCGCCGTCTACTCACTGGCCGGAGGAACACCCATGCAGCGGGCGGAGATCCTGGCGAACGAGGTCGCCTGAGCTGCTGGGGGAGCACGCGCGAAGACAAGGAACGAACGAAGGGCGGCGGTTGCCCGCCGCCCTTCGAGAAGTTCGAAGCAGCCTAACCGGTGTAGACGCAGCTGGCCCAGTTGCCCGGATCGCATGGAGCCGACGAGCCGCAGTCTCCGCCGGGACCGCCACAGATCGAGGTGCACGGGCCCTGGCACACCTGCCCCGGAGGGCCGCCGCAGGAAGCGTTGTCGCCGCTCGCCGCGCAGGCGCCGACGCATCCCGACCAGTCGCACGGGACCGGTGTCCCGGCGTACGCCGGAGAGGCCGCCACCGACTGGATGAGCGGGGCCGCCCACGCAGCCGCCGCGGTGGTCGCCGCAGCCCTGCGAAGGAAGGTCCTCCGGTCCATGCCGCCCTTCTGGTTCTCCATGCCGCTCCTTCCTGCCTCGTTCATGGGGACCAACAGAGCGTCATCGTACGGGCTCGGGTCGATCCGCACGATACGCCCCGTGAGGTAAGTGCGGCAGCGCGTGAGTGCTTGGGGGTGGGAGGTGGAAGCCCAGGTCAGAGGCGGTTCTGAGACCGCCTCTACGAGGCCGGGCGTAGGCCTTCCGGCCCTCTGTCACCCCGCCGCGCATCGATCACCAGGCCGAGTGCCTCGAATTCGGCGACCACGCCGGCCACCTGCCCGCGAGCCTCGGCCGGCTCGAGCTTGAACTCGTCCGCGATGTCGTCGGCCAGCTCCACGACCGACGCCGAGCCGTCGCAGAGCTGCCAGATGATCGCCGCCGAGGGATTCAGGTGGTGGACCAGGCTGGAGTCGTGGTTGAACAGGATGAACCCGTCCTCCATGTCGAGCTCGAGCACGTCCGACGCCTTCACCGGCACGTAGTCGGCGGGGACCGTGAGGGGCTCGGAGGCCGGCTCCTCGGCCCCTTCCGCCTGCCTGCGATCGTCGTCTCGGGTGTCGGGTTCCATGAGGTCCTCCAGCGTAGCGGGGTCGACCCCCGGGACGCATACGCGGTTCACCGTAATCGCCCTACAGCCTTGGCGCGGTTCTGCAGGTACGACCATCGCCGTAGGCAAGTTACGCGCCGCGACCGATGGCCGACGCATCCTGCCTCTCTAGACTCGCCTTCGACCCCCCGTCGGAAGGAAGCCGCGTGGCCCGGGAGAGCGAAGTGCAGGAGCGGACGCGCGCCGTCTGGCCCCAGCGTATCGCAGCCCACATTCGGCGCAACGTCCCATTGGTCCTGTTGGATACCGCGGTGGTCCTGCCCGCCTATCTAGCCCCGTTGGTGCTGCGGTTCGACGGTGAGGTGCCCTTCGAGTTCTGGCGGAACTTCAAGCTCTTCCTCCCGGTTGCGGTCCTTGTCCACCTGCTCGTGAACGACCTGTTCGGCCTCTACGGGCAGATGTGGCGTTACGCGAGCGTGCAAGAGGCCCGTCGCGTGCTGATGGCGGGGGGGACCGCCGGGGGGTTCCTCGTGGGCGCGGACGTCCTGCTGGACGGAAGGCTGAACCCGATCCCGCTCTCCGTCGTCATCCTGGGGGCCACCCTGGCCCTGCTGGGGTTCGGCGCGATCCGGTTCCAGAGCAGGCTGTTCGCGCTCCGGCGGCGCTCTGCGAGCGGCGACCGTGCCCGGGTCCTGATCGTGGGCGCAGGGGACGCCGGCGCGATGATCCTCAAGGACCTCCTCGACAACCCTTCGATCGGCCTGCAGCCGGTTGGGTTCGTCGACGACGATCCGCGGAAGCGCGGGCTCGCCCTGCACGATGTCCGGGTGCTCGGTTCGCGCGCCGACATCCCAGCTCTCGTCGAGCGCCTCGGCGTCGAGCAGGTCCTCATGGCGATCCCATCTGCGACCGGAGAGTTGATCGGCGAGGTCGCGTCCCTCTGCGAGGAGGCCGAGGTGATGCTCCGCGTGGTCCCCTCGGTTCGTGAGATCGTCGGCGGCCACGTCAGCGCCCGTGACATCCGGGATCTGCGGATCGAGGACCTCCTCGGCCGCCGCCAGGTCAACACCGATCTGGAGTCCATGCGGGCGATCCTGGACGGGCGCCGGGTCCTGGTCACGGGCGCCGGTGGATCCATCGGATCGGAGATCGCGCGACAGGTCCTGGCGTTCGAACCGGCCTCGCTCGTACTGCTCGATCACGACGAGACGCATCTGTACGATGTGCAGACAGAGCTCGACGGCGCGAGGGGCGTCGAGACCGTCCTGGCGGACGTACGCGACCGTGAGCGGATCCTCCGGCTGCTGTTGGAGCTGCAGCCCGAGGTCGTCTTCCACGCCGCCGCCCACAAGCACGTCCCCGTGTTGGAGCGGTTCCCCACGGAGGCGGTGCGTACCAACGTCATCGGGACCGCGAACCTCGTGGACGCTGCGGTCGCGGCCGGCGTGGAGCGCTTCGTCCTCATCTCGACCGACAAGGCGGTTCGTCCGGCCAGCGTCATGGGTACCACGAAGTGGCTCGCGGAGCAGATCGTGCGGAGCGTCCACGGGCGGGGGTGCACGTTCTGCGCCGTTCGGTTCGGCAACGTGCTTGGGAGCAGGGGAAGCGTGATCCCGACGTTCTTCCGACAGATCGCGAAGGGTGGTCCCGTCACGGTGACCGACCCCTCCATGGCTCGCTACTTCATGAGCATCCAGGAGGCCGTGCAGCTGGTCCTGCAGGCGGCGGCCCTGTCCGAGGGTGGGGAGGTCCTGACCCTCGACATGGGGCAACCGGTCAACATCCTCGAGCTGGCGCGACGGCTGATCCGGCTGACCGGCAGGGTGCCCGACCGGGACATCGAGATCAGGATCGTGGGTGCACGGCCTGGGGAGAAGGTCATGGAGGACCTCGTCGACCCCGAGGAGGAAGAGCTCCCGAGCGGCCATCCCGGCATCACCACCTCGTTGCCGCCGGTTCCCGATCGCCCGGCGCTGCGGCGCACGCTGCGTGAGCTGGAGGCGCTCGCGGGCTCCGGCGACGACGCCACGCTGGCCGACTACGTGCGGGCCCTGCCGGGCCGCACGCTGCACTCGGTCGCGAGGAGCGCCTCGTGACGCCCAGGACCGTCGTGGTTGCGCACCGCGAGCGGATGGTGGCCGAGGGGATCGCCGCTGCCCTCTCCCGGTATCCCGAGATCGTCCCGGTCGCGGTCGTGACGACCGCTGCGGAGGGCCTGGACCGAGGCAGCCGGGCTTTCGCTGTTGCCATGGACCCGCGGCTCCCTGGCGCCGAGCGCGCCGCCGAGCGACTGCGGCGCGCCGGGGTTCGAGTGGTGTTCCTGGGCGGGCTGGGCAACGGTGAGGATGTCCGCGTTTCACTGGCTGCGCCGGTCTCCGCTCTGGCGACGGCGCTGATCCCCGGCATCCCGAATCGCGATCCGCGAGGAGATGGCCTGTCATACCGCGAGCGCGAGGTGCTCGGGCTCGTCGGCAGGGGGCTGGCCGCGAAGGAGATCGCACGCCAGCTCGGGATCAGCGTGAAGACCGTCGAGCGCCACAAGTCGCGGATCTTCACGAAGCTGGGCGTGCCGAACCAGGCAGCGGCGGCGTTCTTCGCCGCGACGAACGGCATCTCGACGAACGGCGGGACGGCGACCGCCGGGGCCAACGGAACGAGGAAGGTCGGCGCGTGGAACCACTCGACTATCTGAGGATCGTTCGCAGGCGCTGGACCGTCATCGCGGCGGCCGTCGTCGTCGCGATCGCCGCGGCGGCCGCCTCGACGGTCATCGGAGGATCGACGGCCCCCGCCCCGAAGCAGTACCAGGCCACGACCGTGCTCCTGAGGTCCTTCCAGACCGCGGAGGGACCGCGCCTCCCGGGAACGATCGCCTCGGCCTCGACCGTGGCCGCGCTGGCCACGTACGACCCGGTCCCCCGGATGGTGGCCCAGCAGATCGGGTTCGGCGGGGAGGTGGACCGCTTGGCCGCCTCGGTCTCCGCCGACTACTCGCCGACGTCGGGGCTCTTGAACATCACGGTGATCTGGCCGAATCCCCAGCGAGCCACCGTCATCGCGGACGCCTTCGCTTCCGAGCTGATCCGATCGCTCGCCGATCGCCAGGTACAGGCCATCGAGAGCTCCCGGAAGGAGCTCACCACGCGGCTTGCTTCGGTCCAAAGTAGCATCGACGCACTGGCGGCGGCGGGCAAGACCTCCAGCACCCGGTACCTCCTCCTGACGGCGCAGCGAGACAGCGCCCGCTCGCTGCTGCAGGGCCTTGCCGGCGCCCGGCCCGACCCCGGTTTGGAGGTGATCCAGCCGGCTACCGCCATCCCCGCGCCGACGACCGCATCCGGCCTTCCTGTCTCCACGACCGCCCGGCTGTTGCTCGGCCTGCTCATGGGACTCCTGGCCGGCCTCGGCATCGCCCTCCTGCTCGAGCGTCTCGACACGCGGATCCGTACCAAGGCGGTCGCTGAGGCCGCGTTCGCCGCGCCCGTCCTGGCCGAGGTGCCCGCCATCCCGCGCGCCTCGCGGCACACGATCATCACGGCCTCGCAGCCCCTCTCGCCTGCAGCAGAGGCCTTCCGACTTCTGGGAGCGGAGATCCTCGGCGGCGGTCTGGACGAGAACGGCGACCACGATGGTCTGCCGTTCAAGCCACCCCGGACGATCCTGGTGACGAGCGCGGGTCCGTCGGAGGGCAAGACCACCATCGTGGCGAACCTCGCGGTGTCGATCGCCGACGCCGGGAAGTCTGTGATCGTCCTCTCGTGCGACTTCCGCCGTCCCTCCATCCACCATCTGTTCGAGGTTCCGAACCTCCGAGGGCTCGCCGACGCGCTGGCGGCGATGAACGGCAAGCCGGTGCTCGCGTCTCGCGTGTGCAAGACCCCCTTCTCGGGCGTGTTGCTGGTTCCCAGCGGGACCGCGGGGCACCGGCAACCGGGGGAGCTGCTGAGCTCGGAGGGCATGCGCCGCGTCATCGACGAAGCGCAGGCGTCGGCCGACGTCGTGCTACTCGACACGGCGCCGCTCCTCACGGTGAGCGATGCTGCCTATCTGCTGCCGGAGGTCGACGCGGTGCTCCTGGTGGCTCACGCCCGCAGGACGACCACGCACGTGGCTGCCCGGACCGCGGAGCTGCTCCATCGCCTGGGGCCGAAGGTCAGTGGCGTCGTGTTGAACGCGTCCGCCGAGATGGCCGTGCCTCGCAAGTACCGCAGCTACTACCGCACGGAGAAGACGGACCTCATCGACGAGATCGCCTTGCCGGTCGAGCGGACGGACGTTGGGGACGCACCCGACCCGGTCGACGCACCCGACCCGGTCGAGGTGACCGGGCCACCGGAGGGGCCCGACGTCGATCCCTCCGGTGCGACCGATGCGAAGGCATCGCCCTCGAGCGGGCAGATGCGATGAGGGATTCCCCCCTCTTCCGCGTCACTCCTCGGCAGGTTAGGGTCTAACATGTCGGGGCGTTTGTTCACGTCAGAGCGGGAGGTCATCTGGGGGCTGATGACCTACACGGACTGGTGGCAGCCGACCACCTCCTCCGTCATCCCCGTCGGCGCGGCTCGGCGCTCGAAGAACGCGTCCGACGGGTTGCCCGCAGGCCTCCTGGGGACCCTCGATCGCCGGGCCGAACTCTGCAGACGGATGGAGATCGTCGGCGACCGAGACCGGAACGTCCTGTTCCTCTGGTACGTGCGCCAGCTGCCGGTCGACGAGATCTCGAAGATCGTCGGCCTGTCGCGCCGGCAGTGCTTCCGGCGCCGCGCGGAGGCGATCCGGCAGATCGTGAGAGCCGGCGAGCCGGAGCAAGCGGCCTGAACCCCTCGATCCACACGAGCGACGAGCGCTCCGCTCGGTCACCTCTTGTGGAGATACGGAGGAACGAGATGAAGGACACGGCGAGGCTTCGCCGCCACATCCTTTCCCGGGAGGCGTCGCTGGCCGTCATCGGCCAGGGGTACGTCGGACTGAACGTGGCCTGCGCCGCCGCGGTCGCGGGGTTCAGGGTCACGGGCGTCGACGTCGACCGGGCGCGGGTCGACGACCTGGCGTCGGGCGTGCTGTCGGTGCCCGGTGTCCCCGAGCCCGACTTCCGGAGTGCCGTCGAGGCCGGGCGCATCGCGTTCACCACCGACTCGTCGCGGATCCGATCGGCCGACATCGTCCTCATCTGCGTGCCGACCCCGCTCCGTGACTCCGTGCCCGACCTCTCGCACGTGGAGAACGCCTGCCTGGACGTGGCCGAGCACCTCGCCCCTGGGCGGCTTGTCGTACTGGAGTCGACGACGTATCCGGGAACCACCGACCAGCTCGTCCGGCCCATCCTCGAGCGCTCGGGGCTGCTGGCCGGCCGGGACTTCCTCCTGGCGTACTCGCCGGAGCGCATCGACCCCGGCAACCTCGAGTACGGCCTCCGCAACACGCCGAGGATCGTGGGTGGGGTCACGCCGGAGGCGACCGGCGTCGCCTCGCTCTTCTACGAGCAGCTCGTGGACAAGGTCGTGGTGGTGTCCTCGTGCCGGTCGGCGGAGCTTGCCAAGCTCCTCGAGAACACCTTCCGCCATGTGAACGTGGCCATGGTGAACGAGATGGCCATGATCTGCCACGACATGGGCATCGACGTGTGGGAGGTGGTCGACGCGGCGGCCAGCAAGCCCTTCGGCTTCATGCCCTTCTATCCCGGCCCTGGGGTGGGCGGCCATTGCATCCCGCTCGATCCGAGCTACCTCGCCTGGCAGGTGCGTCGCGACGCCGGACGGGAGTTCCGGATCCTTGAGGAAGCGCAGGACATCAACGCGCAGATGCCCGGCTATGTGGCGTCACGGATCGGCGAGGTCCTGAACGAGGCCGGCAAGGCCGTGAAGGGCTCGAACATCCTCATCCTGGGGGTGACGTACAAGACCGACGTCGGCGACATCCGGGAATCGCCGTCGGTCCACGTCCTGAACTTCCTCCGGCGCCGCGGCGCGGACGTGTTGTTCCACGATCCGTTCGTCGACACGCTCCCGGTGAACGGATCGATGTTGTCGCGCACGGAGCTCTCGGGGCGGATCCTGGAGCGTGCGGACTGCGTGGCGATCCTGACCCCCCACAGCTCGTACGACTTCGACTGGATCGCGCTCCATGCCGGGCTGGTGTTCGACGCCCGCAACGTCTACGGGCCGGAGCGCCGGCCCAACGTGGTGCCCCTGTGACCATCGACCCGCCGGCGTTCCGGCGAGTGCCGCACGCGCCCTGGCGATCGGTGGGAGACGACGTCTACGTCGCCCCGCTCGGTCGAGCCGAGCTCGATCGGTTGGCCGGTCCCGCCGCGACCGCCTGGCGAGTGCTGGAGACACCGGCCAGCATGGCCGAGCTGCTCGGCGCCCTGGGCGAGGCGTACTCGATGCCGACCGACGCGATCCTCCCCGAGGTCGAGGAGATGGTCCGGGAACTGCTCGCACGTGGGCTGATCGAGGGTGCCGATGGCGGTTCGGACTGAGATCGCACCCGAGACCGTCGTCCGGCGGGTGGCCGGGTTCGGCCTGGCCGGGAGCGGCTCGCTCCTGGTGGTGGAGCCGCTCGACAGGCGAGCGTGGGCCTCGGTTCTGGATCGTGTGAGCGAGGAGCGGATCCTGGGCCTGGCCGCCGCGGCGGTCCACGCGGGGACCGTGGCTGTGACCGAGGAACAGCGAACGGCGCTGCTCGAGCGGCACCGCGAGGCGATGCTCGTCGCGCTGATCCTGGAGCGCACCCTGCTCGGCTTGACGGACCGGCTCCGTGCCGGCGGAGTGGCGGCCGTCGTGTTGAAGGGGCCGGCCGTCGCCCACACCGTGTACCGGGATCCCGCGTGGCGCCAGTTCGGCGACATCGACCTGCTGGTGCGCACCGAGGATCTCCGTGCGGCCTGCCGGGTCCTGGTCGCGGAGGGCCTCCGCCGCAGGGTGCCCGAGCCGCGCCCCGGATTCGACGAGCGATTCGGCAAGGGCGTGGAGTTCGGGAGCGACGGCCTGATCGAGGTCGATCTGCACCGAACGCTTGCCTTGGGGCCGTTCGGGCTGTGGATCGATCCGGGCGAGCTGATCGACCACGCGGTGGGGTTCTCGCTGGCGGGCTCGGAGCTGCAACGGCTGGATCGTGCGGGCCAGTTCTTGCACGCCTGCATGCACGCCGTGCTGGGTTCGCGCCGTCCCCGCCTGCTCCCGCTGCGCGACGTGGCGCAGCTCGCGGAAGACGACGAGGTCGATTGGGACCTGGTGGACGACCGCGCCGAGCGGTGGACCGTGGGGGCGGTCCTCGTCCGCGCGGTACGGACGGCCTCGCGCGCCCTCGGATGGACCCCGCCCCCGCGAGCGGATGAGCTCGTCGCACGGGTTCCCGTGACGCGGCGGCAGCAGCGCGCTCTCGCCGCGTACGCGGAGGGGTCGGGCGCGGGCATCGCTCGAGCGGTCGCGACAACGCAGGCCATCCCCGGCCTCGCTGCGAAGACGTCGTACCTGCGGGCCCTGTTGCTGCCGGACCACGCCTTCCTGGCGGCACGCGCCGGAGCCGGCCTCCGGCCCTCGTACGTGCGCAGATGGATCACGCCGGCGAAACGCCGGCTGGGCCAAGGCTGAGGACGCGAACCATGGTGCATGCGAAGTGAACGATGCGATCGGAAGGATGAACCGATGCAGGAAGCGCTGACCGGACCGCCACCGGAGCTCCGGTTCCGACGTCGCCTCAGCCTGTGGGGAGCCGTTCGGGAGATCTGGCACGCCCGCGAGCTCGTCTTCACCCTAACCGAGCGGGAGTTCCGGGTGCGCTACAAGCAGGCGTATCTGGGGGCAGCGTGGGCCATCATCACGCCCGTCGCGCTGATGCTCGTCTTCACCGTGATCTTCCATCGCGTGGCGAAGATCGACACCCTCGGAGTCCCGTACGCGCTGTTCTCGTACCTGGGCCTGCTGCCATGGACGTGGTTCTCGAACTCGGTATCGAACGGCGGCACGAGTCTGTGGACGAACAACAGCCTGTTGAACAAGGTCTATTGCCCCCGAGAGGTGTTCCCTCTCTCCAGCGTGCTGGTCGCGGCCGGGGACACGGTCATCGCCTTCAGCGTTCTGATCGTCCTCTTCGCGATCAACGGGTTCATGCCGAAGGCGACGACGTACTGGGCCCCGCTCCTGCTCGTGATCCAGGTCGCCTTCACCGTCGGCATCACGCTGATCATGGCGATCACCGTTGTGTACCTCCGAGACCTCCGCCACGCGCTGCCGATCATCCTGCAGCTCGGCATCCTGGCGACGCCCGTCGCCTACGGGGTCCAGCAGATCCCTCCCGCACTCCTCCCCTGGTTCGCGTGGATCAATCCGCTGACGGGTGTGATCGATGGATACCGGCGTGCTGTGTTGTACGGGCAGGCCCCGGACTGGAGCCTGGTCGTCCCGGGCGCGATCACGGCCACCGTGCTTCTCGTGTTCGGTTACGTGCTCTTCAAGCGACTCGAAGCGGGGATCGCCGATGTTGCCTGAGGGGACGATCGACGTCCAGCAGATCTGGAAGCGCTTCCGGCCCGACCGTCGTCGGCGCCTCTTCCGCGACGAGCTGCAGCGTCTGCGCCGCCGCATGACCGGAGACATCGTCGGCGGCTACCGCTGGGCGCTGCGCGACGTGAACCTCCACGTGGCGCCGGGAGAGTCGGTGGGGTTGGTGGGCTCCAACGGCGCAGGCAAGTCCACGCTCCTGAAGATCCTCTCGCGGGTGATGTACCCGTACGCGGGGATCCTCCAGGTCTCGGGTCGGGTGGGCGCGCTGATCGAGGTCCGCGCGGGGATCCATCCCGACCTCACGGGTCGCGAGAACGTCTACCTCTACGGCTCGCTGCTCGGCCTCCCACGGCGGGATGTGACGAAGCGGTTCGACGAGATCGTCGCCTTCGCTGAGCTCGACGATGCCATCGACCGGCAGGTGAAGTTCTTCTCCAGCGGCATGCAGATGCGACTAGGATTCGCGGTGGCCGCGTTCCTCGAACCCGACATCCTGCTGGTGGACGAGGTGCTCGCCGTGGGCGATGCCTCGTTCCAACAGAAGTGCCTCGATCGCATGCGGACGGTCCTGTCACAGGGTACGTCGCTGATATTCGTCTCCCACGATCTCGCGTCGGTCGAGGCAACCTGCAGCCGCGGCATCTGGATGCGGGACGGCATGGTGGCCGCCGAAGGGGAGGTTCGCGAGGTGCTGGGCGCGTACCGGACGTCCATCGAGGAAACCGCATCGACCGGCAACGGGGTTGCGGGCCTGGTTCGAGTGACCAAGTGCGAGATCTCGGGGACGGACGGTTCGATGCCGAAGACGAACGAGCCGCTCGACGTCCGCATGGTCATCCAGGCGGACGAAAGCCGCTCGGGTATCGTGTTCGTGGGCGTGAGCGAGGGACCCGCGACGCCGATCTTCGTGCTCCGCCGCGACGTGCCGTTCGCTCCGGGTCAGACGGAGGTTCGCTGCAGCATCGAGCACCTGCCGCTCCCACGAGGGCGCTTCTTCCTGTGGATCGGTGTGGATGGGAAGCACGGCGTGGACCTCCTCCCCTGGCATCCCGCCCAGCGATTCGACGTGTCCGGGCCGACCCTGGATCGAGCCCCGAGGGCCGTCGTCCGGCTGGCACCGGTGCACGTCCAGGCGGACTGGGGCGTGAAGAAGCGGTGAGCGGGCCTGAGGCGACCGTCGTGGTCACCACCCAAAACCGGCAGCGGCTCGCCCGCCGCGCCGTGGCCAGCGCGCTCGCTCAAACGCTCACCGATCTGGAGGTCGTCGTCGTCGACGACGCATCTACCGTGCCGGTCGGGCTCCCCCCGAGCCCGCGGGTTCGCTCCATCCGGCTGGACCGGCGCGTCGGCGTGTGCGCGGCAAGGAACGTGGGGATCGCGGAGGCCAGGGGCCGGTGGATCACGTTCCTCGACGACGACGACGAACTGGAACGCGACATGCTGAAGCGGTCGCTGGAGGCGGCGGCCGGCTCGTCGCTTCCCGAGCCCGTCACGGTCCTGTCGGCCATCGAGGTGGTCGACGGAGGCGGCCGGCTCGTCGAACGGCGAGTGCCGCCCTCTCTGGCTCGCGGGAGCGACTACTTCTTGGAGGACCTGGCCGGAGGGGAGAGCTTCCAGGCGCACAACTCGCTGGTTGTTCCCACCTCGCTGGTACGTGCGATCGGCGGTTGGAACGGATCGCTCCGCGCGATGGAGCACGACGACTTCTTCCTGCGGCTGAACGCCGTCTCCTCGATCCAAGGGGTGTCTTGGATCGGGTATCGGATGACCGCGCATCCGGGCACTCGGCTGTCGAAGGACCTCGCAGCGCGGGCGGACGCGATGCGGCGGATCGTGGACGCCCACGAGGAGGCGTTCGCCCGCCATCCGAGGAAGTACGCGGACTACCTCGGGACCACGGGGATCACGTGCCTCCGCGCAGGTCGCTGGCTGCCTGCGGTCGTCGCGACGACCCGTGCATTGCGGATCGACCCACGCCGACCCAAGGCCGTCCGTCAGTGGGGCGTCAGCCTCGCTGGGCCGCGGGCATGGCACGCGATCGACGCGACGCGCCGCCTGCGAACCCCCGGTCGCGGCCAGAACCGAGTCCCGGATGCCGCGGACGGGGTCGCAGCGCGATGAGCGAGGAGCCGGGGCGGGGAGCACCCTCCCGGGTCAGCGTGATCATCCCCGCGCTCGACGTGGCAGCGGCCCTGCCGCGACAGCTGGACGCACTGACCCGGCAGACCTACGAGGGCGAGTGGGAGGTGATCGTGGCCGACAACGGATCGATCGACGGGACTCGCGAGGCCGGCCAGAGCTTCTCCCAACGTCTCCCCGAGCTGCAGGTGGTGGATGCGTCGTCCCGAAAGGGCGGCAACCATGCCCGGAATGTCGGAGCAGCCTCGGCCAGAGGGGATTTCCTCGCCTACTGCGATGCCGACGATGTGGTGGAGCCGGATTGGCTGGCTGCGATGGCGGATGCCGCCTCCCGCTACGACTTGGTAGGAGGGCGGCTCGACGACCGTGCCCTGAACGACCGGGTCACCGCAGCCTGGCGACTTCCGCACCCCGAGCGTGGCCTGCCGGTCGTTCTTGGGTTCCTCCCGTACGCCGTCAGCGCGAACTTCGGTATCTGGCGGGACGTGCTCTGCGGACTGGAGGGCTGGAACGAAACGTACAGTGGCGGAGGGGAGGAGGTCGACCTGTGCTGGCGGGCCCAGTTGGCCGGCTTCGCGTTGGGGTTTGCCCCCGATGCAGTGGTGCGGTACCGGCATCGCGGTGGACTGGGCGCGCTCGGGCGCCAGTTCTATCGCTACGGACTGGCCGAGCCGCGCCTGTACCGGGCCTTCCGCGGCGCGGGCGTGCCACGCAAGAAGCTCGCCGGGGCCGTCCGCAACTGGGCATGGATCGGAGTGCACCTCCCGTACCTGGCAACGTCCCCGGAGAAGCGAGGCGTGTGGGTCCGTAGGGCGGCCTTCGGCTGGGGCAGGCTGCGAGGAAGCATCCAACACCGGGTCCTGTGCCTGTGATGGACGCCTCGGAACCGCGGCTCTTCGGCATCGTCCCAACGTTCAGGCGTCCCGAGGAGCTTGCTGTGTCGCTGCGCGTCTCTGCCGATCAGTCCCGGCCGCTCGACGTTCTGTACGTCGTGGACAACAGCGACCTTCCCGAGAACGAACGCGCGGTGGCGTCGTACGTCGAGCTCGGTCACGCGGCGCACTACCTGCGCATGCCGGAGAACCGGGGACCGGCCGGCGCCATCGCCTTCGCGATGGACCGGATCGGGGACGAAGCCTCCAACGACGACTGGATCGTCCTGCTGGACGATGACGACCCGCTGCCGGACCGTAGCATCCTGGCCGATCTCCTCGCCTCCGGCCGCGAGATGCTGGCTCGCGATCGGCGTCTCGCCGCGGTCGGCGTGCGCGGGGCGATCATGGACTGGAGGCGAGCGCGGCTCCTTCGCGTCGACGGCAGCGAGGCGGGGTACGCGGCTGTCGACTACCTGTGGAGCAACTGGGCGCCCTTCTACCGGGTGGGGCCCGCACTGGCGGTGGGCGGCTACGCAAGCGAGCTCTTCTTCGGTTTCGAGGAGCTGGAGTTCGGCTTGCGGCTCCGTGCGGCCGGCTACTCCTTGTACGTCTTCGACGCGAACCGGAGACGTCCCCGTCCCGAGAGGAACCGCACGCCCGACCCGAAGCGGGGCCTGGATCCGCTCGACTGGCGTCGCTACTACAGCCTCCGCAATCTGATCCATATCTTGCGGACGAACGGCTACTCGGCAACCGCCGCTCGGGTCGCCTTGGTAAGGGGGATCGGCAAGCCCCTCGCCAATCTGCCCGTCACCCCCCGCCTGGCCCTCGCTCACCTGCGCCGCAATCTCGCGGCGATCGACGACGGGTGGCGAGGCAGGCTCGGGCGCACGCTGGAGCCCGACGGTTCGCGACGGGCGATGAAGACGTCGATTGACGCCTCGCTCCGGGGGGGATCGTGACGAACCGGGTGAAGGTGCTCTACATCGCCGGTTGGGGTGGGAGCGGCACCACCCTGATCGACAACGTGATGGGCCAGCTCGACGGCTGCTGGTCGACGGGGGAGCTTCACGCGCTCTGGGAGGGACTCCGCGACGGGCGTCACCGATGCGGCTGCGGTATGTGGATCGGGCACTGCCCCTTCTGGACCGAGGTGCTGCGAACGGCGTTCCCAGGGGGCGTCGATCCGGCAGCAGTGGTGCGGTGGCAGAACGAGACAGCTCGTATGCGTCGGTTCCCCGCCGTCGTCCGGGCGGTGCGCGGTGGGCGCGCGCCGCGGGCTGTACGTGCGTACTCCGACATATCCGCGAGGCTGTACCGAGGGATCGCAGAGGTGGCTGGGGCCGACGTGGTGGTCGATTCATCGAAGGTCCCGTCCTACGCGGCCTTGCTCGGATCGATGCCGGAGGTGGAAGCGTATGTCGTGCAGTTGGTGCGCGATCCGCGCGCCGTCGCGTACTCCTGGGGGCGGCGGGACGCGCCGAAGAGCCTCGTCGACAGCACCATTCACTGGGTGGCATGGAACGCTGCAACAGATGTGGTTCGCCGACTGAGTGGCGGAAGCCGGTCGATGCTGATCCGGTACGAGGACTTCGCGCTCGCCCCGCAGGATGTAACCGCCCGCCTGGCTCGGATGGTGGATCGGGATCCTGCCCAGCTTCCGTTCTCGGACCCAAGGACGGTGATCCTGTCGAGGAACCACACCGTCTCTGGGAACCGCAGCAGGTTTCGGGTTGGCCCCGTGGCAGTGAGTCTGGACGATGAGTGGACGCGCTCATTCACGGGTCCGCCTCGCCTCGCGACGACCATGCTCGCGTTGCCGATGCTCTATCGGGTCGGGTACCGGGTTCGCGTCGAGAAGGTTCCCGGCGTGCGCGCCGAGGCAGCGTCTACGTGACGTTCCGTCTGGCCTGGATGTCGACGTTCGTGTCGTCGCGCAGGACGAAGATCTCGTCGACGCCACTCAGGTTGTTGTCCTCGACCAGGGCATGGCGGACGTTCGAGAGAGCCATGAGGTCGGCGCCAGATCCCTCCCTGAAGAGGAACCGGTTGTCGGACAGGTAGACGTCGTCGACCTTCGTGAACCACATGAGGCGATCTCCGGTGTCGGGAACGTCCTCAGCCGTGTTGCCCACGAAGCGGAAACCTGAGTATCGGCGGTTCGGATCCTTCGCCTGGACGATGACTCGGAGCGGCCCGATGATCGTGTTGTCGTTGAATGTGACGCTGTCGACGGCCCCCTGGCTCGCCGCGGAGAGCGTGGAGATCCGTCGGGGGCCGAGCCTGCATCCAATGACGCGGACGTCCTTGGCGTACCAGTCGTCGGACATCGGCTCGAGGTCGATGACGGACATACGCACGTTGGCCACGGTGGTCCGCTTGATCAAGACGTTCTCGCCGCCGGTGACGGTGATGCCCTGCCGGCCGTTCCGATCGAACGTCGAGTCGAGGACCGTGATGTCGCGGGAAGGGCGAAGCTTGGAGTCCATCCCGATGTAGACGAAGTCTCCGTACACGTCGTACGCCTGCACGCGATCGAGGAGGGCGCCCTGCACACCGTTCAACGTGAAGGCGTGCTGAGCTGCGTGTGAGCGGCTCCAGGCACTGTCGCCCAGGCCCGCATTAGGGTTCGCACCGATGACGGTGAGATTGCTGATGGTGACGTTGCCTCCGTCGAGGATCTTGACGTGCCGCCTGCTCTCGTTGCCTTCGGTGAAGGCTCGGAGCGTGCTCCCGTGCCCCCGGATGGTCAAGCCGCGCTTGTGATCGATCAGCAGCGTTCCATCGAGGCGGAAGCAAGCCTGCTTCGGGAAGCTCAGGATGGACCCCTTCCGCTTCCCGGCGATCCACGTGTTCAGATCGTCGGTCACGTCGCGCGAACAATCTCCCGGGATCTGGGCGGGGACTCGATGGACCGGCCGTCCGATGGCCGCGGCGGCGCCGGCGATCCCTACCGCGGTGCCGGACACGACGAGACCCGAGAGCACAACGGCCACGAGGACGCGCCACGAACGGACGAGCACGAAGTGTATGGGGGGGGTCACGACCGAACCACCCTAGCGAGCGAGGACTGCCGAGGCAACTCGGTTCCGGCCCGCGGCTCGTACGCGCTCCGCGTCGTGTCAGATCTTGTTGTTGCTGGCTACGCAGTCGTATGACAGGCTGTCCCTCAGGTTGAAGATGCTGTCCACACCGGACAGGTCGTTGTTCTCGATCAGGATGTGGGCAGAGTTCTCGAGGGCCATGAGATCGCTGTCGGATCCGGCCTTGAAGCGGATCGTGTTCCCCGACAGGTAGACGTCGTCGACCTTCGTGAACCCCATCGACGGACCGCCGCTATTCACGACCGCCGTTGCGACGTTCACGACGAGCGTGAATCCGGAGTAGCGCTCTGCCGCGTTCTTCGCCTCCACGACCAGGCGGAGGGTGCCGATCACCGTGTTGTCGCTTAGCGTCACGTTGTCTACGTCGCCCTGGGTGGCAGCCGACAGCACCGTGATACGCCGCGGTCCCAGCGTGTTGCGGACGATCTCGACGTCTTTCACGTACCAGTCGGTGGACATCGGCTCGAGATCGATGACGCACATCCGAACGTCGGCGATCGTGTTGTTCTTGATGAGGACGTGCTCCGCTCCGGTGACCGAGATCCCCTGGCGACCGTTGCGGTCGAAGGTCGAGTTCAGCACCTGGATGTTCCGGGAGGGGTGGAGGTCCGCGTCCGCCCCGATGTACACGAAGTCGCGTTACACGTCGTAGGCCCGGACGTGATCCAGGACCGCGCCCTGCACCCCGTAGAAGGAGTACGCGTGCTGCGCCGCGAAGTTGGCGTTCCAGGCGCTGTCGCGCATCCCCGCGTTGGGGTTGGCGCCGACGACGGTCATGTCGCGGATCGTGGGATCTCCTCCGTCGCGGAACTTCAGGTGTCTCCGGCTCTTGTCACCCTGCGTCACGGCTTTGAACGTGACACCGTTCCCCTCGAACGTGAGGGCCCACCGTCCCACGACCGACAGCGTCTGGTCGATCCGGAGCAGGTGTTCGTGGGGAAGGAGACCGTCGAGTGATCGGGCACCGTCGCGATCCAGCTCTGGAGCTTCGCGGTGACGTCGACGGAGCAGTCGCACGGGATCGAGGTCGGGGGGGTGTATCCGGACGAGGCCGCTGGGGTCGAGGTTGGGTCCGGACTCGGGGAGGTCGTCGCGCTGGGGGTCGTCCGGACGGGTGATGGTCTCCAGGCGGACGGTCAGCGAAGCGGAAGTCACCGAAGGGGAAGGGCACGGATGCAGCGCGTACTGGTCTTGATCAAGGGACTCGG
>DASWAT010000099.1:0-11521 GCA_036390995.1 Actinomycetota bacterium | reverse complement strand
CGGGCGCCACCGGAGTAGAGATAGGGGTGTCACAACGACCGAGGTCACCTAGCCAAAGTGACCCAATTGTTTGGCAAGTCAGCTTGAGGTTGTCCCCCGATCTGTTGAAGTAAGGCGGTGGTCCCCCATCTGAGCCTTGCCTCTGGCAAGGTTCGGGTGTCCGAGAAGACGCCCGCAGAAGGGAGGACCACCGTGGGGAAGAAGATACCCGTCGTCACCGTGGCCGAGCCAGAGCAGGCCGCCCGCCTGACCGGCCTGCCGCTCGAGGCCACGATCGCTATGGCCGACGTCGCCGGCGCCATCAAGGACGGCCTGCTGGCCTTCGCCTCGGCGACCGGCCTGGTCGTGATGTTCAAGATGATGGAGGCCGAGCTCACCGAGATGATCGGCCCCAAGCACGCCAGGATCCCGGGGAGGGAGGGGAACTGGCACGGCACCACCACTGGATCGGTGGTGCTCGGCGGCCAGAAGCTCACCGCGGAGCGCCCCAGAGGCCGGAGCACCGACAAAGCAGAGATCGCCCTCGGCACCTGGACGGTGTTCTCCAGTGAGGACCTGCTCACTCAGGTGGTAGTGGAGCGGATGCTTGCCGGGGTCTCAACCCGCCGGCACCAGGACGTGGCCGAGCCGCTCGGGGCCGAGCTGGACGCACGGTCGAAAGCCACCTCCCGCTCGGCGGTCTCCCGGAGGTTCCGCCGAGCCACGGAGAAGGCCCTGGCCGAGCTCCTGTCCCGCGACCTCTCCGACCTGGACGTTGCAGTGGTGATGATCGACGGCATCGAGGTAGCCGGATCGTGCCTGGTGGCGGCCCTGGTGATCACCACCGACGGGCGCAAGATCCCGGTCGGGCTGTACCTCGGCGACACCGAGAACAAGACCGTGGTCACCGACCTCCTGGCCGACCTGTGCGCTCGGGGACTCCTTGTGGGGGGCGGGCTGTTGGTGGTGATCGACGGGGCCAAGGCTCTGGCCGCCGGGGTCCGCAAGGTGTTCGGCGACCACGCCCTGGTCCAAAGATGCACCTTGCACAAGCGGAGGAACGTGGCGGGGTACCTGCCCAAGGAGGCGGCCTGCCGGATCGACCGCCGTCTCGCCCTGGCGTTCAACCACCCCGACCCAGACAAGGGCTTGGCCCGGGCGAGAGCCATCGCCACGGAGCTGGAGAGGGATCATCCCGACGCGGCGGCCTCGCTCCGGGAGGGCCTGGATGACATGTTCACCGTTCGCCGCCTGGGGGTCTCCGGTCGGCTGGCGAAGAGCCTCACCAACACCAACTGCATCGAGTCGATGATCTCCGTGGCCCGAACGGTGATGGGAAACGTCAAGCGATGGAAGGACGGGCCCATGAAGAAGCGGTGGGTGGCCACCGGGATGCTGGAGGCCGAACGGAGCTTCCGCCGGGTCAAGGGGTGCCAGGAGATGCCCGTCCTGGTCGATGCCCTTCGCCGCCATGCGAGGAGTGTCAAAGGCTCGGCGTACGATGACCAAGCAGCGTGAGAAGCCCGGGATCACCGTCGGACTTCAACAGCGGCCGGGACATCCTCCTGTCGCAAGGCGAACCGAGTTTTGGTACCCCTCAGGGATGCGTGGGACAAGTGGGCGTGCTATCTCCGCATGCTCGCACCAGTCGGACTCTCAGCGGACTCCTCCTGGCGTCGCCTCGGGTACTCAAGATCGCCTGAGGGTGCACCGAGACCTATGTGGGGAGGTGTGAATCATGAAGTCCCGACCGCCCGACGAAGAGCAGCTCGAGCGCCGCACCGACGAGGCCCGGCTCCGCCAACTGCTGGGCGAGCCGCTTTCCGAGACCGACCTCCGCATCCTCCAGATCGAGCAGAACGGCTTCGGCTGCCACACCTGCGCCGGAGCGCACCGGGCCGGGGGAGTGTCGATGCCCGGGGCCGACATCCCGAAGGAGTCCGCCGGGCCGGAGGAGTCCGCGGCATGATCCCTTGCGCGCGGGCCGCCGCCTGACCCCCCGGCCCGACACCATCACACCGAAGGTCCCCGGCATTCCTCGCCGGGCCGCACGGCCTCGAGGCCCCGGTGCCACCCCGGTCCCGTTTGGGGTCGGGGGCTAGAATCATGAGGTTCGTAGGTCCCTCGCGGCGGCCGGGCCGCCGGGGGACCGCCCGACCGGCCAGGGAGGAGGCGGTCGACACGGACCCCGAGGGCTTCACTCGTGAGGCAAGCGCCCGTGTTGCCGTTGCGCGCCCCGCGTGGCCTCGCTGGATCGTCAACAAGTTCCTCATCCCCGAGGTCGTCTTCGGCGTGGGCGCCCTCGGCGAGGTGGGGGACGCCGTTCGCCGCACCGGCGGCACCCGGGCCCTGGTAGTGACCGACCCCGGAGTCATGGCCGCGGGGTGGGTGGATGAGGCGCTCCCCCGGCTCGGAGAGGCGGGCCTCGATGTGCGGGTGTGGCACGGCGTCACTCCCAACCCCAAGGACCACGAGGCCGAGGCGGGGTTCCAGGCGTACATGGAGTCGGGCTGAGACGTGCTGGTGGCGATCGGGGGAGGAAGCTGCATCGACGCGGCCAAGGCCATCGCCGTGCTGCGTGGCAACGGCGGCCGGATCATCGACTACGAGGGGATCGACAGGGCCACCCGGCCCATCCCGCCTATGGTGATGGTGCCCACCACGGGAGGGTCGGGAGCGGACGTCTCCCAGTTCTGCGTGATCACCGACACCCGTCGTCGGGTGAAGAGCACCATCGCGGGACGGGCCCTCGTCCCCGACATCTCGGTCACCGACCCCACGCTGCTGACCACGATGCCCCCCGACCTCTCCGCGAACACCGCGCTGGACGCGCTGAGCCATGCGGTCGAGGCGTACCTCTCGAAGGCCGCGAACTTCCTGAGCGACGAGTACGCCCTGGCCGCCATCCGTGGCATCATCGCTCACCTCCCCGCCTCGATCGACGACCCCTCGGACCTCGCGGCGCGGGAGCAGATCGCCAGAGCGAGCTTGCAGGCGGGCCTCGCGTTCACGAACGCCCTCCTGGGCGCCACCCACGCCATCTCCCATCAGATCGGCGGCGCGCTGGACCTGCCCCACGGCCTGTTGAACGCCATCCTCCTCCCTCACGTCATGCGGTTCAACGCCGTCACCCATCCGCACCGCTTCCCGAATCTCGCCCGGGCCATGGGGGTGGAGACCGATGGCCTGGATCCCCGGGAGGCGGCCGAGGCGGCGATCGAGACGGTGCGGGTCCTCGCGGACAATCTCGGCGTGCCGAGCGGACTGGGCCGGATCGGCGTGAGCTCCTCGCAGATCGACCTGTTCGCCAGAACGCCCTGAAGGACGTGTACATCACGACCAATCCGAGGGTGGTGACGAAGGAGGATGTCAGGCAGATCTGTCTCGCTGCGCTCTGAGGGGCGCGCCACGCCGGCCCGGACCGTCGGCGGACGGAAGGCCGAGTCCGACCGGTGGCTCGAGCGGCTCACCGGAGTCGGGTCGTCGAAGCCGACCTTCTACGCCGAGTGGCGACGTAAGTCGCAGGAGCTCGATCGCGCCGTCGAGGCCCTGAACGCGATCTCGACGGCCCTCGGCACCACGACCCGAGGTCCGCAAGTGCTCTGCCGGGCCGTGCTCGAGGCGGTGGGGCGCCGCTTCGGCGCCTCGTGCGCGGCCATCGTGTTCACCGGACGCCACATGCTCGCGGAGCGGCCGCCGCAGATCATCGTGTGGCCGGAGGCCGAGAGCGCCCCGGAGGAACCGGGGGGCCTGCCGTTCGGGCTGAGGGAGGTCGCCGATCGGGCAGCGACGGGTCTCGGGCCGGCGGTCGGCGGCGGGCGGCGGGCCGGGGGCATCCGCCTCCCGGCGAGGGTCGGGGTGCCGCTGAGAACCGGCGGCGACTTGCTGGGCACCCTCGTGATGTGCCTGCCGGAGAGCCCCTTGGACGAGAACGACCTCGCGGTCCTCGATGCGCTGGCCAACCAGGTCGCCGTGGCCATCGAGAACGCCTGTCTCTACGAAGAGAGCGAGCAGCTTCGGGCCCGGTTCACGGCAGCCTGGGAGGAGGCCAATCGCCAGGCCAGGGAGCTCGAGAAGCGCAACCGTCAGTTGCAGCGGGCCCGCCAGCGCCTGCTCGAGGGCCGGCAGCATCAACTGATCAGCCAGGAGCGGAACCGGATCGCCCGGGAGTTGCACGACACCGTGGCCCAGTACCTGGTGAGCATCGGGATGAACCTGGAGTGGTGCCGCCGGCACGAACCGAGCTCATCGGCCGTCAACGAGCGGGTGTCGATCTCGAAGGAGCTGGCGAGGTCGGCGCTTGCCCACATCAGGGGGACGATCTTCGAGCTGGGGTCTCTCGATAAGGCCCGCCCCGGCTTCGTGCTAGCCCTTCAGGACCTGGCCGAGGAGTTCAGGGCCACGGCGCGGCTGGACGTGAGGGTCCGGATCCGTGGCGGCCCGTGCCCGCTGCCCCTGTCAACCGAGCACGCGCTGTTCCGGATCGCACAGGAGGCGATGTGGAACGTGGCGAAGCACGCCGGGGCGAGCCGCGCCTGGATCAATCTCGATCTCGGCGGGGACACCCTCCAGCTGAGCGTGAGCGACGACGGGACCGGAGACGCCGGAGCGATCCGGCGCCACCTCGAACGGGCGGGGTCCCTCCGGCGGTCCGGGTACCATCGGGGGCTGGCCAACATCCGGGAGCGCGTCCACGAACTCCACGGCACCGTGCGGGTCACGAGGTACCGCGGCGGCGGTGTCCGGCTGACGGTCACCGCGCCCGTGGAGCGGGCGGGGACCGATGCCCGAGCATGATGCCGGGGGCCGGCGGGAGTCGTCGGAGGGCATCCGTTTGGTCGTCGTCGATGACCACACGATCGTGCGAGAGGGCCTGAAGTCGGTCCTCGAGCTGGAGCCCGACATCGAGGTGGTGGGAGAGGCCGCCACGGCCGAGACCGCCCTCCGCGCGGTAGGCGAGCGCCGCCCTGACGTGGTGCTGCTCGACCTCAAGCTGAGCGACGACCGCCCGGCCGAGGGGCTCGATCTGTGCGCCGAGATCGCGCGACGGTTCCCGGAGGCGAGGGTGGTGGTGCTCACCACGTTCCACGACCAGGGGCTGGTTCTCGAGGCGCTCCGGCGGGGCGCCAGGGGCTACGTCCTCAAGGACGTGGACGTGGTGGACCTGGTCAAGATCATCCGGGCGGTCCGCCGAGGGGAGTCGGGCTTCGACACCCGGAGCGCGGCCCTGGTGGTCCGATCGCTGAGCGGCGCGGAGCCGGCCCGGCCGAAGCTCACCTCCCGGGAGGTCGAGATCGTCCGGCTCCTTGCCAGGGGGCTCACGAACCGCGAGATCGGTCAGGCCAGCTTCATCAGCGAGAGCACGGTGAAGTTCCATCTGCGCAACATCATGAGCAAGCTGGAGGTGCGCCGCCGTACCGAGGTGGTCTACGCGGCCACCAGGCTTGGCCTCCTGTAGCAGCCCCCACCTTTGCGCCCGGCCGCTTGGGGCCCCTGCCGGCTACCGCCTCGAAGGACAGGTGAGGACCTGTCCGTTCGGTCAGCTCCGTTCCGGCCGCCCGACCAGTGGCCTCCCTAGGGTCGCAGGCGTAGGTTCAGCGTTGAGAGGCGAGTTCGCCTCGCGGAACCGTTCCGGGGTCGCACCCGCCGAGTGGCGGGTGCCCATCGCGTGGGTCGAGGAGAGGAGGTGTTACACGGATCGCGCGTTCACGGAAGTTCGTGGCGGGCTTCCTGGAGACCGGGATACGCGTGACGGTCGGGCGATCCGGAGTTGTCATCGCCGCGAGTCGCGCTGCCAGGTGGGTGCGGGACCGAGTCCCAGTCGGAGGTGAGAGGACATGCCAGGCAACAAGACCGTCGCGTACAAGAGTCCCGGGAAGGTCGCGGTCGAGAACCTCGACTACCCGAAGCTCGAGCTGGCCGAGCAGAAGAGGAAGTGCGAGCACGGTGTGATCCTGAAGGTCGTGGCCACGAACATCTGTGGCAGCGACCAGCACATGGTGCGCGGCCGCACGACCGCTCCGGCCGGCCAGACGCTCGGCCACGAGATCACCGGCGAGGTGGTGGAGGCGGGTCGGGACGTCGAGTTCATCAAGGTCGGGGATCTCGTGTCCGTCCCGTTCAACATCGGCTGCGGCCGGTGCCGGATGTGCATGGAGCGCAACACAGGCGTCTGCCTGAACGTGAACCCGGCGCGGCCCGGGGCCGCCTACGGGTATGTGGACATGGGCGGCTGGCTCGGCGGGCAGGCCGAGTACGTCCTGATCCCGTACGCGGACTTCAACCTGCTGAAGTTCCCCGACAAGGACCAGGCCATGGAGAAGATCCGGGACCTCACCATGCTCTCGGACATCTTGCCTACCGGCTACCACGGCGCCTTCACGGCCGGCGTGACGACGGGGTCGACGGTGTATATCGCGGGGGCCGGCCCGGTCGGACTGGCCGCCGCCACCTCGGCGCACCTGCTGGGCGCCGCCGTGGTCATCGTGGGCGACATGAACGCCGACCGCCTGGCCCAGGCCCGGACCTTCGGGTGCGAGACGGTCGACCTCACCAGCGGCGCTCCGCTCCCGGACATGATCGCCGAGATCGTCGGGGAGCCTGAGGTGGACGCTGCGGTCGACGCGGTGGGCTTCGAGGCCCGCGGGCACGGGGCAGGGGCGGGCGAGGCTCCTGCCACGGTGTTGAACGACATCATGACCATCGCCCGCGCCGCCGCCGGGCTCGGCATCCCCGGGCTGTACGTCACCGGCGACCCCGGTGGCATCGACGAGGACGCCAAGATCGGGTCCCTCAAGGTCCGGATCGGCCTGGGGTGGGCGAAGTCCCATCACTTCCAGACCGGTCAGTGCCCGGTGAAGAAGTACAACCGCCAGCTGATGATGGCGATCCTCTACGACAAGGTGCACATCGCGAAGAACGTCAACGCCACGGTGATCCCGCTGGACGACGCCCCCAAGGGCTACGCGGAGTTCGACCGCGGGGCGGCCCGGAAGTTCGTGCTCGACCCCCACGGCCTCATCGCGTAGCGGCGGAGCGGGTCAGCGGTCGAAGCCGCGACGGACGGCACGGGCGGTGTCGCCAAGCCGGCGCCGAACGTGGATTGCTCGCCCGACGGGAGCAAGGTGTTCGGGAACTCGAGCATCTACGGCGTCTCGGTGGCCGACCCGACGCCGTAGGGGAGTCCGAAACCAGCATCGAGACAGAGGGCGCCGGTCGGGCCGGTGCTCTCTGTCGCATCCGAGGTTCGTCGCGGTCCGTGGGCAACGGCGACATCCTTCGCGAGTCGGCGATGAGCCTGGCGAGATCCGGTGTTTGCCGGCGCCGAACACGACCCTCCCGTCGGCCGCGCGCAGGCACCCAGGCCGACAGGAGGTCCGGCCCCGGGCCCCTGGACCCTGAGTCGAACGACCGCAGGGGACTACGAATGGCGCGAACGGCCGGCAGCGGTGGCACACAGGCGACTCCGAGTCCTCTCAAGCCGAGAGGACGACATGCCGACCGAGGTGGGTATCCGAGTCTGGTCCGTCGAAGCGACGGAGGCGTTCGCAGCGCTGATCGTCTCCGGCGTTCTCGTTGTCGCGTGGTGGGCCGTCCGGACGGCACGCGCCTCCGGAGCGAGGATCGCGAGCGCCGCTCGCGACGTCGTGCCATCACCCTGGGCGTGGATCCCGAGGGGGATCGCCTCTCCTGGCCGATGCCGCGCTGGCATCTGACCGATGCGGAGTGGGCGGACCTGCTCGCGTACCTGAAGACGTTGCGGTAGCGGGCTGGTCAGAACCTGAGGGGTGCACTTATTCAGTTCACGTCTCTGAGCAGCGCGTTTGGCTTGCGGCCCGAGGGAACGGTGGCCGGGGCATCCGTCCCCCACTCCCCCTTCGTGGCCTTCGTAGGGGCCGGCCTTCAGAGCGCTCGTGATGGCCTCCTGAGAGTTTAGCGGAGGGTGCTCAAGGTTCGTTCGCCCGTGGGCGGGAGGGGACCGACCCTCCGTAAGGTTCGCCGACCGATTTGGGTCCGAACCAGATCGTGGACAAGCCCAGGTCAGAGGCTGTATCCGAAGAAGTGCACCCTTCACGGTCTCCAGGGCGGCATACGGTGCTCAAGGGTCCATCGCGATAAGCTTCGAGCACCTGTTTGGCACCCTCCAGGCTCGTCAAGCGGTCGGTCGGCGGCGGACCACCGCCGCCATGCCGCTAAGGAAGGTCGGCAAGGACCGTTCCCAGAAGATCCGCCGGTTCACGACGGCGATCATGGCGATGATGGTCAGCAACCACCAAGACGAGAGGGTGTGTCCATCTCGCCACGTCCGCCAGAGAACGAGGGCATAGCCGGTCGCTTGGAGGAGCATCGACATCGCCTCGTTCCGCGTGAGCGTGAACGCCACGAGCAGGAGCGCCGCCAGGCCCAGCCCGAGGACCGGAGGCACCCAGCCCCACACAGTGAAGCCGAGCACAGCCCCGGCGCCGACGAAGGTGTCGGCCCACAGGTCGACATCCCCGAGCCTCGTCCGCCCCGCGGACGCCCGCGCCGCCCGACCGTCGAAGAAATCGGACAGCCAGGCGGAGCCGACGAGGGCGGCGCCCAGCGCCACCCGTCGTTCTCCGAGGACCGGGATCAGCACGACGGCGACGACCAGCCGCCCGAGCGTGAGCCCGTCGGCCGCGAGCCCAAGCAGGTCACGCTCCTCCGACGGCCGCTCCACGCCGTGCCCCTTCATCCTGCGAGCGTAGCCCGCGGAGCGGCACCGAGCGACCCTCAATCCGGAACCAGAAGTCCACGTATCAGGTGTCACGCCGCTTTCCGGTAGTACCCGTGGATCAACCGCCCAGCCGGTCGCGCCTTGGCACCTCGCCGAGGCATCCCGGAGAACTCGACGGGATCTGGAGGCCAAGTCGAGGAAGGCGACCAACGAGGTTCCCGTACGGCGTGCGGCCGGTCGAAGTCGTGAAGGACTGGGCACGCGGGGCTGCGTGAGGGACGGCTCACTGGAACAAGCAGCGGCTCCGCGACGCGCCAAGGGATCATCGAACCGGCCGGGTTCCTCGGAGGCTCGACCCGTGAGAGGTTGGTGGCGTGACGAGTGGTGTCCACCGAACCGGGTCAAGACCAGAAAGACCGATTGTCAGAGCTTGAGGAAGCGACAAGACTCGCGCTAACCAGCATGCCTGAACTCGCCATCAACGATTACGAGATCGACCTTGTTCCGGTTCTCAGGCCAACCGCCGAGGTCGATGAAGGTCCACCAACCCCCCGCCGCGGCCGGTGAGGCCATGGCTGCGGTCGCAAGGACGAGCGACGTAATCAGGACCACCAGCCTGCGCATCCGCACCACTCCCCTCCCTGGCGTGGACGAGGAAGGAGACCCCCGTCCAGGCAGTGGAGTTCCCGGGAAGCTGTGCTCGCACAGACCACACTAGACCAGTTCAGGCAGCTCGTAGGCCATCGTCGGCGTAGCCCAGCCGAAGGTCACGGGCCCGGCTCGTACCAGTCGAGGCCGTAGGCGTTGATCCCGTAGTAGCCGAAGCCCACCCGGCCGAGCCGGACCACCCTCGTGCATCTGCCTGGCCGATCCACACGCGTCAGGCAGAGGCTCGCCCTCGCCCGGGGCTTGCTCTCCCGGCGGACGACGAGGATCGACCTCCCGTCCGCCGACCAGATCGGGTTCTCGTAGGAGAACCCGGGCGTGGACAGCAGCTGCTCCGGAGCCCCGCAGCCCGGCGAGAGGATCCACAGCGAGCGGTCCCAGGCATCGAAGCGCGGTTCCGCGCCGCTCCGGGTGGAGACCACGGCCACCCGGGTCCCATCCGGCGAGCAGGCCGGCTCGTACCAGCTCCGCGACCGATCCGGGGTGAGGAGGCCGGTCCGCCAGTGGGGAGGCACCGCCCAGACGATCCGCTTGCCGCGGGTCACGTAGCGGTCCCACCCCACCGCGGCGATCAGCCGGCCCCCGCACCAGGACAGGAACCCGGGGTAGACCAGCATCCCCGGGGTGATCCGCTCGGTCCGACCGGTCTTCGCGGCGACCGCCAGCAGCGGCAGCCCGTCCGCGGCGAGCGAGGCGGAGTTCTCCAGCCTGGTCCAGAACAGGATCCACCGCCCGTCCGGGGACCACTTCGCGACCCGGGGCGGGGCGATCCTGCGCGGGGAGCCGCGGTAGAGGATCCGGCGTGATCCGGTGGCCAGGTCGTAGACCCGGATCTGCTGGATCCGTGGAACGTGCGGGGAGTGCCCATAGGCGATACGCCTGCCGGTGGGGTCCAGGGCCCAGGAGTCCACCCGGATCGGCAGCCGACGCCTCCGCCCTTCTACCCCGGCCTCGATCAGGCCTCCGTGGAGGGTCTGGCCGATCAGGACGTCCCGGTCCGGCATCCACCGCCACGAGGAGGCCGAGGCGTACCTGGGCGGCGGCCGCTTGCCCAGCGGCGAGCACACCCTGCCCCCGGCCGAGGGCACCACAAGGCCCTGGCCGAAGGCGACCCACCGCCCGTCGGGGCTGAAGGCGACGGGACCGTGCACCAGCCGGACCTCGCCTCTCCGCACGAGGACGCGGTCGCGTCCTGAGGAGAGATCCACCAGGTGCAAGCTGCCCTGCGCGATGTAGGCCACCGCGCCCGCAGACCCCGGGTGGAAAGCCGGCGCGGGTGGGCAGCGGCGGGCGATGGGTGCTCGGAGCACCTCGTCGATGCGTCCGGGAAAGGCAGCCGGCGACCTCGAGGGAGCGACCGCCGTCTGGGTGGCCGCGCCGCCCGGCCCGAGGCACGACGCCGCCGCGACCGCGAGCAGGACCAACAGTGCCCACTGCCCGCGGACCGATACCCGGGTGCCCCCCAGCGAGGGGCCCGGCGCGAGCGCACGCGTGGACCGGCGATACAAGGTGGTGCTCCTCTCGACCTCCTCCGATGGTAGGCCCGGTCCGTTCGCCCCGCTCACCGATCACGCGGGCCCCTGTTCGACTACCTCGTGGATCGCCTCTTCGACAGCTTCAACCTGCCGCTCGGCCCCGTCCGGTACCTGGAGCTGATGAACCCGCCGCTGCCCGAGGGCGAGACGGTGTGGAGCCGCCTGGGCCTAACACCGCACGGACGGGCCTGGCGCACGGTGAAGGAGGAGTGGCCGAAGGTCCGGGCCGAGATCGACGCCGGCCACCCCTGCCCGCTCGGCCTAGTCAGGATGAAGTCCACCAACCCGCTCGGCCTAGTCAGGATGAAGTCCACCAACCCGTTCGACCTGAAGGAGAACCACCAGGTCCTGGCCCACGGCTACGACCTGGTCGGAAGCTGGCTCACCTTGCACTTGTACGATCCCAACGAGCCTGGCCGCGGCGACGTGACCATGACCTTAAGCTTGACGAGTTCCACGCGCGCCGCGGACATCACGGTGTTCCCTCCCGGACCCACAGTGTTCGCGGTCTTCCAAGTGGCGTACCAACCGGCGACGCCACCGTAGCCGGCGCAGCCGCAACCGGGTCTCCTCACAGCTGGTCGCGCTCGCTGGTCCGCTCCGCCATTCCCCCGGACAGGCCGCAGGAATCACGACAACGGCC
>DASWAT010000098.1:0-6174 GCA_036390995.1 Actinomycetota bacterium | reverse complement strand
GGTTGCTGCTATTCGTTCAGATGGTCCCGGAACGTCCGCTCCCTCACGTCCCTGCCCGATGTGGTGACGGACGTCCACCGGCGCCTCGCGGTGATCTCGGGGCCGGGCCGGCTGGTGCAGACGGCGGGGGTGGCGGTGGCTCTGGTGGTGGTGGCGGCCGCAGGTGCTTTCGCCCTGGGGGCTCGCCGATCCGAGACCGGCCTGCTGTTCGCCCGGGGCGTCGGACCGACGGCGGTCGCCGTGCGGACCGGCCTGGAGTCGGCGATCCCATGCCTCGCCGGCGGGGTCGCCGGACTCGGTCTCACGGTTCTGCTCCTTCGCGCGGTGGGGCCGTCGGGGCCGGTCGCGATCGGCGCGGCCGTGGCTGCGGTGTTCGGTGCCGCCGGTGCGGTGGCGGCCTCTGTCGTCCTGCTCGGTGCGGTGGCGGCGGTACGGTTCCTTCGTGAGTCCGAGCACCATCGGGCACGTCTGGCGGTGTTCGCCGCCGTCCCCTGGGAGATCGGCCTGCTCCTCCTGGCATATCTCGCGTGGCGAAGGCTCCGCACCGGCAACGCGTTGACGGCCGACCTGACGCTCGGGGTCCAGCGGCCGAGCCTGCTCCTGATCGTGTTCCCCCTGCTCCTCCTTGGCGGTGCGGGGCTGCTCGGCGCACGGCTGTTCCAGAGCGCGGCGCGCGGGGCGCGAGGTCGGAGCGATCGCTTCCCCGCTCCCGCGTACCTCGCCATCCGTCGGGTCGCGGGAGGACCTCGTCTCGTGGTGGCGATGGTGGCGGGTTCGGCCCTGGCCCTGGGGATCTTCGTGCAGTCCCAGGCGATGGTCCGGTCCCTGCAGTCCACCGTGGCGGCGAAGGCCGGCGTGTTCGTGGGGAGCGACGTGCAGGCGCGGATCGATTACGGCAACGTCGTCCCCAGCACCTTCCCGTTCCCGATGACCCGGGTGGTCCGGTTCCCCTCCGCCGGAACCCTCTCCACGGGTGAGGTGTTCGATCTGCTGACCGTCGATCCCGCGACGCTCGCCGATGCTGCCTACTGGAACGAGGCCTTCGCGTCGTCGTCGCTCCGCGACATCGCCGGCAAGCTCGACGCAGCCATCGAGGGTGGGCTGCCGGTGCTCGTGGCCGGACGGGAGCCGGCCGGCATCGCGTCGATCGAGGTCGACGAACGGGTGGTTCCGGTCAGCGTCGCAGCGACCGCGACCGCGTTCCCCGGCATGGTGTCGCTCCGTCCCCTCGTGGTCGTTGCCGAGCAGCCGTTCCTCGACGCGTTCGACGGGTCCTTCAACCCGCTCGACGTGGCGCAGGCCAGCACCGAGCTCTGGATCAAGGGAGACGAGTCCGCGATCCAAGACGCGCTGCCCGGCCTCGGCTTCCCGCTCGGCCTCGTCGTGACCGCCTCCGAGGTCGAGGACATCCCCTACATCACGGCGGTCGTCGACACGTTCGTGGTCCTGAACGTCTTGGGGTTGGCGGCGGCCCTCCTGGTGATCGCGGGGATGCTCATGTACCTGCAGGCACGAGAGCGGTCGCAGGTCGTCTCGTACGGGCTCTCCCTGCGGATGGGCATGTCCCACGGCGCCCACCGCCGAGCGCTCGTGTCCGAGCTCGCCTCGATGCTGGGGTCCTCCTACCTCCTGGGAGCCCTGCTGGCGATGGGGATCGCCGCGCTGATCGTTCCGCTGTTGGATCCCCTTCCGGTGATCCCTCCCGGGCCCCTGTTCGTCTCACCCGTCGCGGTGATGGCCGTTGCGGGGGTCGGCGTGGCGTTGGCGGCATGGGTGGGTGGGTGGGTCACGAACCACTGGGCCCGACGGGTCGACCTCGGGGAGGTGATGCGGCTTGCGGAGTGAGCACGCCGAGCGCCCGATCGCATCATGCATCGATGTCGTGAAGACCTACCGGACATCCCGTAGCGAGGTCCGCGCGCTGGGGGGAGTGACGGCCGTCTTCCCCGAGGGCGCGCTGGCCGCTGTGGTCGGGCCCTCCGGCAGCGGCAAGTCGTCGCTCCTCCGTCTGCTGGCGGGACTCGACCGGCCCGACGGCGGTTCGATCGAGGTGGTGGGGGTGCCGATCCACCGGGCCTCGGCACGCCGGCTGCGGCGCCTCCGGCGAACGACCGTCGGCTACGTGTTCCAGCGCGCCTCCGACAACTTCTTCACGCACCTGACCGTGGGCGAGCACCTCGCGATGGCGGCGCGGCACCGGGACGGGTCGACCGCGATGGGTCCGGCCGAGGTGCTCGACGTGCTGGGGATCGGCCATCGCGTGGGTCACGTCCCGGCGGAGCTCTCGGGCGGGGAGCAGCAGCGCGCGGCCTTCGCGCAGGTGCTCGTCGCCGGTGCGAGGCTGGTCGTGGCCGACGAACCCACCGCCGAGCTCGATTCGGCGTCCGGGGCGGGCGTCCTGCACGTGATCCGCGAGCTCGTCGGTCGCGGGGTGAGCTTCGTGCTGGCCACGCACGATCGTGACGTCATGCGGGCCGCGGACGTGGTGCTCCCGCTCGAGCACGGCGAGGTGCGCGAGCGTCGGCGCGGAGCCCGAACGGAGGTGGCCTGGGGCGCGGGGTCCGCCCGAGACCAAGACGACGGCTGGACGGCGTTCCAGCCTCCGGTGCTCGAGGTTCGGAACCTGCGCAAGACCTACCGGCGGGGAGACGAGCAGGTCCACGCCGTGGCCGGGGCCGACCTGGACGTTCGGCGCGGCGAGCTGGTGGGGCTGGTCGGCCGGTCCGGTTCGGGCAAGACGACGCTGTTGAACGTCGTGGCCGGCTGGGAGCGGCCGGACGAGGGCCGGGTCACGGTCGAAGGTCGCGAGCTCGGCCGGACGCCCTCGTGGAGCGAGGTGGCGGTCCTGCCCCAGAGGCTCGGCCTGATCGAGGAGCTGACGATCCGCGAGAACGTCGAGTACCCGGCCCGGCTGACCGGGACGCTGGCCGAACGTGCCGCCTTCCTCGACGGTCTGATCGACGCGTTCGGTCTGGAAGCGCTCCAGCACCGGTACCCGAAGGAGACCTCGGTGGGGGAGCAGCAGCGGGCGGCGCTCGCTCGAGCCCTGGTGCTCTCACCGCTCGTGATGCTCGCCGACGAGCCCACCGGCCACCAGGACCGCGGCTGGACGGAGCGGATCTTCGAGGCCATCCGGCGAGAGGCCGGCAACGGAACCGCCTGCCTCATGGCGACGCACGATGAGGACGTGATCGGGTTCCTGGATCGGGTCCTCTCGATGGCCGACGGCGAGCTCACCGAACGCCCCGCCTGAGCGCCGCGGGTCGCCGAGCGGTGCCGGACCAGGCGCTCCGAGGGCCTATTGACGGGTCGGGGCCCCCTTGGGATAGTGGCCGTCTACCGTAGCGCGAGCGGGCAACGAGCCTGCTCGCCGAGCTCGAAAGGGGTTGTCATCGCAGATCTCGAAGTCGGCGCGGTCATCGAGGGGACCGTGTCGCGCATCACTCCGTACGGGGCGTTCCTCACGCTCGAAGGGGGAAAGGTCGGGCTCGTGCACATCTCCGAGATCGACCGGAACTACGTGAAGGACGTCCACGACCATCTGCGCGAGACCGACGTCGTCCAGGCCAAGGTCATCGCGATCAAAGAGGACGGCAAGATCGACCTGTCGATCAAGGCCCTCCAGGACCCCGTGCCGCAGCGGCCGCGTCGCGGGGCCGACCCGGGCTTCGAGTCCATGCTCAAGAAGTTCATGCGCCAGAGCGAGGAGCGCCAGGTCGACTTCAAGCGTTCGGTCGAGCACAAGCGCAAGTAGACTCCGCGGTTGAGCGAGCTCCTCGGCAGCGATCTGGCTGCGGTCCGCCGGCAGCTGGGCCGCGATCCCGTCACACCGTTCACCGTCGTCGCACGCTGTCCGGGCGGGCACCCCTTGGTCATCCGGAACCGCCCGTTCGACCCCGAGGGTCGTCCGTTCCCCACGCTGTTCTGGCTCACCTGTCCCGAGGCGGTGCGCGCCGTCTCGCGCTTGGAGGCGGACGGGTTGATCGGCGGCCTGAACCAGCGAGCGGAGGCCGACGAGGAGTTCGCCGTCGCACTCTCCGCCGCGCACGAGGAGTACGCGCGAGAGCGCGCACGCAACCATCCGGAGGCGCTCGCCTTGGGGGGGGTCGGGGGCACTCGCACCGGGGTCAAGTGCCTCCATGCCCACTACGCGAACCACCTCGCGGGCGGCGACGATCCGGTGGGGGTCTGGGTAGCCGAGCGGGTCGAGCCCATCCATCCGGAGGAGCGTCCCGGCAGGGTGGCGGCGGTCGACCTGGGGACGAACTCGATCCGGCTGATCGTCGCGAGCGCCGGCCGGGCCGGCGAGCTGGACGTGTTCGCCCGGGACATGGTCATCACGCGCATCGGCACGGACGTGGATCGAACGGGCCAGATCGACCCGGAAGCGTTGCAGCGCACGGTGGACGTGTTGGCGCGGTACTGCCGGCGGGCGCGGGCGCTCCACGCGGAACGGATCCGCGTGGCCGCGACCCAGGCGGTCCGCGAGGCGTCGAACCGGGGCGAGCTCGAGGCCGCGGTGAGGGCGCTCGCGGGCTCCGACCTCGAGGTGATATCCGGGCAGAAGGAGGCCGAGCTGTCGTTCCTCGGCGCCGCGCGCGGGCTGGACGCGCCGGCGCCGTTCTTCGTGCTCGACATCGGCGGCGGCTCCACCGAGTTCGTGACGGGGGCCGAGCGACCCGAGGCCGCCGTGTCCACCCCGATGGGGAGCGTGCGACTGACCGAACGGCTGGTCCGCAGCGATCCGCCCACGGAGGAGGAGCTCGCCGCCTGTCGCGCGCTCGTGCGCGACGTGCTGGACGAGGTCGACGAGGCGGTCCCGGTCCGCGAGGCCCAGACCTTCGTGGCCGTGGCCGGCACCGCCACCACCGTCCAGGCCATCGCGCTCGGCCTGGACTTCTACGACCCCGAGGCCATCCATCGGTCCTGGCTCTCGCTCGGTGAGGCCGAGCGGGTGCTGGGCGAGCTCCGGCGGATGACGAACGCCGGGCGCGCCGCGATCCCGGTCATGGCGCCGGGTCGGGGCGACGTCATCGTCGTGGGCGCGGTGATCCTGGTCGAGGTGATGCGCAGGTTCGGGTTCGGGCGCGCCCTGGTCTCCGAGACCGACATCCTGGACGGCCTGGCGCTCGAAGCGCTGCCGGCGCGATAACCTCTGTCGCCGTGTCCAGGAGAACCAGGAACAAGCAGCTCGCCAGGCTGGCCCAGCGCCGCTACGACGAACGGCGCCAGAGGCAGCGGCAGCGCGCCACGGTCATCGGCGTGGCCTTCGCCGTGGCGCTCGTGGGTCTCGTCGTCGCATACCTCGCCCTCGGCCGGAACAACGGCGGGCAGACCGCTGCGTCCGGCACCCCTACGCCGAGCCCCACGCCCACGGCCTCTCCCGGTGAACAGACCGGGACGGTGAGGCCCTCTCCGGGCCCCAAGGTGGTCGCGTGCGGGGCCGAGGCGCCGAAGGACGCCACGAAGCCCAAGCCCCAGTTCGCGGGGCCACCGCCGACGACGATCGATCCCGCCAAGACCTACACGGCCACGTTCACCACGTCGTGCGGCACGTTCGAGGTCAAGCTCCTGGCGGACAAGGCGCCGGTGACCGTGAACAGCTTCGTGTTCCTCGCCGACAAGGGCTTCTACGACGGCACCCGCGTCCACCGCATCGACACGGGCATCGACATCATCCAGGGCGGCGATCCCACGGGGACCGGCACGGGGGGGCCCGGGTACACGATCAACGACGAGCTCGGCGGGGGCCAGAGCTACGGTCCCGGCGTGGTGGCCATGGCGAACGGTGGACCCGACACCGGCGGCAGCCAGTTCTTCGTGGTCTACGGCAACGAAGGCCACAAGCTGGACTCGAACCCCAACTACACGGTCTTCGGCCGGGTGGTGAAGGGGCTCGGCGTGGTGAAGCGGATCGGCCAGGTCCCCATCCTGGATCCGAGCGCGGCGGCCAACGGCCAGCTCTCGGGCCAGCAGCCGAAGCAGGCGGTCTACATCGACTCGGTGACCATCACGGTCTCGAAGTAGAGCGGGGGGACCGGCCGCATCCCGGCCGGTCCCCGGTTCCGAGTTCGTGTCAGTCCATGTGGTCGAGGATGAAGTTCCGCACCGACGGGATGTCGATGCGCTGTGTCTGATCCAACGAGCGGCACAGCGGGTCGCCCCAGCTGGTCA
>DASWAT010000097.1:0-2432 GCA_036390995.1 Actinomycetota bacterium | reverse complement strand
GATCCCCCCAGTAGCCGGCCATCACGCGCACGCTCCGCAGATAGAGCTCGCCCTCGTCCCCAGGTCCCGCCGCCTCCCCGTCGTCGCGAACCACGACAGCGTCGACGTTCTCGATGGGGAGTCCGATCGACACCGGTCCGTCCTCCGATCCGTTCCCCTCGCCGTCCGCGTCGAGGCGAAGGTCGAGCCGGTTGTGGAAGGCGCCCCAGACCTCCGTCGTTCCGTAGTACTGCCACAGCTGGGCCGCCGGGGCCAGCTCGTGCAGCCGCCGGGCCTCGCTCCGTCGGAGGGTGCCGCCCCCGCATCCCACGATCCGAAGCGCGGGCAGGGACCCGGGCTCCGCGCCGGCATCGAGCAGATGCCGGATGGGGTACGGGACGGAGTGCCAGATGGAGATGCCCTCCCGGCGGATGAACTTCGCCAGATCCGAGCCGCGGAACGCTCGTTCCAGCGAGAGCAGCACCGACGTCGCACCGGTCTGCGCGGCGGGGAAGATCCCGTAGGGCGCCATCACGAAATGCAGGGGCGCGTGCACCGCCAGACGATCCTGCGGGACGACCTCCATGGTTCGCACGTACCAGTCGGCGACCGCAAGGACGGCGCGATGCGTGTGCATGACGCCCTTGGGTCGGCCGGTCGACCCCGACGTGTACAGCAGACAGGCCACGTCGGCATCGATCCGGCGGATGCATGGGTCGGAGCAGGCCGTGTCCGACGTCGCGTCCCGGTAGGGGACGCTCCGCACCCCGGGCACGCCGTGGTGCTGGGCGTCGCCGACCAGGACGGCCCCGGAGAGGCGATGATCCTCCAGCTGGCCCACCATCTCGGATGCCCGGGGCGGCGTGGACACGAGGGCCCGTGCGCTGCAGTCCACGGCCACGTTGGCGGCGTACGGTGGGGGTACGCTCGGGTCGATGGGGACGAAGACACCGCCGGCCTTCAGGATCCCGTACAGGGTCACGATCGTCTCGATCTGCTTCGGCAGCCAGATCGCGACCCGGTCGCCGGGTTCGACGCCCAGCTCGATCAGGGTCCGGGCGATGCCGTTCGCCGCCGCTTCGAGGCGTGCGTACGTGATCTCGTCGCCGCGATGACGGACGGCGATCCGCTCGGGGAACGCGCTGGCGGCTTCGGAGAGCAGCTGATGGACGAGGATCGCCATCGTGGCGTTCAACCCTCCGTCTTCCGGACGACGAGCTGCGCGATCGTCCGGACCGTCCGAAGGTTCTCCTCGTCGATGTCGACGTGATCCATCTCGATCGTGAACTCGTCCTCGAGGAAGGACAACAGCTCCATGAAGCCGACGGAATCGACCAAGCCGAAGAGCGTCGTGTCCGGCGAGAGCGCCCCCGGCGCTTCCGGCACGAGCTGGGTCGTGACGAACCGCGTCACCCGTTCGGCGATCTCGTCGGACCGATCGATCGCCGGTTCCTTCATGCTCACGTGCCGCTGCTCCCCTCCACGACGCTCGTCATCCACGGCTCCTCGTCCATCCGGCTACCGAGGGTCCGGCACATCCACTCCACGAACGCCGGGCTCGCATCGGGATGCCACCCGGCCGGCATCCAGCGCCGAGGACCGTCCCCGCCCACCTGCATCGGCACGACCTCGGTCCGGTGCCCCGGTCCCCTCGCCCCGTGCCGAGCGACCCGGTCTGCGGCGGCGCCCAGCCGATGGGCCACCCAGGGCGGGCCGGTCACTAGCATCAGGACGTCCGCTCTCCCCAGGGTCGCGACGACGTCGGGAAGGAACCGCACCCTCCGGTCGATCCCGAGAGGTCCCAGGCGCTCTCTGATCCGCCGCCGGACCTTGGTCCGAAGGAGGTCGCGCGTCGCCGCCGTGCCGCCGGTCCCCTCCAGGATGATCTCGGCGTTCCCCGGAAGCAGGCAGCCGAGGCTCACGCACCGGTCCGGTTGCCGGGCCGCCAGGGCGAAGCCCGTCTTCGCGCCGAGGCACGTGCCGATCACGCCGAACCGCTCGTGGCCGGTAGCCGCCCCGGCGATGTCGAGCACCGCTTGGACCTCGCCCAGGGGGGGGTTCTCCCGCTCGGCGTACGAACCGGTGCTGTCGCCGATGGCGCGATAGTCGAGCCGCACGGCTGCGAGCCCTCGATCCGCCAACGCTCGGGCGAGCCACGTCCAGGTCCTGGCCCGATGGCTCCGCGGCGCGCCCGCGCCCTGCAGCAGCAGGACGAGCCCTCGGAGCTTCCCCTCCGGAGCGGTGAGCACGGCGGCGACGTGCTCTCCCTTGTATGGCGCGAAGAACGGGTGTTCGCTCACGCCACGCCGCCCCCTTCGGTCCGAACCGGCACCGGCACCAGGTCGCGGCTCCAGCCGGCCACGCGCGACACCAGCGCCTCGGTGAGTCCGGCCTGCACGTCCACCTTGCCCCGCCGGCCCACACGGCGGAACCGCGGCAGCCCGAAGCGAAGC
>DASWAT010000096.1:0-2973 GCA_036390995.1 Actinomycetota bacterium | reverse complement strand
AGGTCCGCCCAGCGAACCTCGCGCGCCGACCATGCGTTTGCGGCGACCCTACTCTCCCACCAAGGTGGACAGGACCCGGGCCACCTCGTCGCGCTCCGGCCAGGGGATCGGGCGATCATCGGCGTCCCGCACTCCCGAGCCCGGCTCGGCCCTCCCGATGACCGCCGCCGCATGCCCCCGGGCGAGGAGGGTCCGCAGAGCCGTCTCGGCCCGAGCCGGAGGGAAGGCCGCGAGCAGGGTCCCGGATGCGAGGGTGGCCCAGGGGTCGGCCTCGAGTGTCCGGCATACGGCGGTCCCCGCCTCGAACCACAGGATGGCTTGCGAATCGATCCGGAGGAGGATCGCCGAGGCATGCGCCATCTCGTGCAGACCGCCGGCGAGACCGCCTTCGGTGGGATCGTGGAGCGAGGAGGCCCCCAGATCGCTCGCGAGGAGCGCGGGCTCGACGACGGAGATCCCGGGGTCGAGCAGAGCCTCGCGGGCCGCCTGGACGGCGGTCCCGTCCAGGGCGCCGAGCAGGTGGGCGGCCTCGCGGGCCAGGACGGCCGGGCCCTCGATCGGGACGGACCCGACCTGGATCAGGACGTCGCCAGGACGGACGCCCCCGGTCGCGATGAACCGACCGCCCTCGGCCAGGCCGAGCATCTGGCCGATCACGATCTGCTGGGTGACAGCCTCGGTGACCTCCGTGTGCCCTCCGACCAAGGAGACGCCGGCGGCGGCAAGAGCCTCCTGCATCCCCTGGAACAGCGCGTGGACCTCGGGTTCGGTCGAGCCGGGAGGGAGCAGCACGACGGCGAGGAACCACCGGGGCCGAGCTCCCGTCACCGCCACGTCGTTCGCGTTGACGATGACGGAGAGCCGCCCGATGTCCTTGGCCGTGAGCGTGATCGGGTCCGTCGCCACCACCAGCGTGCCGATGGGCACCTCGATGGCGCACGCGTCTTCACCGATGCGGGGACCAAGGCGGACCTCGGGGGGAAGGGGCGGAAGCCCGCCGAGGAGGCGAGCGAGCAGCCCGACGGGGATCTTCCCGGTGGGGAGGGGCGGGAACGGCTCTGGGGGAACGTTCACGCCGAGATAGGGTAGTGCCCCCGGTTCCATGGCGGTCGTCATCGCGAACCCCCGTGGGCGGATCGTCTTCGTGAACGGGCCCGCCGGCGATTCAGGCGCGGCCGTGGGCGAAGCGGAGCGGACTCCCAGATGAACAGGCAACCAGCCCTGTGCGGGTCGAGGCCCATGGAGCCAGAGGCCGACACCGCCCGTTTGTGGTCTCACCGGCAGAAGCCGATGATGGTGGCATTCACATCGCCGGGGAGGAGATGGCGATGGTCGAAGCTTACGTGTTGATCCAGGCGCAAGTTGGGGCCGCCTCCGACGTGGGTCGCGCGCTGAGCGCGATCGAAGGCGTTCGGGAGGCCGTGGTGGTCACCGGACCCTACGACGTCATCGCTCGAGCCGAGGCCTCGGACATGGACGAGCTGGGCCGGTTGGTCGTGTCGCGGATCCAGGGGATCCAGGGCATCACCCGAACCCTGACCTGCCCCGTCGTTCGGCTGTGACGCTCGGACGACCGCGTCCGGGCGGAGTGATCCTGACGCCCTCAAGCCCTCTTGCGAGCGCACCGAGCGGCTCTCACGCGACCCAGGCGGAGCGAACCAGGTTTCATGCCCCATCCGGTAACGTGCGCGTCCGGCCGCGCGGCGGTGGCGGTGCCGGTGGCGGGACGAGTGTTGGGCCGGCAGAGCGGGGCCGCCCATCCGGCGCAGCTCCTCCCTGACCTGGGCGTCGAGGTCGAGGGCCGCCTCCGCGAACGCATCGACCTCATCCCAGGACACGTGGCGCACCGACCGAAGGTGTGGCGGCATCGAGGGGTCGCGTGCGTCGGAAGCCTCCCCGGAGGCTCCCGGTTCGGTCCAGGCCCGGTAGGCGGCCTTCACGCAGCGCCTGATCGATTCCTCCAAGTGGTCCACGGACCCGCCTCCGACGTGTCTACCCCGCATTGTGCGAGATGTGCGCGGGAAACGGTAGAGGCATCGGCGCGCCGACGCCGTACGCGGCCGCCCTCCTAGCAGTCGGCGGGCTCGCCGTCGAGCGCGTGGGTGCCGAGTGTCCGTCAGACCGCAAAGAAACCGGCTACCGAGAATCGGCGGGCGGCCGCCGTTTGGATCAACCGAATCAAGCACTCGCAACGCCGTGGAACCTGCCAGCCCGCCCGCCCATTGACTTGCCGAATCTATCGACCGGAGGGCCGCCCGTCGCCAACCCCTCGCGTACTCGGCTCTCCTGCCACGTTGCGTTGTCGCCCTGGTCCCTCCACCAGGCGTCGGCAGGTACCGTGGAGTCGTGGCTCCCTCGAGATGGACTCACGAGAACGTTCGTCACGCGTTTTCGGTCTTGTGGCAGGAGCGGAACCCGGCCGCCACCGTGTACGACAGCATCGGGTCCCATTTCTTCCTGGCCCTGGATGAGGGCTGGCTGAACCTCGGGTTGTGGGAAGGCGACGGGACGGACCCAAGCGAGGCGCCAGCGGCCGTCCGACGGCTGGTCGCGACCCTCGCCGGGGGGCTGCCGACGGGCGGGGCAATCCTGGACGTCGGGAACGGCCTGGGGGCGCAGGACCCGTTGATCGCCGAGGTCGCTCGTCCGAAGCAGCTGGTCGCCCTGAACATCACCGAGTCTCAGCTCCACGCCGGGGCGGCGCGGCTGGCCCAAGCCGGGGCGCACCCCGTGAATGCCGACGCGACCCGGATCCCGCTCCGCGACGCCAGCATGGACGGGGTGATCAGCGTGGAAGCAGCCTTTCACTTCGCGTCGCGGTCGCGGTTCTTCGGGGAGGCGTTTCGTGTGCTGAAGCCGGGCGGCGTGCTGGCGATGTCCGACGTCCCCACGCAACGTCTTCCACGCCGGCCCTTCGAGCTGCTCGCCGGGGTGACGCAGCTCCGGGTGTGGGGACTGCGACGGAGCGCCGCC
>DASWAT010000095.1:0-29283 GCA_036390995.1 Actinomycetota bacterium | reverse complement strand
GGGAACGACTCCACCTGCATCCCGGCCAGCGCCCGCACCATGAAGTCGTGCCAGATCGGTGCGGCCAGCGTGCCTCCGAACACCGAGTGTCCGTAGTAGGTGGACATCGGCACGTTCCCCTCGGGGAAGCCCACCCAGACGGCCGTGGCCACCTGCGGCGTGAACCCGGCGAAGTACACGTTCGTGTAGTCCTGCCCGGTGCCGGTCTTGCCGGCGATGGGCCGGCCGATCTGCGCGGCGGTCCCGGTCCCACAGCACACCACCCGCTCCATCATGGCGGTCACGAGGTGCGCGATGTCGGGTGCGATCGCCTGCGTGCAGCTCCCCTTGTGCTGGTAGAGCTTCTTGCCGTCCGGCAGCATCACGCGCGCGATCGCGAACGGCTCGCAGTGCACGCCCCCGTTCGCGAGCGTCGAGTACGCCGAGGCCATGTCGAGCGTGGAGACCTCCTCGGTGCCGAGCGTGATCGACGGCACGGCGTCGAGCGGCGCCGTGATCCCCATCTGGTGCGCGGCCTCCACGATCTTGTCCGGCCCGAGGTCGAGCGCGAGCTGTGCGAACACGACGTTGACCGAGTCCTCGGTCGCACGCCACAGGTCGACGTACCCCGAGTCGCCCGCGCCCTCGGCGTTCGAGACGCAGTGGTCCGCGCTCTGCCACAAGGGTGAGCAGAACGGCGACTTCGACGAGTACACCTTGCCCGGGGGGAAGCCGTTCTCGAACGCCCCCACCAGCGTGAACGGCTTGAACGCCGAGCCCACCTGCCTCGCTCCGTGCCACACGAGGTCGAGCTGGTCGCGCCTGTAGTCCTTGCCCGAGAGCATCGCGCGGATCGCACCGGTCTTCGCGTCCACCGAGACGAGCGAGGCGTCGGGGCCGGCGTCGAGGGAGATGTCCGGGCTCCCGTCCACCGCCTCCTGCGCGTATCGCTGCCACGCCGGGTTCAGCGTGGTGTAGATCTTCAACCCGCCCTGGAACAGGGTGTGCCGCCGCGCGTTGTAGGTCTTCCCGAACGCGTCGAACTGCCCGTTCGCGTCGTCGAGGATCGACTGCACGATGTAATGGACGAAGAACGGCTGGACCTTCTGTCCGGTCGCCCCGGCGGTCTTCGTCAGGCGGATCTTCGTGGCCTTCGCCCGGTCGACCTTCGACTGCGGCACCCAGCCGAGCTCGGCCAGCCGGTCGAGCACCTCGTTCCGGCGGGCCAGGGCGGCGTCCGGGTGGATCACCGGATCGAAGTCGCCCGGAGCCTGGATCAGCCCGGCAAGCAGCGCGGCCTGGGGCAGGGTGAGCTCGGACGCCGGCTTGCCGAAGTACGTCTCGGCCGCGGTGCCGATGCCCCACGCGCCGTTGCCGAAGTACACGTCGTTCAGGTACAGCGCGAGGATCTTGTCCTTCGGGTACGTCTGCTCCATCCGGATCGCCAGCGCAGCCTCCTGGAACTTGCGGGCGAACGTCTGTGCGGTGTTCTGGATCACGGCGTTCTTCACGAGCTGCTGCGTGATCGTGGAGCCGCCCTGCGTGACCTCGCCGGCGATGAGGTTCGCCAAGATCGCTCGGAACACCGAGGGCACGTTGATCGGACCGTGCTCGTAGAACCCGTGGTCCTCGATCGCCAGCACCGCCTGCCGGGCGATCGGGGCCACCTGGTGCAGCCGCACGATCTCCCGGTTCTCGTCCAGGTACAGCGTGGCCAGCTCGGAGCCGTCCGTGGCGTAGATGGTGGAGCGTTCGGGGAAGTGTGGGATCCTGGTGAACGAGGCGCCGGCCTCGTCCAGGCGGGCGTTCAGGGAGTCCGCGCTCATGCTCAGCACGCCGGCGATCGGGGAGAGCAGCACCGCGACCAGGGCGGCTGCGAGCACGATCACCAGGGCCAACAGGATGGGATAGAGCGGCTCCTTCGGCAGGCGCACCGTCGGGCGTGCCGGAGGCGGGACCCTGCGAGAGCGTGCGCGCGAAGAAGCCTGCATGGGAGGTCGGCCCCAGGATACGCTCGACCGCCCCGGTAGCATGGGAGCGCCCATGCGTCGCGCCGCCCTGCTCACACCGCTGGTGTTCGTCCTGCTCGCGCTCGCCGCCCCTGCAGCGCGTGCACAGGGGGCGAGCACGTCGCAGGTCGTCGTCGCGAAGATCGACGGCTCGATCGACCGCACGGTGGCCGGCTTCCTCACCGACACGCTGGACGAGGCCGAGCGCACCGGCGCTACCGTGGTGCTCCAGCTCGACAGCGCCGGCACGCTCGATCGGGACGCGATCGGTCTGGCCCGCCGGATCTTCGACGCGACGGTCCCGGTGGTCGTCTGGGTCGGGCCCGCGCCGGCGAAGGCGCAGGGAGCGGCGCTGCTGTTCCTCTACGCCTCGAGCCTCCCGGCGGTCTCACCGGGCGCCGGGATCGGCCCGCTCGAGCCGCTCGATCTCGTGGACTCCCGGCAGGCGACGATGCCCTCGCGCGCCGAGGTCGAGCTCCTGGCCTCGGGCTGGGCGGCGGAACGAGGACGAACCGACGTGGCGTTCCCCTCCGCGCCCGTGCCGGCGCAGGAGGCCCTGGACGGCAACGTGGCGGTGGCGGCGGCGCGATCCGTGACCGGCCTCCTGAGCCAGATCGACGGCAGGACGGTCGCCACGGCCGGGGGCGACGTGACGCTGCACACGAAGATCGCGCGGAGCCCGTCCGAGACGCCGGTGGATGTGCGGTTCACCGTCCTCGGCCCGGTCGACCGCGTCCTGCACGCGATGGCCTCGCCGGCCGCCATCTACGTGCTCCTCGTGCTTGGGTTCGCCGCGCTCGCGTTCGAGCTCACGCAGCCGGGTTTCGGGTTCGCCGGGTTCGCCGGGCTCGGCATGCTGGCTCTCGCGTTCTACGGGCTCACCGTCGTGCCGGTATCGTGGCTCGGGCTCGCGGTCCTGCTGCTCGGTGTGGTGCTGCTGGAGGCGGACGTGCTCCTGCGCAAGCTCGGAGCGCTCACGGCGGTGGGGCTCGCAGCGTTCACCGCCGGGTCGTTCCTCGCGTTCCGCGACGTGGCCCCGGCCATCCGGATCTCCCCGTGGCTGATCGTGGCCTTCGCGGTGAGCAGCCTCCTCTACTACGGGTTCGCGCTGACGGTCGCCCTTCAGTCCCGCGACCGGATCACCTCGACGCAGAGAGGGCTCGTCGGCCTCGTCGGGGAGACCCGGGGCGAGCTGAAGCCCGAGGGTCCCGTGTTCGTGAAGGGGACGCTCTGGCGCGGCCGAAGCGCCGACGGGCCGATCCCGCCCGGAACCCGGGTCCGAGTCCGGGGCGTCGACGGTCTCATCCTGCGCGTCGAGCCCGAACCGGGCACCGGGAGCGAGCCGGGCACGCAGCCCCGACCGGAGGCAGGTCCCGGCGCGACGCCGCCCGGATGAACCGCCCGCGGCCGCGGGCGTCCTGTCGATTTGTGCGTCTTTTGGGTTTTCTGTCCCGAGGCTTGGCCGCCCGGAATCCGCGCAGCGTCCAGATACGAAGACGTTGGTAGGACCCTGAAGGAGGGCGCGGCCGAGGCCGCCCACGTGATGGAAGCAGGATGGACCTGGGGGTGGCAGCAGGAAGCCGCCTGCCGGGGTGCAGATGCGTCGTTGTTCTTCGCGCCGAACTACTTCGAGAGGCGCGAGGAGAAGCTCGCGCGTGAGGTCAAGGCCAAGGCCTTCTGCGCGAGGTGTCCGGTGCGCGAGGAATGCCTGGAGTACGCGCTCCGGATCCGCGAGCCGCACGGCATCTGGGGTGGCATGAACGAGTTCGAGCGCCGGCAGCTCCTCCGCGATCGGGCCCTGCAGGCCGGCTGAGGCCCCGCGTCCCGCATCGCCTTCTCTGGCAGAATCGACTGCGTCGCGGTTGGGGGCTAGACCCGCCGGCCGGTCGTCCGAGGCCCGTCGAGGAAAGGAGCCTGCCATCGGCATCGAGGATCGACTCGCGTCGCTCGGCCTGGAGCTGCCGCCCGTTCCGGTGCCGGTGGCCTCCTACATCCCCGTCCGCATCTCCGGCGGCCACGCCTACGTCTCCGGCCAGGTCGCGATGCCGGACGGCAACGTGCTGCATCCGGGGCATGTGGGATCGGACGTTTCGATCGAGCAGGGACGGGAAGCCGCTCGCCGATGCGCGCTCCAGGCGCTCGCGGTCCTGAAGGAGGCGCTCGGGTCGCTCGACCGGGTCGAGGAGGTCGTGCAGGTGAGCGTGTTCGTGGCGTCGGCGCCCGGCTTCACCAACCAGCCGCAGGTCGCCAACGGCGCGAGCGACCTGCTGGTGGAGGTCCTCGGCGACGCGGGGAAGCACGCCCGCGCGGCGGTCGGGGTGGCCGAGCTGCCGCTCGACGCGCCGGTGGAGGTCGCCCTGATCGCGCGGGTCGCCGGAGCCGGCTAGGACGTTCCGCGGGGGAACCGAAGGTCCCCTCGCCGCACGGCGATCCCACGCTGGTCCAAGTGCTCGAGGAGCGGCACCGCGTACTTGCGTGACGTGCCGAGCCGCTCCCGGAACCCGCTCACGGTGATGCCATCCGGGGCCTCCTCGACGGCGACTTCCGCACGCCGTACGAACGCGGGCGTCACCACGAGTTGGGGCGAGACGCGCACGAGCGCCCCGGCTCGGGCCGCCGCCTCGATCACCTCGCGTGAGAACCCGGCGGCCACGAGCTCCGCGATCGTCGGCGGCGTGGGCTCTGCCTCCGCCACGGCCGCCACGAGTCGCTCGACCTCGTCGCGGTGCTCCGACAAGCTCACCCGGTGCTCGAAGAGTCGGACGAGCTTGCCCTCACGCGCGACGATCCGCCGGGCTTCCAGGTCGGTGAGGAGCGCGTCCACCAGCGCGGGCGGCGTGGGGGCCGAGGCTCGGCGAAGCGCAAGAACCACCGCCTCGCGGACCTCGCCGAGCTCCAGCCCGGGCACGAGCGGGTTCCGGGCGTGGAATCCTTCGAGGAGCGACCGCACGTCGGCCTCGACCGCCCGGGCCACCGGCTCGGAGACCCACCAGTCGGCGGCCGTGCGGGCCGTGTGGATCGACGACGGAGCCATCCCCGTGAGCACGACGAGGTCGGCGGCGCGGATGGCTCCGCGCTCGCCGACCAGGAGGGCGGGGAGGTCGGCGGGGGTCGCGCCCTCCCGCGCCGCGAGCCGCCCCTCCGGGGAAGATCCCGGCCGCACCGGGGGGTCGACGTCGAGCACCACCCCGCCGGCCACCGTTTCGCGACGGCCGGTCTCGCGGAGCACGAACCGGTCGAAGACGTCCAGGATCACCGGGGCGGACAGCCGCAGCCGGGCGAACCCGCCGTCGGAGCCGGGACCGATCTCGGCCCCCCCGTACGGGTGGAGCCGGACGTCGCGCTCGGCCGAGCCGGCGTAGAGCTTGTAGGCACCGCGCTCGGCGATGGGGTGGGTAAGGCCGCGGACGGGACGGATCCGGGCCTCGATGAGTGCGGTGGGCCGCCACTGGCCGGGCAGTCCGATCACGTCGCCGCGCTCCAGCCGCTCCCGCTCCGCACCGACGAGGTTCGCCGCGACCCTGGAGACCGGGCGCGCCTCTCGGATGCTGCGCTTGTGCGTCTGCAGGCTCCGGATCCGCGCTCGCACGCCGGTGGGGTAGAGCTCGACCTCCTGACCGACGGCGAGCCGACCCCCGATGAGGGTGCCGGTCACGACGGTTCCCGCACCCTTGATCGTGAAGACGCGGTCGACGAACCCGCGCGGCCGCCCTGCGTCGGGTGCCGGGGGCGCGTCCGCGACCATCGCGTCGAGCGCCGCGACGAGCTCATCCACGCCTTCGCCGGTGTGCGACGAGCACGCCACGATGGGGGCGCCGTCCAGCGCCGTGCCGGCCAGCCGCGCGCGGACCTCGTCGGTCCGCGCTGCGAGCGTCGCGACGTCGACCAGGTCGCGCTTCGTGAGGGCGACGACCCCGGCGTCCCCCCCGAGCACATCGACGATCGCCAGGTGCTCCTCCGACTGCGGCTTCCACCCCTCGTCGGCGGCCACCACGAACAGGACCAGCCGAACGGCCCCAACGCCGGCGAGCATGTTGCGGACGAACCGCTCGTGACCGGGGACGTCCACGAACCCGAGCTCGCGACCCGACGGGAGCGTGAACCAGGCGAAGCCGAGGTCGATCGTCAGGCCCCGGCGCTTCTCCTCTGCCCACCGATCCGGGTCGATCCCCGTGAGCCGGACGATCAGGCTGGACTTGCCGTGATCGACGTGCCCGGCGGTGGCGACGACGTAGAGGGGTGGCTCGGTCCCGCGGGCAGGGTCCGCGCCGGGCGGGCCGTCTCCCCGGGTCTCACTCATCGGGGAGCTCGTCGCCCTCCAGCGCGTACTGGATCGCCCGCGCCAAGTCGTGCAGCTCATCGTCCCGCACCGTGCGCAGGTCGAACAGCACGCCGCGCTCGCCGGTGCGGCAGAAGACCGACGGTGCTCCGGTCCGCAGGCGCGCCGCGAACGCGGCGGGATCGGGGACCCGGAGCCCCACGGACCAGGACGGCACCGCGTACTCGGGCATCGAGCCGCCGCCCACCGTGGCCTGCGAGGCGATCACGTGCGCGCCCTCCAGATCGCCGTCGAGCGCTTCGGAGAGCCGCTCGGCCCGCTGCTTCACCGCCTCGACGGGCTCGCGCAGCATCTGCCAGACCGGCAGCGCGTCCTGCTCGCCCCGTGTGTACGCGGCGAGCACCGCCTCCAGTGCGGCGATCTGCATCTTGTCCACCCGGACGGCGCGGGCGATCGGGTGCCTTCGCAGCCGCTCCACCAGATCGGCGCGCCCGAGCACGATCCCCGCTTGGGGCCCGCCGAGGAGCTTGTCGCCCGAGAACACCACCAGATCCGCGCCGTCGCGGAGGGCCTCGGCGGCCGAGGGCTCGTCCTCGGGCACGCCCGGGTACCGCTCGAGCAGGCCCGAGCCGAGGTCGAAGACGAACGGCACGCCGGCCTTGTGAGCTAGGCCGGCCAGGCTCGCCGCCGCCGCGGCGGCGGTGAACCCCACCACCCGGTAGTTGCTGGGATGCACCTTCAGCACGGCGGCGGTCTTCTCCGTGAGCGAGCCGCGGTAGTCCGTCAGGCGAGTGCGGTTCGTCGTACCGACCTCGACGAGCTTGGCTCCGGAGGCGGCCACGATGTCGGGGATCCGGAACTCGCCCCCGATCTCGATCAGTTCCCCCCGCGAGACGAGCACCTCCTTCCGTCGCGCCAGGGCGGCGAGCGCGAGCAGGAGCCCCGCGGCGCCGTTGTTCACCACCAGGGCGGCCTCCGCCCCGGTGAGGGCGGTGAGCATGGTCTCGGCCCTGGTCGAGCGCTTGTTCCGCTTGCCGGTCGTCCGATCCACCTCGAGGTCGGTGTACGCGAGGGCCGCGCGGAACGCCGCCTTCGCCGCACGGTCCGGCAACGGCGCGCGCCCGAGCCCCGTGTGCAGGACCACGCCGGTCGCGTTCACGACGGGCGTGAGGCCGGTGGCGGCGTGCGAGGCCAGGGTCATCGCGCGCGCCAGGATCACGTCGTCCTCGGGTGGCGGGGTGCCGCGCTCGGCCTCCGCACGGACCTCGTCGAGGGCCCGGGTCAGGGTCCGCTTCACCAGCGGACGCCCGAACGTGCCGGATGCTCGCCTGCCGGGTTCCGAGCGCAAGAGCGCGTCGACCGAGGGGATCTTCCGCCGCAGTCCCTGCGTGGCCATCGCACGCGAGCCTACCCGCTGACGTCGGCCGTCGTCCGGCGCGGGCAGGCGCGAGGCGCGACCGCCGGCCCGCGCCGTGGGCGGCACCGCCGTTCGCGTGGCAGGATAGGGGCCCGTGGACATCCAGGAACGAGCCGAGGATCGCGCGCGGGAGCGCGCTGAGTTCTCCACCACCGCCGAGCACTGGATGGTGCGGGGCGGCGGCATCGACGTCGAGATCGTCTCGCCGAAGGGTCTCCGGACCGAGGAGATGATCCTGAACATCGGGCCGCAGCACCCCTCCACGCACGGGGTGCTCCGGGTGGTCCTCGAGCTCGACGGCGAGGTCATCATCCGGGCCGAGCCGGTGATCGGCTACATGCACCGGGCGGCGGAGAAGCTCTCCGAGTACCGCGACGCGCGCCAGGTCCTCGTGCTGATGAACCGGCACGACTGGCTGTCGGCGTTCAACAACGAGCTTGGCTGGGTCATCGCGGTCGAGCGCCTGGCCGGCATCGAGGTACCCGACCGAGCGCAGTGGATCCGCACGATGATGGCCGAGTGGAACCGGATCCTGAACCACCTGATGTTCACGGGATCGTTCCCGCTCGAGCTCGGCGCGATGACGCCGATGTTCTACGCGTTCCGCGAGCGCGAGATGATCCAGCACCTCATGGAGGCCGCCACGGGCGCGCGCATGCACCACTCGTACGCGCGGGTGGGCGGGCTCAAGGACGATCTGCCGAACGGGTTCCTGAAGCAGTCGACCGAGGTCCTGAAGTGGGTCCGCAGGAAGCTGAAGGACTTCGACCAGCTCGTCATGGGCAACGAGATCATCTTCGCGCGGACGAAGGGTGTCGGGGTGATCCCGCCGGAGATGGCGATCGCATACGGATGCTCGGGCCCCGTGCTGCACGGTTCGGGGATCCCGATGGACGCGCGCAAGGACGACCCGTACGAGAAGTACGGCGAGGTCGAGTTCCAGATCCCGGTGGGCGAGCACGGCGACGCCTACGACCGGCTGTGGGTGCTGGTCCAACGCATGTGGGAGTCCTGCAGGATCATCGAGCAGTGCATGGAGAAGCTCCCGCCGGGCCCGTACATGGCCCCGAAGCTCCCGAAGAAGCTCAGCCTCGACGGCGAGATCTACGTCCGGACCGAGAACCCCCTCGGGCTCATGGGCTACTACCTGGTGGGCGACGGAAAGAAATACCCGTACCGGCTGAAGATGCGGACGGCGTCGTTCTCGAACGTCTCGGTGCTGGCGCCGATGCTGCCGGGCACGCTCGTGCCGGACCTCATCGCCATCCTCGGCTCGATCTTCTTCGTGGTCGGCGACGTCGACCGCTGATGCGAACCAGACTCGTCACGACTCCCGGTTGAACCATGCGCCGCCGGGGCCGGCGTAACTGGGTCCTTCGCCCCAAACCGCGACGGTCTTCCCGCCGCTCGTCACGGCGATCTCGCCGTAGTCGCCGTAGGCCTCGAGGAACCCGTCCGCGTTCTTGTAGGCGGCGCCGGAGGTCGCATCGGAGATCCGAACCGGCGTCGACCAGGTCGCGCCGAGATCGCGAGTGGTCGTGTACCAGACGTTCCAGCGGCCGGTGCGCTGGTCCATGAACCACACACGCACGCCATCGTTGCCCGTGCCCACCGCGGCCGGGAACGCCGCGTTCACGCCCGGTGTCGAGAGCGCCACGCGAGGGCTCCACGTCACGCCGCCGTCGGTCGACGAGCGCGCGTACACGGTCTGCGGGCCGAACGACGTCGCGGCGCCGTTGTAGACCAGCACGAGGTCGCCGCCGGCGTCGCGGGCGAGCGCTGGGCCGCTGTCGTAGAAGTCCTCGTAGCAGCCCGACGAGGTGCACGCCGAGCCGAGCTCGAGCGAGTCGACCAGCGAGTTCGTCCAGGTCGCCCCTCCGTCGGTGGAGCGAAGCACCCGGATCTGGGTCGGCCCCTCCGCCGCGCCGCCCGGGCCGGTGTAGGTGAAGCTGATCTCCGAGAGCACCACTGTGCCGTCGGGGAGCACGGCCCCGCCGTACTCGAAGTAGTACCGGTTGCTCTGCGTCACCCGAACCTGTGACCACGTGCCGCCGGCGTCGTGGGAGACCGCGACCCACGGGTCGCCGCCCGTCGGACCGTTGAACGAGACGTAGACGTCTTGGCCGTTGTCGCTGGTCGCGAGGACCGGCTTGTCGCCCCACGACACGTTGCCGAACACGGGCACGGGGGTGCTCCACGTCTTCCCGTGGTCGAGCGACTTCGAGAAGTGGATGTTGTAGTCGTTCATCCACGCGGCGTAGACGGCCCCGGTCTCGGGAACCACCTCGATCTCGGGGTCGAACTGCCCGTGGACCCTCCGGCACGTGCAGAGGTACTGGTCATCGTCGAAGGTCTTCCCGCCGTCCGAGGACACGTTGAGGATCATCGCCGGGTCCGGGCAGTTGCTCGCGCACGCGGGCGTTCCGCCGTACCGGTTGTGGAGCACGTACACGAACGGCGCGCTCGGGTCGGCGGCGATCGCCGGCTCCCAGTCGTCCCCGGTGGAGCTCATCACGACCTCGCCGGCCCAGCCCGCGGCCGAGGTGTGCGCGTACGGACCCTTCCTGCCGACGGTGCCGGCCGCGCGCGCCTGCTCGAGCGCGTCCAGGCGAAGCTCGGTGTTCTCGGCCTGCTCCTGGAGCTCCTCGGCACCCCCTTCCCGCGCTCGCCCGTTCTCGAGGCCGACCGCCGCCCGGTCGGTGCCTTCGACCGGGGTTCGGTCGGGTCGGTTGCGGACCACGAGGACCAAACCGGCCAGCAGGGGGATCGAGACAAGGACGACGACGAACCTCGTATGCCGGCGGAGCCGCATGCGTCCCTCCTTCGTCGCACCCGACCCTATCCCCGGCCTGAACCGCCGGTCAATCGGACGAAGGTAGGGCGTCCACTGCGAACGCCTCTCGAACCCACGTCGGAGCCGGCAAGCCCGGCGTCGCGAGCAGCAACCATCGCAACCGCCCGAGAGCGGCGGGATCCACCAGCAGGCTCGCGCGGCTTCGGCCCTCCCAGATGCGAACAGCATCCGAGCGTGCGCCGGCCGCCGTCGACTCGGCTTGGCGGTCGCGCTGGAGCGCGCCCCAGCGCTCGAAACCCAACGCGCGGAGGGCGTCCGCCTGGGCGACGGCACCGGCTACCTCCAGGCCTCCGGCGCGGGCCCGAGCCGCCACCGCGGCGAGGTCGACCCCGGCTGTGACGTCGGCGCTGCCCGGGCGGGCCAACACGTCTTCGACCACCCGATGCTTGCGGTAGCCGTGGATCTGGCCGGCCGAACCTCCCACCGAACCGTAGTCGATCAGCAGGGCATACCCCTGACGGAGCACCCGAGCGACCTCGTCCACGAAGCTCAGGGCGGCCTCCGGCACCGCCGCCTCCCCCCCGGCATCCAGGGGGGGCATCCGCGACGCGAGGTCGTGGTCGCACGGGACCTCGGTCTGGACGAGTCCATTGGGGTCCGCATCCACCCGAACCTCGACGGGACCATGGGCGGTCATGCGCACACGTCGGAAGGGCAGATTATCGAGCAACTCGTTCGCGAGGAGCACCCCGGGGTCGAGCGGTTCCAGCTCCTCCAGGCGCTCCGCCACACGGACGGGGAGCGAGGCGAGTGCGTCGCGGGCCCCGGGGCTCCGTTCCACCGCGGTGTAGACGAGGCGCGGCCCGAGTTCGGTCGCGAGGCGGAGCATGTCGAGCGCGAGCGTGCCGTCCCCGGCTCCGGGCTCGACCACCGCCAGGGGCTCGGGCCGCCCCAGTCCTTCCCAGAGGTCGCGGACGGCCCGAAGGAGCAGCTCGGCGAAGACCGGGTGTACGTGCGGGCTCGTCACGAAGTGACCCTCGGCGCCCACCGGGGGCCGTTCGTAGAAGCCGCCCGGCCCGTACAGGGCGTGTTCCATGAACTCCGCGAACGTGATCGGGCCGTGATCGGCGATCGCATCTTTGATCCGGTCGACGACCTGCTCGCTCATGGCCTCAGGGTAGCCGCGGTATCGGGCCTGAGAGAATGCACGGCATGGCCGAACGGATCCGGAAGGCGGCGTCGGTGATCGCTGCCCGGGAGGGCCGGCAGGGGCCGGAGGTCCTCGTGCTCGAGCGGAGCGGCACGAGCCGGTTCCTCCCCGGCTACGTCGCCTTCCCCGGCGGGGCCACCGACGCACAGGATGGCCGCCTGGCCGAACGGTGGTTCGGCGCATCCGAGGAGGCACCCAGAGCGTGCGCCGTCCGCGAGCTCCTCGAGGAGGTCGGGCTGGCGCTCACCGCCTCGGGTCTACGGAGCGCGCCGCACGGGGTCCTCGATGTGGTGGCCGAGGATCCGCCCCGCGCCGAGCAGCTTCCCCAGATCGCGCACTGGGTGGCGCCGGAGGACGTCCCGGTGCGGTTCGACGCGCGGTACTTCGCGGTGGCGGCCGGCCCGGACGCCGAGCCGGAGGCCGACGGCACCGAGATAGCCAGGGCGTGGTGGGTCGCTCCCCGTGCGCTCCTCGAGGACTGGGAGCTCGGCAGGAAGAAGCTGTACTGGCCCACATACTTCACGTTGGAGCAGCTGGCGTCGTGCGGAAGCGTCGGCGAGCTCCTCGCCCTGCGCCTCGAGACGCGCGAGCCCGATCCGGCCGACGTGGAGCGGCTCCCGCGCTCCACGTTCTGGGAGGACTGAGCCGATGATGCGCATCCTCCGGGTCCTGGCTCCGAACCCCGGCATCCGAGAGTTGGAGGGGACGAACACGTGGGTCGTCGGCCGGTGGCCCGCCGTGGTCGTCGACCCCGGCCCGGACGACGCAGACCACCTGCGCGAGGTCGTCGACGCGGCAGGCCGCGTGGAAGCCATCCTCCTCACGCACGATCATCCCGACCACGCACCGGGTGCCCCGTCGCTGGCCGCGCTCACCGGCGCGCCGGTGCTCTCGTGGCGGAGCGAGGGATCGGGGCGGCTCCGCGACGGGCAGGCCGTCGCCATCCCCGGCGTCCATCTCCGGGTGGTGGCGGCGCCGGGGCACACGCCGGATCACGTGGCGTTCTTCGGCGCGGAGGACGGGGCGCTGTTCACCGGCGACATGGTGCTGGGCCGAGGAACCTCCGTGATCGACCCGCCCGAGGGCGACCTGGTCGCCTACCTGCGGTCGATCCACCGGATGCGGGATCTCGAGCCTCGCACGATCTATCCCGGCCACGGTCCGGTGATCCTGGAGGCCGTGGCCAAGCTCGACGGATACCTCGAGCACCGGGCGATGCGCGAGGAGCAGGTCCTGGCCGCGATGAGGGATGGTCTGGCCACGCCGGAGGAGATGGTCCCGGCGATCTACGGGGACTACCCTCCCGAGGTCCACGAGCTGGCCGCTCGAAGCGTGCTGGCCCATCTGCTGAAGCTCGAGTCCGAGGGCCGGGCTCAGAAGCGCAAGCGGGACGGCGTCGCCCGCTGGAAGCCCTCGGAGCCGCGAACCTGCGAGCGCTGCGGCCGCCCGGTCAAGGGAAGGTCCCGCCTGTGTCCCTCGTGCAGCGTGGCGGTGCTGCAGGAACGCGACGGGTAACCGCGCTCACGCCACCGCGTCGTCGCCGAGACCCTCGAGCGCGGCGAGGTCGGGGATCACGTACCGCCGCTGCTCGGTGCGGACGAGACCCCGCCGAGACAGGGCGACGAGACTGCGGTTCACGGCCTCGCGGGAGGCGCCGACCATCCGGCCCAGGTCCTCCTGCGTGAGGGGAAGCGCCAGCCGCACGCCGGGTCCATGCGGGACCCCGTGACGGCGGGCGAGCTCACACAGGCTCCGGCACAGGCGCGTGGACACGTCGCGGCCGAGGGCGTCCTCGAGCGCCGCGCAGGTCCGGTGCAGGCGCGCGGCCAGCAGGCGCAGGATCTCCATGGCCGTCGCGGGGTTGCGCGACAGCGCCGCGTGCAGGCCGGCGACGGGAAGCGCCGTCACCTCCACGCCCCCCACGGTCCGGGCCTCCACCGGTGACGGCTCGGGGCCCGCGAGGGCCGACTCGCCGAACAGGTCGCCGGCCCCGAGCAGTCCCACCACGACCTCGCGGCCGGAGGGCAGGACCGCACACAGACGCACCGCGCCGTCCCGGACCAGGTAGAGGGACGCGGAGGGTTCGCCCTGATGCAGGACGACTTCGCCGTGGGCGAAGCGCCGGGAGGGGGAGTCCGCGATCTGGAGCCCTCGCGTCTCCACGGCCGGACCCTACCCCCGCCCACCGACACTCGGGCCGGGCCGTCTCTGCGGTGCGTGGGCATCCGCGCCCGCACGCTGCCGCGCAGGCTTCGACAGGCAGGCCACCAGGCAGTAGGCTCCCAGCGACGCGACCGCCTCATGAAGGAGGGTGGCAGTGGGCAAGCGGGAGCAGCTGGCGCTGGCGCAGGTTCCGTTGTTCTCGCCGCTCTCCCCCCGGTACCTGCGGCGTCTGGCGGACTCCATGGAGGAGGTCCGGTACATGGAGGGCGCTTCGATCGTGAAGGAGGGCGAGGAGGGCGACACCTTCTACGTCATCATCGAGGGGCAGGCGAAGGTCGAGAACGTCAAGGGCCGTGTCGTGAACCGGCTCCTGCCGGGGGACTTCTTCGGCGAGATCTCGCTGCTGGACGGCGGCGCGAGAACCGCATCCGTCGTGGCCGAGACACCGATGACGCTGCTGGCCCTCACGCGCAAGGCGTTCCTGAAGCTGCTCCAGGCCGAGCCCGCCGTCGCGGTGAAGCTCCTGGAGTATGCGGCGTCGATGCTCCGCCGCCTCGAGCGGCCGATCTCCGGCTGAGCCGGGTCCGGTACCCTTGATCGCGATGCGCGTCGAGCTGTTCCGCCCCGGCGACGCCGACGAGGTCGTGGCGATGATCCGGTGGGACGGCCGGTGCGGGCAGCTCGAGCCACACGCTGACCCGGTGCCCGGGCTCGACCGGATCCTGCGACCCACGCCGGTGGTCCTCGACGACCCGTCGTTCCGCCGCGCAGGCACCCACGGGCCGATCGTGCTTCAGCCCGGCGACTACGACTGGTTCCGGGCCGCGGTCCTCACTCGCTCTCCCGATCTCGGCCTGGCCGCCCGGTTCGTCTCCGAAGTCTCCGAGGGCGGGTGGGACCCCGCCTCGACGTATCGGACGTTCGAGGAGCAGGTCGAACGGCTCACCGCGGCGGACTCGGCTTCGGTCGCGTCCGGCTGATCGTTCGGCGGCCTACCCCTCTTCCGGCGCGGCCAGGAAGGCCCGCCCCGGCTCGCAGAACGAGAGGAAGTCGCACCACCGGCAGTGCTCGCCCGGCGTGGGGTCGAACCGCCCCTCGGCGATGCCCGCCAGCCACGCCCGAACGCGTTGTCGGATCTGGTCCACCGGCCCGGCCGGCCGCGTGACCTCCTGGCCGGCGGACAGATACAGGTACGTGAGCGTGAGCTCCTCCGCTCGCTTGTGCCACACGTCGATGCACGCCAGCGCGTACAGGTCGAGCTGCACGCCGGCCAGCGGGTCGTCCTCGGCCGGCCGCCGCCCGGTCTTGTAGTCGACCACCTCCCACCGCCCCTCGGGAGTGCCGAAGATCGCGTCGATACGGCCGTTCACGTAGGCGCTTCCCACCGAGACCAGGAACGGGCGCTCCGCGTACAACGGCACCATGCGGCCGAACCGGCTGGCCAGGAACGTGTCCCGCAGCTGCTGCACCCTTCCCGGCTCGCCGGCCAGCTCCTCCGCGACGAGGTCCGGCGGCTCGTCGAGCTCGAGCAGCGACGCCTGACCCGAGGAGCGGCGCTCGATCCAGGCGTGGACGTCGGTGCCGATCCGAGCCGCCGCTCCGGAGAACCGCGGCAAGGGACGGACCGAGGTCCAGTAGAACCGCTTCGGGCATCGCCCGTAGTCGATCAGCCCGCTCACGGACACCGGAGACGACGCCGTGGGTTTCGTGTCGCTCATGGATCCGCGCTCCCGTAGGTGCGTTGCGAGCGTTCGGTGTTCGGCCGCGAGCCTCTCATACTCCGCTCGCTCGCCGAGGTCGAGGGCCTCCACCAACGCCTGGGGGACGCCGCCGCCGCTCGCGGCCTCCAGGGCGGCCCTGCGCCACCCCTGCGGGAACAGCTCGTCCGCGTCCTCCGGCCGGGCCGGCCCCGGCCAGGGTCGGACGAAGCGTTGGCGGTATCCGGCCAGGGGGTTCTCCTCGGTCTCCCCGTCCCCTTCGAGATGGATGTCGGCATCGTGCGTCGTGCGGGCCCAGGTCATCAGCTCGATGAGGAACCGGCCCACGCTCTTCGCATGCAGCAGCTCGCCGTACCAGATCGCGGACGAGCAGAACAAGCGCCGCTTCGCCCGGGTCAGGGCCACGTAGGCGGTGCGTCGCTCCTCGAACACCTCCTGCTCACGGAGGGCGTCGACGAACCTGGACATCACCCCGTCGAAATGGGGGAGGAGGTCCCGGTCGCGGCGGAGCTCGATGTCGAGGGAGCTCCCCCGGCGCATCGGGTTCTGCTGCACCCGCGTGTTCGGGAACAGGTCCTTGGCCATACCGGGCACGAAGACCGTGTCGAACTCCAGACCCTTCGCGGCGTGGATCGTCATGACCTTCACGCTGTCGTCCTCGCTGGGCTGGACGGGCGCCCACTCTCGGTCGTCGTCGATGGAGTCGACGTATTCGAGGAACGCACGCAGGGTGAGCTCGCCTTCGAGCGGCTGGAATGCGTACACCTGATCCAGGAACGCCGAGAGGTTCCGTCGCCTGGCCACGGCCAGAGACCGGTCGGGATGTGCTCCGAGCTCGGCGAGCAGCCCGGTCCGACGCACGATCTCGGCGAGGAACTCGCCCACCGGTCGCCTGGCCGCCGCCCGGAGCTGGGTGAGCTCGCTGCCGAAGGCCTCGAGCCGCTCGCGCCCCTCCGGCGAGAGCTCCTCGACCTCGTCGAGGTGCTCGAGGGCCTCGGCGATGAGGAACGGCTGGTCCTCGAGGATGGCATCGTCCTCGGGCAGCCGGTCGCGGAGCCGCTCGAGCAGCGCCCAGCCGCTGGTGCGGGTCCACGCGGCGACCCGGGCGAGGTCCCCGTACCCCACGCGGTACCGAGGGCCCATGAGGATCCGGGCCAGCGCGACGCTCGCGCCGGGATCTGCGGCCGCCCGCGCGTACGCCAGGACCTCTACCACCTCGGGGAGCCGGATGAGCCCCGCCAGGCCGATGAACTCCGCGGGGACGCCCCGGTCCGCGAACGCCAGCTGCAGGGGCTCGAACAGGCGGTGGGTCCGGCACAGGACCGCGACGTCCCGCCACGCGCCGCCCTGCGCGTGCAGCTCCAGGATGCGGTCGGCGACGGCTTCGGCTTCCGCGACCTCGTGCTCGTACTGGGCCACCCAGACCGCGCCCTCGCCGTTCGGCGGATGGGGCCGGAGTTCCTTGTCGGGGTCCGGGCGCTGGTTCGGGGGGAGCGGCCGGATGATCTGGTCCGCCGCCGCCAGGATGCGCCTGCCCGAGCGGAAATTGGTGTACAGGGGCAGCTTCGGCGAGTTGGTGCCGTCCGCCTGCGGGAACTGCGTGGGGAACTGCAACAGGTTGTGCAGGCTCGCCCCCCGCCACCCGTAGATGTTCTGGTCGGGATCGCCCACCGCCGTGACCGGATGCCCGCGCCCGAAGATGCCCTCCATCAGCATCGCCTGGGCGTGGTTCGTGTCCTGGTACTCGTCCAACAGGACGGCCTGGAAGCGTTCCCGGTAGCCGTCGGCAACCTCCGGGCGCTCGCGGACGATCCGAGCGGCGTGCCCGATCTGGTCGCCGAAGTCGATCACGCCGAGTTCGCGCTTGAGGTCCCGGAACGCCTGGACCGCGCCGGCGAGCTCCATCCGCTCCAGAGCGGCGTGGTACGGATCCGCCGACTTGGCGGACTGCAGTCGCGTGAGGTTCGCGGCGACGAAGGCTTCCGCCTGCTCCGGATCGACCTGGTGGTTCTGCAGCTGCTCGTCCAACGACAGGATGTTCGCGACGATCGAGGGCTGCCACCGCGTGGTGAGGCTGCTGAACGTCCGCCGGTCCAGGACCCGCGCCGCCAGCTCGTTGCGCTGGGCCGGTGTGATCACCCGCTGTCCGGGCTCGATGCCGATCAGCATCCCGTGGCGATCCAGGATCTGGGCGGCGAAGCCGTGGTAGTTGAGGATCTCGGGTTCCTCACCCTCTTCGAGGCGGATCTTCCGCAACGCGTGACGGATCCGCAGCAACAGGAGCTCGGTGGCCTTGTTCGTGAACGTGAGGCACAGGACGTTGCCCGGCATCACGCCCGGATGGCTCGCGGCCAGGTCGCCGTTCGCGACCATGGCGAGGTAGATCACGCGCGCGGCCATCACCGAGGTCTTGCCGGAGCCGGCCCCCGCCACCAGGACGTAGGGCACGAGCGGCATCGAGATGGCGGCCCACTGCTCCGGGGTGGGCTCGGCCCCGAGGAAGTCGACGATGGGCTGCGGGTATGCCCGGGTCACGGTGCGGCCTCCGTTCTCTCCTGAAGGGGCGCGGGTCCGGAGACGGGGAAGACGTCGCCGCCTTCCGGATACCGGGAGCACAGCGTCTGGAAGCTGCAGAAGAAGCAGTTCGCTGCCGTGCTCGGGACGTACCGGCCGCCGCGATCCAGCTGCCGGACCCGATCGACCAGTCCGGACAGCCGCTCGCGCATCCTGGTCATGTAGTCCTCCTCGCCCTTCCCGGATACCGGCCAAAAGAGCGCGACCAACTCGCCCTTCCTCTTCTTCCCGGCCAGGTAGGCGAGCTCGACCGCCTCCACCGGGCGGAAGTCCGCGAGCTCGTCGCACTCGCTCACCGCGAGGTAGTAGATCCCGAGCTGGAGGCTCTCCGCGACCCTGGGCGCGTTGTCCGCGTTCCCGGTCTTGAAGTCGGTGATCCTGCGGTGGCCCTCGGGCACCGGCCCGATGCGATCGATCACGCCGTTGATCAGCGCCCCGTCGAAGTCGAAGCGGAAGCGTTCCTCGGTGGCCTCGGCGGGCAGCGCTCCGTACCGCTCGAACCAGTTCGGGACGATGACGTCGATCGCGTGGAGCCGCTCCGCCTCGGAAACGGCGTACGAGGGGAACCGGGCCGGCTGCCACCGCGCGTTCAGCGTTCGGACGAACGCCTCGGGCGTGCGATCGACCTTGCCGTTCTCGCAGTCCTCGATGAGCTGGTGCAGGAGGCGGCCGACCCATGCCTGGTAGCCGCCGCCGACGTCGAGGCCGAGCTCGTCCGCCAGGACGAACTGCAGCTCGCAGTTCTCCAGGTGGTCCAGGCGAGAGTACGAGAGGCGCAGCTCGTCGCGCGGCAGGTGGGGCGGACCGCTCCACTCGCGCTGGAACCACCAGCGAGCGGGATCGTCGCCGAGTGCGAGCAGGCCAGACAACGCCGCTGCCCGAGCCGGGGGCGGTTCGGCGGGATCGCTCAGCGAACGCCGCCACGTCGCGGCCGCCTCGGCCACCGAGACCGGATCCCCCAGCGGCTCGGCGGGCACCTCGCGCCACTCCAGGCCGAGCTCCTCCGCGAACCGCGACGCCGCGGCCTCGTCCGACTCCGTGCCGTTCGGGTCGCTCGCGGTGAGCACCACGCGGCGCCGGGCGCGACTCACGGCCGAGCGGAACAGCCGCCGCTCGTCCTCCAGCCGGAGGCGGTTCAGCTCCGATCGGGTCCGGGTCCCCTGCAGCACCGCCAGGTCGAACATCGGCTCGGGGCGGCTCAGGCTGGGGAAGTTGCCCTCCACGGCGTCCACGACGACCACCGTGTCGAACTCGCGGCCGGCGGCCCCGTGGGCGGTGAGGACCTCGACGGCGTCGCGACCGGGCTCCGTTCGGTCCGCGGTGCCGGGAGCGCCAACCCTCACCTCGGTGAGCCCGAGGAAGGACTCCGTCGAGGGATCGGGCGACGTGCCCGCCTCGGCGACCATGCGGGACAGCTCGAGGACGCCGTCCAGATCCACCCGCGAGGTGTGGCTCCGTTCCGCCCTCTCGACGAGCCGCGCCGAGCACGGCAGCCCCTTCCACAGGATGGCGAAGGCGTCGAGGACCGAGGCCTTGCGTGCCTCTGCCCCGTCGAGCACGTCCCGGAGCCCGGCCAACCCGAGCCGCTCCTCCTCGGTGAGGCCCTCGTCGAGGTCCAGCGCATCGCGCGGCGGCCGATCGGCCGCGCGGGCAAGCCGGAGCAGCGAGCGCGCCGACGCGGGCGAGAGGTTGCCGAGCTCGGAGGTGAGGACCGGCTCGACGAGGTCGTCGCGCCGTTCGGGCGGGGCCACGATCCACCGCAGCGCGAGCACGTACGGTCGGGTGGCGGGGGCCGAGGCCACGGAGAGGCCGCTTTCGGACGCAGCTCGCGGGATGCCCGCGTCGTCCAGGGCGCGGATAAGCCCGGATGCGTAGGGGCCCTGGCGCCGGACCACGACCGCGAGCCGGCTCCAGGGAACGAGCTCCTCCACGTGGATCCGGCGGAGCTCGCGGGCCACGACGGCGTGCTCCTCGGCGGTGTGCGGGGTTCGCCAGGCCTCCAGGCCCAGCCCGTCGCTCCGGTGCCGGACCTCCAGTTGGATCCGCCCGGCAGCGAAACGCTCCTCGAACCGCCGCAGCGGCACGTCGGTGGTGCCCTGGAACGAGAACACGTGTGCGTCGGAGTCTCCGGCCACGACCAGGTCGACCGGGGCCAGGGCGGCGAGCAGCGCCTCGGCGCCGACGGTCGTGTCCTGGAAGTCGTCGACCAGGACCTGGTCGAAGAGGCGGTCCCCGTCCCGAGCCGCGTTCGCCGCCTGCCAGACGAGCCCGGCGAAGTCGACGGCACCGAGCTGGGCCAAGGCGTCGACGTACCGACGGTAGAAGGCGGAGAGCTCGAGCCAGCCCCTCAGCCCGCGCTCCTCCGCGCGCTCGGCGATCTGCTCAGGTGTCACCATGGCCTCCTGTGCGCGTAGGAGGAACTGGCGGATCTCGTCGGCGAAGCCGTTCAGCCCGAGCAGCGTGCCGTATGCGGGCCACTCGTCTCGGTGAGCCTCGAGCTCACCCTTGAGCAGGTCCTGAACCGTCGCGAACTGGTCGGAGGCGTCCAGGACGCGAGGAGGCTCTCGGTAGCCGACCGCGTCGAAGCGACGGCTCATCGCCTGGTGCGCCACGCCCTGGATCGTGGTGACGCGTAGATCGGGCAGCGAGCGTCCGAGACGGGCCAGCACCAGTTGCCGCGCCTCGGCGCGGTCGCGGCGAGAGCGAACCACGAGGGCCAAGCGCTCCGGGTCCGCGCCGCCCTCGATCAGTAGCGCGAAGCGCTCGCGCAACACGGCCGACTTGCCGGTTCCGGCACCCCCGCCGACCAGCAGGGCGCCGTGCGCATGGTCCAGCACCTGCTGCTGAGCGGGATCGGCCTGGAACGGTTCCTGGGGGGCCACGTCTTCGGATGCTACCGCTGAGGACCGACAGCCCGAGATCAGACCGGGTGGGCGCGCGCGGCCCACCGGGCCACGGCCTCGCCGGTGATCGCGCCCACGAGCTGCCCGTCGCGGAGCACCAGGGCGGCGCGTCGGGTCCCCAGGCCGGCCGCCGCCTCGTCCAGCGGCTCGTCCATCTGCGTGACGACCACCTGCGAGAGCGGGATCAGCGCATCTCGCGCAGGACGGAGCGGGTCGTGCTGCCCGATCGGCCGGGCGGAGCCCATCGAGATCATCCCGATCACGCGGTTCGCCCCCTCGACCACCGGGAAGGCCTCGCCCTCGTGACCTCGGAGGTAGCGTTCGAGCACTTCAGAAAGCGCCATGTCCGCCGGCACCGACGGTGGTGGCGGATCCATGGCGTCGGCCACGGTGGCTCCTGCCAGCGTCCTGCGCAACGCGATCTGCCGCTCCGAGCCTCGGGCGCCCTGGAAGATGAAGACCCCGATGATGGCGAACCACAGCCCCCCGAATTCGTGGAAGTTGGCGATATCGTAGAGCCCCGCCGCCAGGCCCAGGCCGATGGCCGCGAGCAGGACCCCGACGCCCATCCCCGCATACGCGGCGATCTGTGTGGACCGATCGCGGTTCCCGGTGACGCGCCACACGACGGCCTCGAGCATGCGCCCGCCGTCGAGGGGCAGACCGGGGATCACGTTGAACGCCGCCATGAACCCGTTCACCCATCCGAGGTAGCCGAACGCCGCGGCCAGCGGCCGGTTCGTCGCCGCGAACAGCAACGAAAGCCTCCAGAACAGGACGCCGAGCACCGCACTTGTGCCCGGCCCCACGGCGGAGATCACGAACGCCGGGCCGGGGCCCTTCGCGTCCGACTTCGCGCTGGTGAACCCGCCGAAGAAGACCAGCGTGATGCCGAAGACCGGGATGTGATGGAGGCGGGCCGCCACGGCGTGCGCGAGCTCGTGCAGGAACACCGAGGCGAAGAAGAGCGCGGCGGCGAACACGGCCAGGGCCAGGGCCGTCCCCGTGCCGACGCCCGCGTACAAGGCGTCGAACTGCGCCCACAGCGTGTACGTGATGAGGACGGCGATCCACACCCACGATGAGTCGACGCTCACCGGGATGCCTCGGATCGTCCCGATCCGCCACGATCTGCCGAACACGCTCCGCCCTTTCGTCGCCCCGGAGGTCTCCGAGCCTACCCCAGCCGGCGGGGGCCGAACGTCCTGAGTGGACGTCGCATGGCTGACCCGCCGGCGCTCACCGGTTCGCTGGTGGATGCGGGGATGCGGCAGCTCCGCCGGGAGGGCTGGATGCACAACGGGGCGCGCATGGTGACGGCCTCGTTCCTCACACGAACGCCGGGGATCCCCTGGCAGGAAGGGGCGTGCCGCTTCTCGCCGTACCAACGGATCGGATCTTGGCCCCGTGGCGGGACTCGGCGCTGCTAGGCTTAGGGGGATATCCGGAGCCGATCGTTCCGGTTCCGGCGAACTAGTCTGGCCCGGACTACCCTCCCTTCCACGCGGGTGCGCCCGCGGGTCCGGGCCAGACTCCTTTTCCGGTCCGGCGGCGATCCACGCCGGTGGGCTCACTCGGGTTCGAGCAACGAGCCGAGCTGACGGGCGTTGTTCACGGCGAAGTCCCGGTAGCAGTTATTCATGAGCACGTGGGTCTCGCGGGCCTGCTCGGAGAGGCCCTCGATCTTCGGGACCCACTCCAGGAGCTCCGCCTGCGAGTACTCATACCGGAAGCGCTCCGACGCCGTGTCCGACTTCGCGTTCCAGGCCTCGGTGTTGCGGCCGTGGAACCGCACCATCGCCAGGTCCTCCGTGGTAGCCGCCGCGACCGGTGGCAGGCTCGACTCGAACCCCTGCGGCATGTCCACGCAGACGAAGGGCAGGTCGTGCTCCTCCAGGAACGAGAGCGTCTCCTCGGTGTTGGGTTCTTCCAGCCAGCTCTTGTGCCGGAGCTCGACGGCGATCCGGAAGTCGGCCAGGCGTTCCCTGCACTCCAGGATGTAGTCCTTGCTCTTGCGGCCGATCACGAACCACTGCGGGAACTGGAAGAGCACCACACCGAGCTTGCCCGCCGAATGCAGCGGCATCAGCGCGTCGTGGAACCGCTGCCAGACCTGCTCGACGATCTCCTCCGAGAGCTTGTCGCGGTACAGGTTCCGCTTGCCCTCGAGCTCCTTCGGCAGCTCGGCCGCCAGATCCTTGTAGAGCGAATCGCGCCGGGTTGGGTGGTTCGTGAGCAGCGAGTAGGCCTTGACGTTGAACGTGAAGTCCTTCGGTGTGCGCTCGATCCACAGCACCGCGTTCCGCTCGGAGGGTGGGAAGTAGTACGTGGAGTCGACCTCCACGAGTGGGAACTGCGTGGCGTAGTACTTCAGCCGTGCCTCGGCGGACTTCGCCGAGGGCGGGTAGAAATGGCCCTCCTTCACGAGCGTGGGATCGGTCCAGCTGGAGGTCCCGATGAGGATGCGGCCCATGGTCCGCCTAGCCCGGAGGTTCGTCGCCGGATCTCGGCCCGCTCCTGCGGCCACCCCCGGTGACCTTGTCCTTGGCCTGCTGCGCCTTCTGCTTGGCCAGGTTCAGCGCTCGCTCGGCCCACACGTACTCGGTGGCCAGCACGGCCAGGCCGGCGACGATGAGCAGGAGACCGGGCCCCGGCGTCACCATCATGACCAGCCCGGCGAGCAGGAGGATCAACCCGACGACGGTCACGCCGATCCGTTTGCCGTTGCGCAGGATGAACCGCACGGTCATCCGGAACGGGAACCACACCCACCGCGCGACCTGCTTCGCTCCGGAGCTCATGGCCTCATCCCGCCCACGATACCCCGGCCGATGACACGGGGTTCGGTCCGGCGCTTCGGACCAGGCTCAGTCGTCCTCGTGACCGTCGGAGCTGTGAGAGTCGTCCGACGGGTCCGGGGTACCCGACGGGTCCGGCGTGCCCGAGGAGTGGTCCTCGCTCGTTCCGGTGTCCGAGCCGGACCCCGAGAGGTCGTTTCCGCCGTTGTCCTCGGGGCTCGGGGAGGTGGATCCGTGCTCGTCCGGCGTGGCCTCGTGCTTCTCCCCGTGATCCTTTTCGGGCGATTCGGTGGGCTTGGGCGAGAGCTGGGCCGCCTCCGCCGGGAACGTGAGCGGCGCGGGCTGGCTGATGTCCTTGCCCGCGAGCGCCCACGCGCCAGCCGTGAGCGCACCGGCCACCAGGATCCCCGCGAGCCCATAGGCGATCACCATCAGCGCGCGCTTCATCGCCCCCAGGGTAGCCCCGTGCTGGATAACGCCAGGTTAAGAGGTGGCGCGTAGGCGGATCTCCACCCGCGTCCCGCCCTCGGCGGGAACTTGCACCGAGACGGTGCCGCCCCACTTCTCGGCCAGCTCACGCACGATGGCCAGGCCCAGGCCTGAACCGCCCGGGGGAGCGCCTGGACCGCGGAAGAACCGCTCCGTGACCCGGGGGCGATCCTCGGCGGCGATCCCGGGCCCCCGGTCTTCTACCGCCACGAGCACCCGGCCGTCCTCCCGAGCGGTCTCGACGGTGATCGGTCCGGGTGCGTACGAGATGGCGTTGTCGAGCAGGTTGTCGAGGATCTGATCGAGGTCCTCGGTCTGCCCGAGGGCCTGGCCGCCGGACCCGAGCACGGTGAGGGTGGAGCCGAGCTGTCTGGCGCGATCGCCCCAGCGCTCGGCGGCGCGCTGGACGGCCTCGCCGACGTCGACCTCGGCCGGGCCGCCCTCCTCGACGCGCCGAGCCATCACGAGGAGCCGCTCCACGATGCCGGCCAGCCTGTCGACCTCCTTGTCGGCGGCCTCGAGGTCACGGCGAAGATCGTCCGTGGGGGCCTGCTCGATGGCCGATTCCAGGCGCAGCTTCATGCCGGTGAGTGGGGTGCGGAGTTGATGCGAGGCGTTCGCCACGAACTCCCGCTGTGCCCGAACCGTCTGCGCAAGCCGGTCGGCCATGTCGTCGAAGGTCTGGGCGAGCTGGGCGATCTCCCTCGCACCCTTGCTTGTCTCCGCTCGAGCTCCGAGGTCGCCGCCTCCGAGCCTCCTGGCTGCCCGTGCCAGGCGACGGAGCGGTCCGGAGAACGACTCCGCGAGGCCGAAGGCGATGATGAGCCCAGCGAGCAGGCTGGCGAAACCGATGACCGCAAGCCCGAGGATCGATCGCCGCACCTGCTCCTGGATCCCCGCCATGCTCTCCGTGATGCGGATCGCGCCGTAGAACAGCCTCTCGTCCACGATGGGGGCGGCGGCGACGAGGATGTCCTGGCCGAGGCTGATGCTGTGCCGGGTCGTGGCGAAGGGCGCCTGCGTAGCAAGCACCTGTTGCAGCTCGAACCGGCCGGGGGTGGCGTACGCACGTCCGAGGTTCTGGCTCCCAAGCGAGTCGGCGATCAGCACACCCTTCGCGTCGACCACGATGACCCGGCCGTCCTCGGTCTGGGAAAACCGACCGGGTGCGGAGATCCAGCGTTGGAGCGCGGTTCGCGCGAGCGGCCGCTGCGAGTTCACCGCTTTGGCCACCCGCTCCGCCCCGATGGCCTGGGCGATCTGCAGCGTGCTGATCTTCGCCTGGGACTCGAAGTCGGTTCGCGCTCGCCGCTGCAGGTTGATGGCGAGCGGGACTTCGAGGGCGACGATGACCGTCAACAGGATGTAGGCGAACGCCAGGACGAGGCGGGTCCGGACCTTCGTAGGAGCCTCCTAGTCGTCGGGGGCGAACTCCTCCTGTGAAGCGAACCGGAACCCCACACCTCGGATCGTCGTGATGTATCGAGGAGCCGAGGGGTCGTCCTCGATCTTCTTGCGGAGCCACGAGATGTGGACGTCGAGGGTCTTCGTGGGCCCGAACCAGTGGGAGTCCCAGACCTCGTCCATGATCTGCTCCCGGCGGAGCACCTGGCCCGCGTTGGCCATGAGCATGTGGAGGAGGTCGAACTCACGCGCCGCCATCTCCACGGCACCCCCCGCCTTCGTGACGGTTCTCGACGCCGGGTCGAGATGGATCTCCCCGACGTCCATCGCCCCTCGACGTTCGCTGAGCTTGCCGCGGCGCATGATGGCCCGGATCCGGGCGACCAGCTCACGCATCGAGAATGGCTTCACGACGTAGTCGTCGGCTCCGAGCTCCAAGCCGACCACGCGGTCGATCTCCTCGCCCCGAGCGGTCAGCATGATGATGGGAACGTCCGAGCTCTTGCGGATCTCCTTGGCGAGGTCCCGGCCGTCACCGTCGGGCAACATCACGTCCAGGAGGACCAGGTCTGGGGGTTGCCGTTCGAAGGCCTCACGGGCCGAGGCAAGGCTGGGGGCGAGCTCCGGGTCGAACCCCTCCCGCCCGAGACTCTCGGCGAGTGGCTCCGAGATCGACGGTTCGTCCTCGACGACCAGGATGCGGGGCTTCACGGCCGAGATGGTACCCGTGAGCTGGGGGTCTCGCGGGCTGGACGCCGCGAGGATGCCGGGCAAACGGATAGGTTTTGTCTGTCTTGAGTCCTGTCGGCCCCTTTCCCTAAGATTCCGCCAACTCACGGGGCAAAGGAATCCTGGAGGGAGGGGCCAGGATGTCAGCAGCCGCCACACGCGTTCCGGTTCCCCGCATGCTCCCGCGGGAACCTCGCTCACCCATGCAAGAGCCGCTCGCCGTCCGTCTCTTGGAGTCCGCGGGAACGGCGGTGGCGGTCGCCCTTCTTGTCGTGGGGCTCGCGACTTCGAATGAGGGGGTGGCACCGAAGCTTGTCGCGCTTCTCGCGTGGGTACCAGTCGTCTGCCTGGCTGATCTCATGCCCGTCGTTCTGTGGGACTCGGTCGAACTGACGATGTCGCTTCCAGTGCTCCTCGCAGCGGGGATGATCTTCTCACCCTTCATGGCAGCACTGCTGGCCTTTGTTGCGACCACTGATCGTCGTGAGTTCAAACGAGAGATCAGTCTCATGCGCGGTTTGTTTAACAGGAGCAATGTAGCAATCAGTGTCTTGGCAGCTTCCTACACGTTTCACGAACTCGGCGGAGACACCGACGTTTGGCCTACTGTCTTGGTCTTTGCCTTCGTCGCCCTCATCTGCGACATGGCGATAAACAATACGCTCGCGATTGTGGGATCCCATCTCCTCACCGGTGAGAGCCTGCTTGGGCTTGTGCGGGAGGTGTATGGGCGGGGGCGGCCCGCGCCCTTCTTGATTGGTTATGGGTGCTTTGGACTCCTTGCGGTCGTCCTGGCAACGGTGCACAGTTCCGCCGGTAACTGGGGTCTGGTGGCCTTTGTCATTCCCCTGTTCCTGGCTCGGCAGATGTTCATGCGCGATAGGCAGTTCAGCCGAGCCACTGAGGCTCTTGACGAGAAGACTCATGTCATTCGTGATGTCTCGTCCAAGATTGCTGACGAGCGACGAGATGAGCGTTTGAGCGTGGCAGCTGGGCTCCACGATGAGGTGCTTCCACCTCTCTACAAGGTCCATCTCATGGGTCAGGTCATCAGACAGGACCTTGCCACCGGGCGGCTGCTTGACCTTGAAGGCGACATCCCCAGCCTGCTGCAAGCAGCAGCCAGCGCAAACGAAGCGATTCGCGTGCTTATCAGTAATCTGCGCCGCTCTCCGCTTGGGCCCAGCGGATTGGCTGGGACGATTCGACTCTTGGCCCGTCATCTTGAACAGGAGCTGCATCCAAGATTCGACCTAAGCCTCGAGGAGGTTGGCGGTACACCTCTCACTCAGTTACTCGTCTACCAAGTCGCGAGAGAAGCCATGACGAATGCGGCTCGATACGCCGAAGCTCGACGGATCTGCGTGAGTCTCCAGGTCGATCAAGGAGTCATCCGTCTGGTGGTTGAGGACGACGGGCGGGGGTTCCTTCCTGCAAGCGTTGACCGTGAGGCGCACTTCGGGATTGAACTAATGCGTGAACGAGTGGAGCTGATTGGTGGGGTGTTCAGAATCGAGTCGTTGCCAGGCTATGGAACTTCGGTGGTGGCTCGTTTCCCGCTGGAGGTGGGCTAACCGAGGTCCGCTCCAAGCCCCAAACGCAAACTAGGTCCCGACCGATTCTCGGGACCTAGTTGGCAGTCTCTCCGTCTTCTCGGGCTACCAGCGGATGTGAGCCCCGCCAGCGAGCACCAGGGCCAGCAGGGAGCCCATCGCAACTGCGAGCCTCTTAGCCAGCTTCATGTGGTGCACCTCCTCCCTCGATTAACCCTGTCGGCGGCCGAAAGGCCACCTCACAAATCACCAATTGAACTGCCTGCATCCCATTTCGGGGGATGTCACGGAGACTATCGGGTGTCCCCCAGCCGACCGACAAGCCGGGTGACCTCCCTACAGCTTCTGCAGTAGGGGTGGGCGCTCCTCCTACCACCCGAGCGGGTGGTTTCAACGGGGAGCCTGGAACGCCAATATGGATGTAGGTTGTTGATGGGTTTCCCGGGGGTTAGGGGACGTTCGGTGGCAGAGGCAAAGACCAGCAAATTCGCGGTAGAGGCCTTCGTGCTTGCCGTAGTCCTACCGACGATCACCGGGTTAGTGGTCCACGCGGTGGCTAACCCCGAGGTCCTGCACGCCAATCTACTTGTCTGGGCGGTTCTGGTGGCCCTCGTCGAACTCGTACCTGTTCCTCTCTGGAGAGGCACGCAAATCAGCATGGGATTTCCACTGCTCATGGCAGTGGCTTTCCTTTACTCTCCTACGGCTGCCGCTCTGACAGCGTTGGTTGGCTCGTTCAATCCACGTGAGTTCCGGCGAGGTTTCGGGGCTTTCAAAGCATTCTTCAACGCCTGTCAGATCGCTCTCGCTGTCCTTGCTGCTGGGACGCTATTCCACGCGATGGTCACTTCTCCCATAAGCGAGGTCTCGCCCGGCGTCCTTCTGGCTGCGGCTACAGCAGCCGCGATTGCCGACTACCTAGTGAATAGCGGTCTGGTGGCAATGGCGGCAAGTCTGGACCTTGGCATGCCGCCGTGGAAAGTCATCACCGAGTTGAAGATTGGCCGTCTCAGCGAGTTCCTCATCAGCTACGTTGGCCTGGGCCTTCTTGGACTCATCCTCGCCAAGTTCTTCTTGATTGACGGAGTTGGTTTCTGGTCGATTCCCATCTTCATCCTGCCGCTGCTGTTGGCGAGGCAGATGTTCTTCCGTAGCAAGGCGCTCGAGGAAGCCCACAGGGAACTGCAGGATCGCGAGCAGGTTCTGAAGGCGCTGTCGAACCGGATGGCCGAGGAGCGGCAGGACGAGCGGGGGCAGATCGCGG
>DASWAT010000094.1:0-1909 GCA_036390995.1 Actinomycetota bacterium | reverse complement strand
TGATGGACGAGATCGACCGGGTCATCGAGACCGTCCACGGGAACGAAGCCGACCGGTAGCCCCATCGTCTCCATCCCCCCGCCGGATCCCCCCCGGTCTTGCGCCCCGGATGCCGAGGGGCGTACGTTCCTCGTGACGAGTCCGGTGCCCGCTCTGGGGAGGGGAGGAGCCGTGGCCACCTACGTACACCTGGTCAACTTCACGGATCAGGGCATCAAGAACTTCCGCGAATCGGCGAAGCGGGCCGATGCTTTCGCCGAGCTCGTTCAGAAGAACGGGGGCACCCTCAAGGACATCTACTGGACGCTGGGCGAGTACGACATCGTGGTGATCACCGAGGCTCCCGACTCGGAGACGGCCACGGCGGTCCTCCTCCAGCTCGCGGCGCTCGGCAACGTGCGGACGGCGACCATGGAGGCGTTCGACCGGGAGGCGTTCGATCGGATCCTCGCTAAGACCGGCTGATCAACGTCGAACCCTTGACCACCCGGGCAGTGCGATTGGGGACCAGGCGGTGAGCATCGAACACCTGTTCAGTCGTCCTCCAGCGGCCTAGGACGCCCGTTCGGCTTGGTAGGTATCTTTCATCACCCGGAGCACCTGCGAGGTTTTGCGCGTTCTGCAAACCCGCTCTCGGGCCGAGAGCACGTCCGTACACCGCGTCCCCCTAACTAGTGTGCCGCCTCTAAAGTCGCTCGACACTTCGCGACCTTCTTGAGGATGTCGTTTGCCTTCGCTGCCCACACGAACGGCTTGGGATCTGCGTTGGTGTGGCGGACGTAGTCGTTGATCGCCGCGATGAGCTCGCTCACGTTGCGGAAGGTCCCCCGGCGGATGCGCTTGCGGGTGATCTCGGCGAAGTAACGCTCCACGAGGTTCAGCCACGAGGAGCTCGTCGGCGTGAAGTGCAGGTGGAACCTGGGATGGGCCTCGAGCCATTCGTTGACCGTGGGATGTTTGTGGGTGCGGTAGTTGTCCACGATCAGGTGCAGGTCCAGGCGCTTGGGCGTCTTTGCGTCGAGGACCTTCAGGAACGCCAGGAACTCCTGGTGGCGGTGCCGGGGCTTGCAGCGGGCGATCACCGTGCCGTCGGCCACGTTCAGCGCGGCGAACAGGGTGGCCAGACCGTTGCGCTTGTAGTCGTGGGTCATGGTGCCGGCACGGCCCGGCCTCATCGGCAGCGACGGCTGGGTTCGATCGAGGGCCTGGATCTGGCTCTTCTCGTCCACCGAGAACACGATGGCCCGCTTCGGAGGGTTGAGGTACAGGCCCACGACGTCGCGGAGCTTCGCCACGAAGTCGGGATCGGTCGAGACCTTGAAGGTGCGCACCAGGTGCGGCTTGAGGCCGTGGGCGACCCAGATGCGCCGGACCATCTCGGGGGAGACCCCGGCGTGGGCGGCCATGGACCGGGTGGACCAGTGCGTCGCGTCGGGCGGCGTGGTGTTCTGGGTCTCCGACACGATCCAGTCCACCAGGTCAGAGCCGATCTCGCGGGGGCGGCCGGAACGAGGGGCGTCCCGCAGCAGCGCGTCGGTGCCTCCCTCGGCGAAGCGGGTCCGCCATAGGATCACCGTCGTGCGGGTGATCCCCAGATCCTTGGCGATCTGCCGGTTGGACACGCCGTCGGCGGCGGCCAGCACGATCCGGGCGCGCTGCACCGCACGGGACTGCATGGTGGGCGATCGCACCCACGACTCGAGGGCCGTCCGCTGCTTCTTGGTGAGCTCAGTTGCCGGGATGGGAGCGAACATGCTTCATGCTACTTCACTCCCTCTCCTATGTCCAGGAACTTCATAGGCAATACACTAGCGGTCCCTGTCTTGCCGCATACCTTGAACTGGGCAACCTTGACCCAAGCCTCGATCGCCTCAAGCTCTGGAATCCGACGAATCACGTCCTCGGCGCC
>DASWAT010000093.1:0-8773 GCA_036390995.1 Actinomycetota bacterium | reverse complement strand
GACGTCGCCCGACCACGCCAGCGTGGCCGAGAGGTTGCCGGCCTTCAGGTCGTCCACGTAGCCCTGGTCGTAGTACTGCCGGACGACGCCGGAGTCGCGCTGCTTCAGCAGCCAGGCCGCGGCCTCCTTCCACTCCGCTGGACCAGACGTCACCGGGTCGATCCCCAGGTTGATCATCACGAAGTCCTGCATGTCGTTCTTCAGCATCCCGACCTTGCCCTGGCCCACGATGTCCGGGTTGGCCAGATCGTCCATCTTCGTGACCTGGCCGTTCAGGAGATCGTTGTTGACCCCGATCCCGGTGAGCCCGGACTGCCAGACCATGCCGTACTTGTTGCCCGGGTCGTAGGTAGGGCTCTTGGCCCAGTCCGCGGCGTTCGCGTCGAAGTTCGGGTGCCTCGCGGGATCCAGGGGCCACACCCAGCCCAGCTGCGTGAGCGCGGTGAACTCACGGCCGTTGGTGATGACGATGATGTCCCACCCGGTGTCGTCGCCGGCCTGCAGCTGCGGCTGCAGCTTCCCGAAGAAGTCCGTGTTGTCCTGGATGACCTCCTGGTAGTTGACGTCGATACCCGTCTCCTTCTTGAACTCGGCCAGCGACGGGATGTAGCGCTTCCCGCTCTTGTCCTTCGCGTAGTCGATGTACAAAGGCCAGTTGGCGAAGTTGAGCTTCGTCCCCGGCTGGCCGCTGTAGATCTGCGCGATGTCCACGCTCGCAGACGCACCGCCGTCGCCACCCCCGCCGGTTGAGGTCCCGCCGCCGCAGGCGGCGAGCAGCGCGCCGAGGCTCACGGCCGCGGCGCCGGTGCCGGCGCCCCTGAGGAGGCTCCGGCGGGTGAGCCGCTGCCGCAGGACCTCCTGCATCCGCTCTGGTTCCAGGAACGAAGCTTCCTCGCGCTGGTTCATGCTCCCTCCTCCTCTTCCAGGGTGAGGCCTTCCTGCGGTAGCACCGCGAACGTGTGCTCCCGCAGCCAGGACAAGCGGACGGCCTCACCGGGGTGCGGCCCTGGGCCCGAGCCGAGGTTCTGCACCCACACCGTCACGTCGGCGCCGCCGGGGCCCTCCACCTTGTACTGATGGCTCACGCCGATGTAGCTGGACATCCGGAGGAGCCCCCTCACCGAGTTCAACCCGGGCCGCGACTCGGCGTCGGCGTCGCCCTCGATGGTGATCTTCTCGGGGCGGACGCCAACCTTGACCGTCGATCCCGCGTCGAAGGCAGCCCGCTCGGCGGGCAGATGGACGGTGTCGCCGCCGGCGAGAAGCACCGTGGCGACACCGTCTTGCACGTCCTTGAGCTCACCGTCGAGCAGGTTCGAGGCGCCCAGGAAGCTCGCGACGAACTCCGTCACGGGGTTCTCGTAGACGTCCTCGGGGTGTCCGACCTGCTCGATCCTGCCGCCCCGCATGACCGCGACGCGGTCGGACATCGTCATGGCCTCTTCCTGGTCGTGCGTCACGTAGATGAAGGTGATCCCCACCTCTTCCTGGATACGCTTGAGCTCGAGCTGCATCCGCTTCCGAAGCTTCAGGTCCAGGGCGCCCAGCGGCTCGTCCAGCAACAGCACCTTCGGCCGGTTGACGAGGGCGCGGGCCAGGGCCACGCGCTGGGCCTGCCCTCCCGACATCCGGCCGGGCTTCCGCCCCTCGAAGCCGTGCAGGTCCACCAGGCGGAGGGCCTCCTTCACGCGCTGGTCGATCTCGTGCCTCTCGACCTTCCTGCGACGCAGACCGAAGGCCACGTTCTCGTACACGGTGAGGTGCGGGAACAGCGCGTAGGACTGGAAGACCGTGTTGACGTCCCGCCGGTACGGGGGCAGGTCGGTGACGTCGCGTCCTCCCAGGTAGATCGTCCCCCTGGTGGGCTCCTCGAAGCCTCCGATCATCCGTAGCGTCGTGGTCTTTCCGCAGCCGGAGGGGCCCAGGAGGCTGAAGAACTCGCCTTCGCTGATGTCGAGCGAGAGGTCGTCGACGGCGATCGTCTCACCGAAGTCCTTCGTCACTCGGTCCAGGCGAACATCGACTTCCGCCACGGCTCTCCCCTCTTCCTACCCCCGAGGCCCCGATTATGCCGCAGGGTGGCGGCGATCATCACCCCCAGGGGTCTCGTGCGCGAGCCCCCTGCCGCTGACTCGCGTTCAGCTTCTTGTACGAAGTGGACAACGCCACCGGATGTGGGTCCGGGTTGGACAGGAGGTCCGGTGTCCCGCGTGTGGATCAGGTCCTGTGCCCCACCTGCCGTGGTGCGCCGTCGGATCGAGGCGTAACCTGCGGCGGCTCCCCGGCCCCATCGATCCTCCCGTTGCCTTCCGGCGAACCGGGAGAGGACCCGGGAGGACCGGATCCCCGAAGGACGACTTTGGGGATGGCCGCGGCGAGCACCAGGGCTCCGAGGACGATCCCTCCCACCAGGGCCCGACCGTTGATGAACGCCACGGCCAGGGCGCAGGTAGAGATCAGCGCGCTCCACAGATACATCAGCAGGACCGCCTGCCGGTGGGAATGCCCGATGTCGAGCAGCCGGTGGTGGATGTGCTCCTTGTCCGCGTGCGTGATACGCACGCCTCGCCGCACGCGACGGACGATGGCGAACACGACGTCGAGGAACGGCACGGCCAGGATCAGCAAGGGGACGGCGATCGGGATCGCGATGGCCGCCAGGTCGCCCCCACTGGGTGGGTAGGCGTTCCGCCCCACGCCGGAGATCGTCGCGGCACCCATCATGAGGCCGAGGAGCATGGCGCCCGAGTCCCCCATGAAGATCCGGGCGGGGTTGAAGTTCCAGGGCAGGAACCCAACCGCCGCACCGGCCACCACGGCCGACAGCAGGGCGGCGGTGGACGGGTCGCCGCCCACCCCGGGCGCCCGGTACATGTAGGCGAAGAACGCGATCGCTCCGATCGCGACCATGCCAGCCGCCAGGCCGTCCAGGCCGTCGATGAGGTTCACGGCGTTCACCATGGCCACGACCCACAGGATCGTGAGCGGGACGGCCAGGTCGGGCGAAAGCGAGAGGATGCCCTGCCCAGGGAAGTAGAAGAACAACAGCTGGACGCCGGCCAGGACGAGGATCCCCGCCGCCAGGATCTGCCCGGCGAGCTTCCCCGGTGCGGACAGGCCCTTCGTGTCGTCGATGATCCCGACCACCACGATCACGAGGGCCGCGAGCAGCGCCGCGTCCGGCTCCGAGGAGGTCTCGTGCAGGCCCGCCAGGAACGGCACCAGTCTCGACACGCCGAGGCCCGCGAGGATCCCGAGGAAGATCGCCAGCCCGCCGGCCGTGGGCGTCGGCCGGGGGTGGACCTTCCGGTCCGACGGTCGGTCGATCCACCCGAGTCGCAGCGAGAGCCGGCGGACGAGCGGCGTCGCCAGGAAGGACGTGCCGGCGGCAGCCGCGAACACCACGAGGTAGGGAACCACGCCGTTCGTGATGGTACCCCGGGATGATCAGCCTTCGGACATCAGGCCGGTCCGGCCTCCGGGGAAGGCCGGTCCGGGTAGACGGGGAACCGAGCCACCAGCTCCTGCACCCGGGTCCGGCAGGCGGCCTTCACGGTCTCGTCCCGCGGTTGGCGTAGGAGCGTGCCGATGATCCCCGCCACCTCCTTCATCTCCGGCTCGTCCATCCCGAGCGTGGCCGGACCGGGCGTCCCCACGCGGATCCCGGAGGGGTTCATCGGGGGCATCGGGTCGAACGGGATGCCGTTCTTGTTGAGGGCGATGCCGATCTCGTCGCAGAGGGCCTCCGCGTCGCGGCCGTTCACCCCGAGCGGCCGGAGGTCCACCAGGGCCAGATGTGAATCCGTGCCTCCGGAGACGATACGGAGGCCCTCGTCGGCCAATCCTTGCGCGAGCGCCCGCGCCGTTCGCACGGTTCGGTGCGCGTACTCCGCGAAGGCCGGCTCCATCGCCTCCTTGAGGGCGACCGCCTTGGCCGCGATCACGTTCTCCAGCGGCCCGCCCTGCATCATCGGGAAGACCGCCTTGTCGACGGCCCTCGCGTGCTCCTCTTTGCAGAGGATGATCGCGCCACGAGGTCCACGGAGCGTCTTGTGCGTGGTGAAGGTCACGACGTCCGCATACGGAACGGGGTTGGGGTAGGCGCCTCCCGCCGAGAGCCCGATGAAATGGGAGGCGTCCACCCACAGCAGGGCTTCGACCTCGTCCGCGATCTGTCGGAACGCGGCGAAGTCGATCGTCCTCGGATACGCCGTGTATCCGGACAGGATGATCCTGGGGTGGTGCTCCTTCGCCAGCTCGCGGACGCGATCCATGTCGAGCTGCTCGGTCCCGGGGTCGACCTCGTAGCCGACGAAATCGAACCACATGCCGGACACGTTGACCGGCGACCCGTGCGTGAGGTGCCCGCCGTGAGCCAGGGCCAGCCCGAGAACCTTGTCGTCCGAGTACGGCTCGAGGAAGGCGCCGAAGACCGCAACGTTGGCCTGCGCCCCGGCGTGCGGCTGCACGTTCGCATGCTCGGCACCGAACAGCTGCTTCGACCGTTGGATCGCGAGCTCCTCCGCCACGTCGGCGAACCGACACCCACCGTAGTAGCGGCGCCCGGGGTACCCCTCCGCGTACTTGTTGTTCATCGTGGAGCCGAGCGCCGCCAGGACCGCCGGGCTCGTGTAGTTCTCCGATGCGATCAAGCGAAGGGTGGCGCGCTCGCGGTCGAGCTCGCCGGCCAGGGCCTCCGCGATCTCGGGGTCGGTGCGCCTCAGCGCCTCCCAGTCGGCGACGTGGTCCCGCATCACAGCTCACCTCGTTCGATCATCGAGATCTGCTCCAGGCGTCGTTCGTGGCGGCCCCCGTCGAACGGGGTGGCGAGCCAGACCCGGAGGATCTCTTCGGCCAGCGCCGGCGCGACGATCCGCCCCCCCATCGCCAGGACGTTGGCATCGTTGTGGGCACGAGACAGCCGAGCGGTGTACAGCTCGTTGCAGAGCGCGGCCCGGATCCCCTGGATCTTGTTCGCGACGATCTGCTCGCCCTCCCCCGAGCCACCGAGGACGACGCCGCGGTCGGCGTCCCCCCGAACCACCGTTCGCGCCACGTTCGCGCAGTAGATCGGGTAGTCAACCGGCTCCGTCGAAGTGGTGCCGAGATCCAGAACCTCGTGCCCTTCGTCCCGCAGGACCGCCACGAGGGCTTCCTTCAGCTCGAAGCCCGCGTGGTCCGAACCGATCGCGATTCGCACGCTCTTCAGACCCCCCGCCCTCCTGCAACGCTCCGTTCCTCGGGAGCGCCGACGAGGCCGTCGACGAGGCGCATGCTCAGGTCGGCGAGCTCCCTGGCGGTCGAACGGAACGCCTGGAGTGAAAGTCCGAGTGGGTCCCGGATGTCCTCGTCGGCGACCCGCGGCGCCGCGCCGGTCCGGCGAAGGGCGTCCGCGGCCGCCAACCGCTTGGCCAGGCGGAACGGAACCGGTCCCACGTCTTCCGACGGCGGCAGCTCCCCGAGCAACGTCACCACCTCCCGGAGCGTGAACGCGCGGCGCGCGGCCTCGGGAACGGCGGCGACCGCTGCCTCCCGATGCTCGGCGGCCATCCCCAGCACCAAGAGAGCCTGCTCGATGCCGCGCTCGGTGAGCCTGCGCGCGGCGTGGCCCGAGATGTCCACACCATGCTCCGCCGCTGCCTGGATCGATCCCGGTTCGGCCGAGGCCCCGTTCTGCGCGATCAGACCGGCCGAGCGGACGGTCGGCGCCTCCATCCCCAGTCGCCGCTCGAACGCAGCCCGCAGGAAGCCCTCGGCCATGGGAGAGCGACAGATGTTCCCGGTGCAGACGACGAGGACGTGCGCCATGGGACCGGCCGAGTCTAGCATCGGTCCTTGTCCCGGCCAGGGGTCGCGGATGGTGATCGAGCGGGCCGCGATGGCCTCGTCAGCCGGCGTCTCCGGCGAGGGCCGCGGCCAGCGTTCGCAGCGGCAGCGACCCCTCGCGGAGCACCCGCAGCTCACCCCCGAGGAACGCCGCCACCGTCGAGGGCGCACCGGCGAGCGGTGCTTCCTGACACAGGTAGACGGCCACCCGGTCTCCGAACACCGCCTCGAGCTCGTCGCACGTCGCAGGTGTGACCAGGCCGCTTCGATTCGCGCTCGTGACCGCGAGCGGTCCGGTGCGCGCGAGGACAGCCAGCGCCATCGGATGACGGGGCATCCGAACGCCGATCGTCGCCGGATCCCCTCCCAGGTCCCAACCGATGCTCGCCTCCGTCCGCGCCAGGACGAGGGTCAAGGGCCCCGGCCAGAACCGTCTCGCCAGCGCCTCGGCGCTGCCACCCAACCCGGCGATGGCCCGGGCGGCCGCCACGTCGGGAACGAGGACCGGCAACTCGAGCTCCCGGGGGCGCCCCTTCGCCTCGAACAGCCGGGCGGTGGCAGCGGGATCGTCGGGCCGGGTTCCGATGCCGTAGACGGTGTCGGTCGGGAGCACCACCAGCTCCCCGCCGAGCGCCGCGTCGGCTGCATCGGCGACCGGGTCGCTCACGGGCGCCGGCCCACCACGATCCGGTCCCGGCCCGCCAGGTCGCGCTCGAGCCGCACGCCACCGTACTCGGACCGCAGGATGACCCGGACGTCCCGAGCGTGCGCGGCCCCCACCTCGAGCACCAGCACCCCGCCGTCGCGGAGCCATCGTAGGGCTTCGGCGGCCAGCCGCTCGTGGATCTCCGTCCCGCCGACCAGCGCGAGCGGCGGATCGGCGCGAACCTCCGAGGGGAGCGACGCGTACTCGTCCGCGGTCACGTACGGAGGATTGCTGACCACGAGGTCGACCCACCCCCGGAGCTCCTTGGGGAGCGGTGCCAGCAGGTCTCCCTCCAGGACGCTCACGTCGAGGCCGAGGCGCTCGGCGTTGGCACGGGCAAGGGCGACGGCCTCCGACGACAGATCGGTAGCGAAGACGGTCGCGTCCGGCCTCTCCTGCTTCAGGGCGAGCGCCACTGCGCCGGTGCCGGTGCCGACGTCCACGACGACCGGATCCTCGGCGTCGCCGAGCTCGGCGAGCGCGATCTCGACGAGCACTTCGGTCTCGGGCCGGGGCACGAACACCCCCGGACGGACCTCCAGCGTGAGGTACCGGAAGGGCTGCTCCCCGGTCAGATGCTGGAGCGGCGTCCCGGTGCAGCGCTGGCAGAGGGCCCGGCCGAACATCCGGGACTCGGCCGCCGAGAGCCCGTCGGCGCGCGTGTAGAGGCGGGCGCGATCGGTGCCGAGCACTGAGGCCAGCAGGATCTCGGCGGTCGGCCCGGGGCTCTCCACCCCATGGCGATCCAGGTACTCGGTGGCTCGCCGCAGGACCTCCGAGGGACGCATGCGGCTCACGCCTGCCCGTCGGACAGCTGCCGCGCGCGCTCTGCAGCCAGCAGCGCGTCCACGAACTCGTCGATGTCGCCCTGCAGGACGTTCTGGAGCTGGTGCACCGTGAGCTTGATGCGGTGATCCGTCACGCGGTTCTCGGGGAAGTTGTACGTGCGGATCTTCTCGGCCCGCTCCCCCGTGCCCACCTGGGCCCGCCGGGCATCGGCCTCCTTGCGTTGAGCGGCCTCCTGAGCACCCTGGAGCAAGCGCGCGCGAAGGTAGCGCATCGCCTTCTCCTTGTTCTGGAGCTGGGAGCGCTCCTCCTGGACCGCGACGACGATCCCGGTGGGGAGATGCGTGATCCGAACGGCCGAGTCGGTGGTGTTCACGGACTGCCCGCCGGGGCCGGCCGAACGGTAGACATCTACCTTCAGGTCCTCCGGACGGATCTCCACCTCCACGTCCTCGGCGACGGGCAACACCGCGACGGTCGCGGTCGAGGTGTGGATCCGCCCCGACGACTCCGTCACCGGCACCCGCTGGACGCGGTGGACACCCGACTCGCGCTTCAGCCGCGAATAGGCGCCCTTGCCCTTGACCTCCAACACCGCTTCCTTGAACCCGCCGAGGTCCGAGGGCGAGGCGGATAGGACGTCGGTCTTCCACCGGCGCCGCTCGGCGTAGTGCCGGTACAGCTCGAACAGCTCGCCGGCCCAGAGCGCCGCCTCCTCCCCACCGGCGCCCGCCCGGATCTCGACGAGCACGTCCTTGTCGTCGTTGGGGTCCTTGGGGACCAGGAGCTCCTCGAGGCGACGACGCAGCTCCTCGGCTCGTCGTTGCGCCTGCTCCTCCTCGCTCCGCAGGAACGAGGCCATCTCCGGATCCCTCTCCCCCTTGGCCAGCGACCGAGCCTCTTCCGCCTGGCGGAGGGCGTCGCGGTACTCGCGGTACGGGACCACGATCTGCTGCAGCTCCGCGATGTCCTTGCCCAGCCGGCGGAGCCGGTCGGGGTCCGTGGCGGCCTCCGGGGAGGCCATCTCGGCGGAGAGCGTCTCGTACCGCTGTTCGAGCTCGTTCAGACGCGAAACGAAGTCCATCGCCCCGATTATCCGAAAGAAGCGAGGCAGGTGGAGGTGCTAGGCGTCCTGGTCGTCGTCCTCCCAGCCGAGATCGAGCGGCGGGATGTCCGGGATCGCGAGGTCGGCGTCGGCCTCGGTTCCGGTCCAGAGCTCCTCGAACTCGCCGGTGACGCCTTCGGCCGGGGGCTGACGTTCGTCCTCCGACCCCGCCTGCCCTGCACCGGCGGACCGAGCCCGTGCAGGCACCGGCTCCTCCCCGGCCTCACGTTCCGAGGGCGCGGCGTCGTCGATAACGACCGTGTGAGCCTCGTCCCGGTCGATCGCCGCCTCCAGCTCCCGGGCCACTCCGAGCAGCCGATCCTGCATCGAGGCCAGCTGCTCGATGAGTG
>DASWAT010000092.1:0-5136 GCA_036390995.1 Actinomycetota bacterium | reverse complement strand
GGGCGGCGGTTCTGGCGCGCGGGCTGGTGCGGACGTTCGGGCGGGTTCGCGCCCTCGATGGGCTCGACCTCGTGGTCGAGCCGGGCGAGGTCCTCGGCCTGGTGGGACCGAACGGCGCCGGGAAGACCACGTTCATCCGCGTCGTGGCAGGCCTGCTCCGTCCGACGGCCGGGGACGTGCGCGTCCTCGGCGAGCCGCCCGGGCTACACGTGGCACCGCACATCGGCTACATGACGCAGTCCCCTGCCCTGTACGACGACCTGCCCGTGCGGGACAACATCGTGTTCTTCGGGCGGCTGTTCGGCATGACGAAGCGCGCCGCGCGGTCCCGTGCCGACGAGCTGATCGAGCTCGTGGCGCTGCGCGACAAGGCCACCACCCTGGTCCGTGACCTGTCCGGCGGCATGCGCCAGCGGACGAACCTGGCCTGCGCGATGGTGCACCGACCGCGCCTGCTCCTGCTGGATGAGCCGACGGTGGGCGTCGACCCGGAGCTGCGGGTGGGCCTGTGGCGGCACTTCGGGGAGATGAACGAGGAGGGCTCCACGATCCTCCTCACCACCCACGTGATGGACGAGGCCGCCCGCTGTCGCCGCGTGGCGATGATCGCGGAGGGACGGGCGATCGCGTCCGGGACCCCGCAGGAGCTCCTTCGTTCGACCGGCGGCGCCACCCTCGAGGACGCGTACCTCGCGTTCGCCTCTCGGACCCGCGCGGAAGGGGGAGCGGCACCGTGAGGACCAGCCGGGCTTCGGCGATCGCGGGGCGGATCCTGAAGCAGTTCCGTCACGACAAGCGGACGGTGGGGCTCATCGTGATCGTGCCGATCGTGGTGATGGCCCTCATCGGGTACCTGATCGGCGATCCCGGGAAGGAACCGCTCCCGGTGGCCGTGGTGAACCTGGACGTGGGCGCGCAGACGGTCTCGATCGGCTCGCGCATCGCCGACGCGATCGGTGCCGAGGACGCCGTCGCCGTCCGGACGGTGAGCTCCGCGCCCCGTGCCGAGTCGCTCGTTCGCTCGGGTGAGGTCGTCAGCGCCGTCGTCCTGCCGGCGGACCTCACCGAGCTCGTGCTGAGGGGTGGCTCGGCGGCCGTGCGGGTGCTCGTGACCGGGATCGATCCCGGCGTGCAGGGTCCCGTCCTCGCTGCCGTGCGCACCGCCGTGACGAGCCTCGCGGGGAACCAGGGGCCGGGTGGCGCCGTCCTGGAGCCACCGCTCGCGATCGCGGTCGTGCCGCTCGAGGCGAGCCGGGGTCTGTCCACCCTCGACTACAACGCACCCGCGCTCATCGCGGTGTTCGCGTTCTTCTTCACGTTCCTGCTGACGAGCGTCGGGTTCCTCCGCGAGCGCTCCTCGGGCACGCTGGAGCGGCTCATGGCCTCACCGGTCACCCGCCTCGAGGTGCTGACCGGCTACCTCCTCGGGTTCATCGGTTTCGCAATGATCCAGTCGCTCATCATCCTCGGCTACGCCGTATGGATCCTGAACGTGCCGGTCGAGGGCTCGATCTGGCTCGTGTTGCTCGTCATCGTGATCCTCGTGATGGGGTCCGTGAACCTGGGGATCGCTCTCTCGTTCTACGCGCGCAACGAGCTGCAGGTTGTCCAGTTCATCCCCCTGGTCCTCCTGCCGCAGGTGTTCCTCGGCGGGTTGTTCTGGCCCGTCCAGACCCTGTGGCCACCGCTCCGCTATCTGTCGCAGGTCTTCCCGCTCACCCACGCCACCGTTGCCCTCCGTACGGTCATGGTGGGCGGAGGAGGCTCCGGCGACGTTGCCGGACGGCTCCTCGCGCTCGTCGCCCTGTCGGCGGCGATGCTCGCCATCGGGGTGCTCGCCCTGCGGAAGTCGCGCGCGTAGGCGAGGAGCGCTGCTCACGTCAGCGCTGCGGCGCCGAGGAGGGCGGCGTGCCAGCAGGCGCGACCACCGCCCGCGACGCGAACTCGAGGGCGGTCGCCGCATCGAGCCGGCCGGCGCCCGGCAGCATCGCGTTCGCCGCGGCTGCGCCGAGCGCCAGCGCCAGCGCCTCCGGCCACGTCGCCCCGCGATCGAGCCCCGTGACGAGGCCGCCGAGGAACGCATCGCCACTGCCGACCGGATACCGCCCCCGCTCGTACAGATGGGCCTGCAGCACGTCGCCCTCGGGATCGACGACGACCGCACCCTCGGCGCCGCGCGTCACGATGGCCGCACGCCGCTTCCCGTCCAGGCGCCACCGGATCTCGGTGGCCGCTTCCACCGCATCCTCGAGCGTCCGCACGGACCCGCCGAGCAGATCGCCGGCCTCCTCGGCGTTCACCTTCACCACGTCCGGGCTCGCCGAGATCCCCATCACCAGCGGCTCGTCCCGCGTGTCCAGTGCCACGGGGACACCCTCGGCGTGGGCCACCTTCACCAGTCGCGCATAGCCGTCGTCGGGCGCGCCCGCCGGTAGGTAGCCGGAGATGGTCATCCACCCAGCGCCGGGGAGGAGCTCGCGCACCGAGGTCTCCAGCAACGCCCATCCCCCCGGTCCGATGTCCGAGCCGCGCTCGTAGAACTCGGTCAGACCGCGGTCGGTCGCATCGGCGATCGAGAGCGACGCCCGGGTTTCCCCCTCGATCCAGGCGAACGTCCCGGGAACGCCCTCGGCGGCCAGCGCGTCCTCGATCCACCGGCCGGCGTGGCCCGCAAGGATGCCCGTCGCCCGTACCTCCGCGCCCAGCGCGTGGGCGGCCCGGGCCACGTTCAGACCCTTGCCGCCCGGCACCTGGACGAACGCCTCCGGGCGGTGGATCCGCCCCACCTCCACCCGGTCGACCTCGAACAGCTTGTCCACCGACGGGCTCGCCGCGACGCAGACGATCACGTCACCGCCTCCAGGGCGGCGAGGGCCTCGGCCATCGTCGGCTGGGCCGCGGTCCCTCCGGCCGCGCGCGTGGACAGCGACCCGCACGACACGGCGAGTGCCAGACAGCGGTCCAGGGTCCAGCCCGCCAGCCTTCCGGCGAGGAAGCCCGCATCGAAGCTGTCGCCCGCGCCGGTGGTGTCCACGACGTCGGCGGGGATCGACTCGGAGCGGACGACCTCGCCGCCCGCCATGGCCAAACCCCCACCCTGCCCGAACTTCACCGCCACCACGGGGCCGTGTTCGGCGAGCGCCTCCGCCGCGATGTCGATGTCGTCCACGCCGGTGATCGCCCGGGCTTCCGCGGAGTTGGGGAAGAAGCAGTCGGTGAGCGCGAGCAGCGAGAGCAATCCGCCGTTCCACTCCTCCGAGGGATCCCAGTTCGGATCCACCGACGTGGTTGCGCCCGCCTCGTGCGCCTCCCGGAAGAGCTCCGGCAGGTCCGGACGGAGATCGCGCTGCAGGAAGTAGGAGGAGACATGGACGTGCCGGGAGGCGTGCACCAGATCCAGATCCACCAGCTCTCCGCGGAGGTCGCCGATCGTCCCGGGCGAGGTCAGGGTCGCGCGATCGTCGCCGCGCGACAGGATGACGGAGATCCCCGTGGGCCGGCTCGGATCCACCGAGACGGCGCGAACGTCCACGCCGCGCGACTCGAGCTCGTCCCGCACGAACCGGCCGAACACGTCGTCGCCCACCACCCCGGCGACCGCGACCCGCAGCCCCAGCCGAGCCGCCCCGCACGCCATGATGGCCCCCGAGCCGCCCAGGACCAGCCCTGCCCCGTCCACGAGCTTCTCGGCCTGGCCGAACGCGGGCTCGACGTCGCCCCGGACGACGAGATCGGGGTTGAGGTCGCCCAGCACCAGGAGGTCGATCTCGGCAGGCACCGGCCAAGCCTAGCGGGTGCGGGCCGGCTGGGATCGCTCCCGGGCCTCTCGCTCCCTTCGGCGCTCGGAGAGGTGATCGGCGACGCCGATGCTGGTGAACGGGAGCACGGGGGCCAGGATCAGGGCGGCGTCGCCGGCGGTCCGAACCAGGACGAAGATGTACGCCGAGGCCGCGAGAACCGCGATGGCCCGAGCCTTCGCGTTGTGGCCGAGGTCGGAGCGCAGGGCCACGATCCCGCCGGCGCCCACGCCGGCGACGAGTCCGGTCACCGCGTCCGCGGCCAGCGCGGACACCGGGATGCCCACCACGAGCGACAGGGTCATGGCCTTGATCACCGCCCCAGGCGCTCGGGGATGCTCGGATAGGAATGCCAGGACGAGGAAGACGAACGGGACCAGCGCGAGACCGAAGGCGATGAAGGCACCCGCGTTCGGAAGATCGCCGTCCCGGGTCGAGGCCACCGCGACGAGCCCGCCCAGGACCGCCCAGTACGAGGGAACGAGCAGAAGGGTCGCCAAGGTGATGGCCCGCCACTTGCGACGGGGCGGAAGCGGCTCCGTCCCCGCAGCGACCGGCCGTCGGGCTCGGACCACCCGACTCAGCCCTTGACCGAACCGGCGGTGAGCCCGCGCACGAAGTACTTCTGCAGCGAGAAGAACACGACGAGCGGGAGCGACATCGAGATGAACGCCGCTGCCGTGAGCACCTGCCAGTTCTCGCCGCGCGCCCCGACCAGCTGCTGGAGCGCGATCGTCAACGTTCGAAGCTGGGAGGTTCCGCCCAGGAACACGTACGCGACCAGCAGGTCGTTCCAGACCCATAGGAACTGGAAGATCGCGAACGCCGCGAGGGCCGGGACCGAGAGCGGAACGACGAGTCTCCAGAAGATGGTGAAGTGGTCTGCGCCGTCCATCTTCGCCGACTCGATGATCGACGACGGCAGCGACCCGATGTAGTTGCGGAGGAGGTAGACGGCCAGGGGCAGCCCGAACCCGGTGTGCGCCAGCCAGACGCCCAGGAACGTGCCCCCGAGGTCCAGGTCCGGGAAGACCCGAACGCCGAACAAGGTGGCTCCGCCCGTGTACAGCCGCAGGATCGGGATGAGCGCCATCTGCAGCGGGACCACCATGAGTCCCACGACGGCCACGAACATCACGTACCGCCCCCGGAACTCCATCCACGAGAAGGCGTAGGCGGCGAACGCGGCGATCGTGATCGGGATCACGGTCGCCGGGATGGTGACGGCAAGGCTGTTCAGGAACGCGTTGCCGAAGCCGCCGGTGGACAGCGCGTCCCGGTAGTTCTGGAACGTCCATTCCGCCACACGGAACGGATGGGCGAGCGCCGTCCACCATCC
>DASWAT010000091.1:0-5068 GCA_036390995.1 Actinomycetota bacterium | reverse complement strand
CAAACTCGGCGCGCTCCTCGTCCTGCCTCGTGAGCCGATCGGCTTTGTCAATGATGACGGCGTCGGCCTCGCCGGCGCGGATCGCGGCGAGCATCTGCTCATAACCATCCCGTCTGACGCGTGTGTCCCAGCCTGAGATACCGTCGTCCGAGAACTCGCGTGTCGTCCAGCCCTCGCCGTTCGCGAACTCCTTACATCGCCGAAGCTGCCCAGGGACCGAACCCTTCTTCTCGTCCGCCTCAGAACGCCTCGCGTAGACCGCTACAGTCCTGACCTGCCGCTTCGGCACCATAGCTGACCGCCTCCTCGCGGATAGCTATCGGTTACTATATCACGGCCAGCCCAGCTTGGCCCAGTGCCAGCCCAGCAGGAGCGGCGCACACGCCAGCGCCGCGACGACCGCGAGGGGGAGGAGGATCCGCCGTCTGCGACGGCGCGAGCAGGAGCCCTCCTGGGAGCCCACGATCCACCTCCTTGGTCCGCGGGGGAGGTGGGAGAGGAGGCGAGCCTAGCCCCGGTTCGCCTCGGGTTCCGTGAAGCAGGTCACTCGCGCTACTTCGACGCCGACTCCGCCCGTCCAACGGCGGCCTGGCCAGCCGCGAGACGCGCCGTCTCCACGCGGAACGGCGAGCAGGACACGTAGTCCAGGCCGATCTCGTGGCAGAACGTCACCGACACCGGGTCGCCCCCGTGCTCGCCGCAGATCCCGATGTGCAGATGGCTGTTCGCCGCCCGCCCCTCTTCGCTGGCCATCCGCATCAGGCGTCCCACGCCACCCCGATCGATCGTGACGAACGGGTTGGCCGGCACCAGCTTGCGCTCTTCGTACATGCCCACGAACTTGCCGATGTCATCGCGGGAGAAGCCGAAGCCCATCTGCGTGAGGTCGTTCGTGCCGAACGAGAAGAAGTCGGCCACCTCGGCGATCTCGCCCGCGGTGACGGCCGCCCTGGGCACCTCGATCATCGTCCCCCATTCCAGGTGGCCGAGCTGCACCTCCTCGTGATCCTGGACCTCCTGCGCCACCGGCTCGAGCTCCTGCCGCATCTGCTCCAGCTCCGGCTTGGTGGCCACGAGCGGGATCATGATCTCGACCTTTGGGTCTCGGCCGGCCTTCTTCACCCGGCAGGCGGCCTCGATGATGGCCCGGACCTGCATCGCGTACAGGCCGGGCTTCACGATGCCGAGCCGAACGCCCCGCAAGCCGAGCATGGGGTTCGTCTCGTGGAGCTCGCGCACCTTCTGCAGCGTGCGCTTCTTCTCGTCGAGCTCGGCTCCGGACTCGCCGCGCTCCTCGGCCAGCGCGACCTCGACCGAGAGCGTGGTGAGGTCCGGGAGGAACTCGTGGAGCGGCGGGTCGAGCAGCCGGACCGTGACCGGCAGTCCGTCCATCGCCTCGAAGATGCCCACGAAGTCGTTCCGCTGCAACGGGAGCAGCTTGTCGTACGCGGCCTGCTCCTCCCGCTGGGTCTCGGCGAAGATCATCTGCTGGACGGCCGCAACCCGCTCGGAGCCGAGGAACATGTGCTCGGTCCGGCACAGGCCGATCCCCTCGGCGCCCCGGTCGCGGGCGTTCTGCGACTGGTCGGGCGTGTCGGCGTTGGCTCGGACCCGCAGCCGGCGCCGCTCGTCCGCATGCCGCATGACTCGCTCGAAGGCCTTCCAGACCTTCGCCTCGCGGGCCTTCGCATCGCCCGAGCGCGCCCGCTCGAGCACCGATTCCTCCAGCGGGAGCTCGCCAACGAACACGTTGCCGGTGAAGCCGTCGATCGTGACGACGTCTCCCTCCTTCACGATCGTCCCGTTCGCGGAGAACGCCCGCGAGGACAGGTCGATCTTGATCTGGTCGGCGCCGCACACGGCGGGGATCCCCTCGCCGCGAGCGACCACGGCGGCGTGCGAGTTCGTACCGCCGGCGCTGGTCAGGATCCCCTGCGAAGCCACCATGCCGTGGTAATCGTCGGGCGTCGTCTCGCGGCGGACCAGGATGACCTTCTCGTCGCGCTCGGCCCACTGCTGGGCCTCGTCCGCACTGAATACCACCTTGCCGGTGGCGGCACCGGGCGAGGCGTTCAGGCCATGGGCGATCGGCTCGGCCTTCGCGGTGCTCGAGATGACGCGCTTGAACAGCTCCTCGAGGCGGTTCGCGTCGACACGCAGGAGCGAGGCGTCGGCGTCGATCAGACCCTCCGCGAGCATGTCGTAGGCCATGACCCATTCGGCGAACGCCGTCCGCTTGCCGATCCGCGTCTGCAGGATCCAGAGCTTGCCCTTCTCGATCGTGAACTCGATGTCGCACATGTCGCGGTAGTGGCGCTCGAGCGTGTCCATGACCCGGATGAGCCCCTCGTACGACGCGGGATCGAGGTCCTTCAGCTCGGACAGGTGCAGGGTGTTGCGGATGCCGGCCACCACGTCCTCGCCCTGGGCGTTCGGCAGGTAGTCGCCGTAGGGGACCTTCTCGCCGGTGGCCGGATCGCGCGTGAAGGCCACGCCCGTCCCCGAGTCGACCCCCCGGTTCCCGAACACCATCGCCACGATGTTCACCGCGGTGCCGAGGTCGTCGCTGATCTTGTTCTGCCGCCGGTAGTCGCGGGCGCGCTTGCCGTTCCACGACTTGAAGACCGCCTCGATCGCGAGCTTCATCTGCTCTCGCGGCTCGAGGGGGAAGTCCTGCCCCGTGTGCTCGTGGTAGATCGCAAGGAACTCGCCGATCAGCCGCTTGAGGTCCTCGGCCTCCAGGTCGGTGTCCTTGGCGTCGGGTCCCTTGCGGTCCTTGGCGGCGTCCAGCGCCTCCTCGAACGCGTCGCCCGGCACCCCCATCACGATCTTGCCGAACATCTGGATGAACCGCCGGTAGGCGTCGTAAGCGAACCGCCAGTCGCCGTCGGACTGCTTGGCCAGGCCCTGGAGCGAGTCCTCGTTCAGCCCGAGGTTCAGGACCGTGTCCATCATCCCGGGCATCGAGAACTTCGCCCCCGATCGGACGCTCACGAGCAAGGGATCGTCCGCCTCGCCCAGGCGCTTGCTCATCGCCAGTTCCAGGCCCTGCAGGTGCTCCTCGACCTCTGCCTCCAGACCGTCGGGGAACCGGTCGTCCTGCAGGTACGTGAGGCAGGCCTCGGTGGTGATGGTGAACCCCGGAGGCACCGGCAGGCCCATGTTCGTCATCTCCGCGAGATTCGCGCCCTTGCCGCCGAGGAGGTCCTTCATGTCCTTGTTGCCCTCGGAGAAGTCGTAGACGTACTTGGTCATCGGTGCCTCCAGGCCAGAAGGGTTCGAGCACCCAGTGTACGGAACACGCTCGGAGCAGGCGCATACACATCCGTGTGTAGTCGGTGCTACGGTGTACCCATGGCGAGGATGCTCCGGACCAACATCGTGATCGACGAGGACCTCGTGGGGAAGGTGATGGAGCGGTTCGCGCTCCCCTCGAAGCGTGCGGCCATCGACTTCGCCCTGCACGCCGTCCTCGGCGAGGAGACAGGGACGATCACGGACCCGTGGAGAGCCGCGCTGGAGCTCGAGGGGATCTGGAGCGACATGACCGACGAGGAGGCTCGGGCGATCTGGGGCGACGAGGTGCCCGACGGGCCGAACGCTCGTAGACCCGCCGAGGGAAGGCGCCCTTGATCCTGCCCGACTCGTCGGCCTGGATCGAGGATCTACGAGGCACCGAGAGCCCACTCCACAGGGCCATGCGGCGGCTCATCGAGTCGGAGGCCGACATCGCGGTCACCGAGCCGGTGATCATGGAACTGCTCGCTGGCGCGCGCAGCAAACGCGAGCTCGCGGCCGTGCGTCGCCACCTCCTCGCGTTCCCACTCCTCCGCGTAGGGGACCTGGTCACCTTCGAGCGTGCTGCGGCCGTCTGGCGAACCTGCCGACGTGCCGGTGAGCCGGTCCGCGATACGTTCGACTGCCTGATCGCCGCGGTCGCCATCCGAGAAGGCGCGAGCGTCCTCCATGCCGACCGGGACTTCGACGTCATCGCCCGCCACACGGGTCTTCCGATCGAGCCCGTCGGTTGAGCTCCGATCAGGCCGGGTCGAACCGCAGCGAGTCCAGGACGTGCCAGACCAGTTGGAGGACCTGCCCGTCGCGGGCGATCGCGTTCCCCACCGCGGCGAAGGCGCAGAAGGAGCGGCCCTGGTCGGTGAAGGCGAACCACCACCCGCGCATCGGAACAGCGGCGTAGCTGTCGCAGGCCGGGAGTTCGGTCACCACGACCCGGGCGGCTTCTGGCCGAATCCGACCGGTCGGGACGGCGACTGGCCTCCCCCGCTCGACTCCTGGACCGTGATGAACACGTCCGAGGGACCGAGATCGGCGATCGCGTCCCCGGGCAGGTACGCGTCGATGCAGGCCTTGCCGCCGGGCCGCAGCGGATACGTGCCCAGCGAGAGGATATCGTGGGGTCGGTGAGCTCGGGCGTCAGCGAGGAACCGGCCACGCGCCAGTCATCCGGATGCGTCACGGTGAAGCCGAAGGTGTCGCTCCGGTAGGTCGTCCACCGGGCGGCGCCCAGGGCGTCCAGCGACGCCACCGCCGCCTTCGCATCGGCAACCGTGCCTGGGGACGCCTCCGGCCCGATCCATGCTCGGAGGAAGAACCGTTCCTCTCCGTTCACGACGATCCCGAGGTAGGACTCATGAGGTCCCCCGCGGATCCCGGTCGTCGGCTCGAGCTGATCCCAGGAGATCGGGAAGGGCGCACGTAGCCGCCCGCGTGGTCGTCGTCCTCGATCACGTTCCACCTCGACCACAGCCTGGCGAACGCCTCGGCCGCCACGTCCCCGGCCTCCGATAGGTCGAGCAGGACCAGGGTGCAGGCGCGCACCACCCGTCCGACGTGCTCACGGTAGAAGCCCTCGAACGCGGCCTGTTCGCTCACACACCCAGTCCTAGCCGAGAGGCCTCGGATCCGCTTACGCCGCCCGCTGGAGCAGCTCCAGGGTCGAAGCGTCGCTGGCGAACAGCACGCGGGCCACCCACCCTTGTACGGGCAGCACGGTTGCGGGCTGCGACCGCCCGCCGCCGATCCACGCGTCCATCGCGCTCGCGAACTC
>DASWAT010000090.1:0-1506 GCA_036390995.1 Actinomycetota bacterium | reverse complement strand
ACCGACGGTGCTCGACCCCCGGCCGAGGTTGTCCCCTTCGTTCGGTGGGTCGGAGCTCCCCATCGAGCGCTCGACGGGTGGCAGGCGACGGGACGGTACGAACCGTTCGTCGATGTGCTCGCCACCCGCCGGTAGCTGCATATCGGCGCCCACGACGGTCTGGTCGCGAGAGTTCCCTCGTGTTCTTGGGCGGCTAGCCTTCCGGCGGAGTCACATGTCCCGTCCAGACTTCTTGCTGCGGGCCTCCCGGCTTGCCTGCGGGTGGGTAGTACGGAAGGTACACGTCGAGCGAGATTTCCCAACCCTTGAGTTCGCCGTATCCCTCGCCCGAGCCCGAACCAGCCCAGACCCTGTTGTTCTCGACGTCCCAGATGAAGTCACCCTCGTAGGTGAAGATCCACCCGCCGTCGATGTTGGCGTGGCTCAGCTTCATGTCGACCGAGCCCCAGAGGTGGCCGTCACCCTCCATGGGCGGCCACTCGGCGAACGCCTCCAGGTACCACCCGCCATCGAAGTACCAGAAGCCTCGGCAGTACGTGTCGCCATAAGCCAAGAAGTTTCCGGTCCCGATGTGCCAGATGTAGCCGTTCTCAGACGGCACGGGGTTCTCGTAGTCGATCCAGAACTCAGAGATCGACTTGCCGCTGCGCTCCCACCCGCTCTGGACCTCGGATACTGTCTTGCAGCTCACCGGGATCGTCTGCGTATCCCCAACCGCCGGTGGTGCAAGCACCCACGCCAGAACCAACCCAGCGCTGACGAACAGGAGTGTCCTTCGCATCTTCCCCACCTCCCGTTGGGAAGGCCCCCGGTCCGCTCCTCGAGAGCGAGGGGCCCTCCGATGCGAGTGACCCGCTCAGCCTCACCGATGCTTGGGACCCGCGCCAGAGTCCAAGGACCCTCCGGGTGGGGGATCCGAGGGGAGCGCCTGGCTACCCGCAAGGACAGCTCTGCCGGAACGGAGATGGCGTCGACAGGTTCATCGGCTCGGGGCGATCGGTACGGCAGTTGCGCCGAGCGCGCCCCGCGGGGCGTCTGCTACGGTGCTCACATGAGTGCGACCCTGCTGCAAGACGCCTTCGGCCACCACGTGTGGGCGACCCTGACGTTGATCGACGCGTGCCTCCCGCTCACCGACGAGCAGCTGGCGACCCCCGCCCCGGGGACCTACGGCTCGATCCTCGACACGATGCGCCACCTGGTGGGGGCCGACGCCTCGTACCTGTTCGTCACCAGTGGCGGCCGAACCCCGCGGATCGACGAGGACTCCATGGACCTCCCCGAGCTCCGAGCCGTGATGGAGCGCCATGGCCCGGCGTGGTCGGAGCTCCTGGCGCTGGATCCCGACCCGGGTGCCGTCTTGGTGCGGCACCGCGACGACGGATCCGAGACCCACGCCCCCGTGAGCATCCGCCTGGCCCAGGTCCTGCACCACGGGACCGATCACCGGAGCCAGATCTGCACCGTCCTCACCACGCTCGGGATCGAGCCACCGGCCATCGACGT
>DASWAT010000089.1:0-11636 GCA_036390995.1 Actinomycetota bacterium | reverse complement strand
TGCCGGCTGAGCGGTTCCGGCTCGCCGGCCGGGGTCGGATCGAGGCCGGCGCCTTCGCCGACCTCGTCGTGCTCGACCCGGGGCGGGTGCAGGATCGTGCGACGTTCGAGGCACCTCACACGTTCCCCGACGGGATCGCGGCGGTCGTGGTGAACGGCCGGGTGGCCTGGGATGGAAGACCCGGGGAGCGGGCCGGCCGCGCCCTCCGGCGAGCCTGACGGCGGACGAGGTCGGCTACGAGTACCGGATCCGTGGATCCAGGAACGCGTACAGGATGTCCACGAGCAGGTTCCCGAGGGTGACGAAGAACGAGGCCACGAGCGTGACCGCGAGGATCGCGGGGAGATCCCCGTTGCCGATCGACTGGACGGCGTAGAGCCCGATCCCCTGCAGGTTGAACACAGTCTCGGTGATCACGGCGCCACCCAGCAGCCCGCCGAGGTCCATCCCCAGCATCGTCACCACGGGGGTGAGGCTGGCCCGGAGCCCGTGCTTGACCACCACCTGCCACTCGGGCAGGCCCTTGGCCCGCGCGGTCCGGACGAAGTCCTCGTTCATGGCCTCGATCAGGCCAGCCCGCGAGATCCGCGCGTAGAACGCCGCGAACAGGAACGCGAGCACGAACCAGGGCATCAGCATGTGGTTCAGCCACGTGAAGAACCCCACGCCGATGGACACGTACCCGGACCCCGCGGCCACGTGCAGCTTGAACCAGAAGAGCCACAGGGCCATCAGCCCCAGCCAGAACGCCGGTGCCGAGACGCCGAACAGGGCGATCCCCATCGTTACCCGATCGGTCAGGGACCGGGGCTTGAGGGCCGACAGGATGCCGATGGGGATCCCGATGGCCAGCCACACCAGGGCCGCCCCGATGGCGAGCTGTGCCGTAACGATCAGACGGCTGCCGATGATGGACCGGACGGACGACCGCGTGGTGAACGAGAACCCCAATCCCGGCCACCCCCACCGGTCACCGAGGAACAGGTGCTTGACGAAGAGCACGTACTGCTCCCAGACCGGCTTGTTCAGACCGAAGAGGCGCGTCACCTCCGCGATCAACTGCTTCGTCGGCGCCCTGCCGGCGAAAGCCACCGCGGGGTTCACGGGCGGCATCACGAAGAAGATCACGTAGGTGAACAGGGTGATCAGGAGCACGACCACGATCATCCAGAGCACCCTGCGGACGATGTACCTCATCATGGCCGCCGCCTCCTGCGCCGGTGACCGCGGCCGGAGAGGGGCTCGCGGTCGTGCCGCGGGCCCCTCCCGGCGAGGGTCGTTGCACGGCTACAGCGTCGCGTTGTTGTTCACCGCGAGCTGCGTGAGGGAGACGATCCCCGTGAACTGGTCGAACGCGTACCTCGTGACCGAGGGAGCCACCACCGTGATCTCGTTTGACCACAGGTACGGCACGAACGGGACCACGCTCTGCATCACGGTCTTGTTGAATCCGACCCAGCACGAGAGACGCGCGGAGCCGGACAGACCTTCGCAGTGGTTGATCTGCGGGTCGACGCTCGGTACCCCTCCCGCCGGGTACGGGATCCCGTCGGCCCTGGCCTGGGCTGCGGTCAGCCCGACCAACGAGTTGTTCGGGGTCCCCACGGGGACGATCGACGATGTGGAGAACAGCGGCTGGGCGAACGTGTACGGGTCGGGGTAGTCCGGCCCCCACCCGGCGTTCAGGTAGAGCGGGACGTCGTTCTTCACGGTCTCGATCGTCTGGTACGACGCGCCGGTCTCGAGCTCCCGGGGCACCACCTGGATGCCGATCTGGGCCAGGTCCTGGACCACGATCGGCTCCATCGTCGACCACGGCGCGTAGTTGCGATTGATCATCAGAACGTTCTTGCACGCCGCGACGTCGCACATCCCGTCGTGCTTGGGGTCGTACGTCTTCGACAGCATCATCGCGGCCTTCGCCTTGGCCAGGTCACCGGCGAAGCCCGGCGTCGCGTACGGGTCGTACGACTGCGTGAGCTGGTTGCCCAGCAACAGAGGAGGCGTGATGCTCGTGGCGATCTGCCCGTACACCGAGCCGCCCCAGGCCTTCACCAGCGCGGCCTTGTCGATGACGTCGTTCACGGCCTGCCGGACGTGGACGTCGTTGAACGGCGGCGTGGCCAGGTTCATGCCCAGGTACCAGATCGCGTTGTTCGGGTCCGAGTGCAGGAGCGGCCGAAGCGACGAGCTCGACTGGTACTGCGACAGCACGGTGAGGGGCGGCTGCGTCCCCAGCGTTCCGTCCAGCGTCCCCGACTGCACCTTGTTGAAGATGTCGGAGACGTTGGAGTCGATCGTCACCGAGATCCCGTTCACGTAGTTCGACCTCGCGGTGTCGGTCGACTGCTTGTAGTCGGGGTTCCGGACCAGGTAGAGGTGACTGCTCGGGTCGAAACCGGACATCGGCTTGATCGTGCTGCACGATGAGATGTTCACCTGGTTGGCGCCCTGGATCATGTAGGGCCCCGACGAGACGATGTCGCGCCCGTAGCCGCCGGCGGTGGGGAAGCACTTCGCGACTTCCTGGGGGATCGGCGCCGTGGCGTCCAGGGCCAGGCGGTACAGGAAGTCCCCGGTGGGCTTGGTCAGGTGGAAGACGATCGTCGTGGGGTTGGGGGTCTGGATCCCCGAGATCGGCGCCGGGGGCCCAGCGTGCTGGTGCATCCCGACGATCGTGCCGTCGTAGTAGAAGGCGTACTGCGCGGCCTCCGGCGTCGAATCGATCCGCTCGAAGGCGTACGCGATGTCCTTCGACGTGATCGGCCGGCTGACCGGCGGGCCGAACATGACGCCCGGCTTCAGGTGGAACGTGTACGTGAGCCCACCGTTGGTCGGCGTCGGCACCGACGTGGCCAGGTCGGGGACCAGCTGGGTGCCAGCCACTCCCGCGACGTGCCGGTAGGTCACGAGGGTTCGCAGCATCGCCTGGTAGAACTCCCACGACGTCGACAGGTACTCGCCTGTCGGGTCGAACCCGTCGGTGAACCCGAAGCTGTTTATGGCGGTCCGGTAGACCCCGCCCGGTGTTGGGGTGCTCGAACTCCCGCCGCTCAAAGGGGTCGACGTCTTCGAGCACGCCGCCCCAACCAGCGCCAGGGTCGCTATGAGGCCCACGATGGCAGGTCGTTTGGTACGCATGCGGACTCCTTTCCTCACGTACCGACGGTGATCCCCTCAGGGTGGGCCCCCGCCCCTTCGGCCCCCTGCTCCTCACGGCGAGCGCGCCGCTTGGCCACATGCCGGCCGACGGGAAGCGGCCGTGGATCCAGCGCGTCGCGCAGGCCGTCGCCCAGCAGGTTGAAGGCCAGCGTGGTGAGCAGGAGGAAGAGCCCCGGGAACAACATCATCCACCACGCGTAGGTGAACAGCTGGTTCTCGGCGGCCTGCGCGAGCATCCCTCCCCATGAAGGCGTGCTCTGGGATCCCCACCCCCAAGAAGGAGAGCGCCGCCTCGAACAGGATGTTGCTCGGGATGATCAGTGTCGTGTAGACGATCACCGGCGCGATGAGGTTCGGGAAGATCTCGCGGAGCATGATCCGCAGATCTCCTGCCCCCAGGGAGCGGGCCGACTCGACGAACTCCTTCTCCCGCAGCGACAGGGTCATCCCGCGAACGATGCGGGCGATGTACGGCCACGTGAACAACGCGATGATCGTCACGACCAGGCGCAGCCCCGGCTGCACGAGCCCGCCGAGGCACCCCCGCACCGACGTCGAGCACGCCACGGAGATCCCGATCGCGAACAGGAGCAGCGGCAGCGACAGGACGAAGTCGATCGCGCGCGAGATCACCGTGTCGACCCAGCCTCGGTAGAAGCCGGCGGTGAGTCCCAGGAGGACCCCGATGACCATGGCCAGCCCCGTGGCGAGGAACGCGACGGCCAGCGAGGTCCGGGCCCCGTAGATCGTCCGGACGAACACGTCCCGCCCGGCCGAGTCGGCGCCGAACCAGAACCGACCGTTCGGCCCCAACGGGAGGCCGAACGCGTTGACCATGCCCTGGAACAACTGGTTCGGGCCGTGCCCGACCAGCTTCGCGATCACCGGCGCGAGCAGCGCCAGCAAGACCAGGATCACGATCGTGACCCCGCCCGCGATGGCCACACGATCGATCCAGAACCGTCGCCAGAAGACCTGCCAAGGCGACCGACCGCCGATCCGTGGGGCGCCCCCCCACTCGCCGGCTTCGGCGAGTGACGCGCTCATGGCACCCCACCTTTCGGAAGGTATTCGCTCACACCTGGTGGTCCGGTTCTCACTCGGGCGTCGAGCCCTGGGCACGCGCCGCGGCGGAGGGTCTGCTCGTCACGATGGGTCGCCGTGGTGCGATGGAAGACGCGTGCCACCTCGAACCGGGCGGCGTCCGTTCGCTCGGTCGTCTCATCGGGCCCCGAGGTCGACGGGAGCTCCGTGGCCGCGGCCGGCAGGCCGACGGTCACGTCGTCGGGGGAGGAGCTCTGGCCGCGCTCGGCCGCCGCCTCGGACGACACCGAGAAGCCCATGATGCCCTTGGCCTCCAGCCTCTTCAGGACCTCGTCGGCTCGATGCTTGGATCCGAACGTGCCGGCGACCACTTGCCACCGAGCCGCCGCGTCCGACGGGATCTTCGTCGAGGCGAGCGGAGCGGCGTTCGCCGGTCCTGCCGCCACGACCAGCGCGGTGGCGGTGGCCAGCCCAGCTACAAGCATCCGATGCATCTGTGACTCCTTTCCCATCTCCGTTGGGATCGGAAGCGCTTCCAGGAGGCCATCCGCCGGGAGGATGTTGCGGGGTTGTCGCGAGAAGGTGTCGAGTCGGTCGGCGCCCCGGCAGGCGTCCCCCGCCGACCGGTCACGCCTCAGGAACAGTCGGCCCGCCCGCTGCCCAGTCTGACCATGCAGGCGGACACGTCCACGGCCTCGAAGGCCGATGCTGGCACCGACTTCAGCTGATCCAGGAGACGGCTCCGCCAGCGCTCGTCACGGGTCCCCTGGAAGTGCCAGTTCGAGCCGTTGTCGGCAAGGATCAGCCCGTAACGCTTCATCGCGCGCAGGATCACCCGCGCCTTCGCGCTGAATGCGGAGAGATCGAAGCTCGCCTCCAGGCGCAAGCGGGCGCCCATGGGCGGGTAGTCCGCGTTCGAGACACCGGCATCGTGACGGGCGGGCCACAGGTGCATGCTCCGGGTGAGATCGGCGGTGAACCGGGTGGCGTGGCGGATCGCCCCCGCCTGCACCTCGTCGTAGCGGACCAGGCCCGGCAGGATTGGTGGCCCGGCGGCGTCGGCCGACGTCCGGCCGTCGGGCCGCAGCCGGTTCGAACCCAGATCCCAGACGGCGCCGCTTCCGGCGGTGGGGTGACCGCCGTTTCAGTCCGCGTCGAACAACTCGTAGAGGGTGCAGGTGCTCCTGTCCACGATGAGCGCGTGCCGGTCCGAGCCACCCTCGATCGGCGTGTCCTGACCGAACGGGTACCGCACGCGGTCGCTCTCGTCCGCGTATCGGAACCGGATCCGGACGGTCCGGTGCCGGCGGGAGACCACATCGAACGGCATCCCGTAGCCCGGGGGCCCGAAGTCCGGTTGGAGGTTCGTAGCCGATGCTGCCATCGTGGACAGCCAGGTGTCGCTCCTCGGGTCGACCGGGAGCCGGTCCACTCGCGTGTTCCAGATGCTGTTCGCCGGGAACAGCGTGCATCGGGTTCCGGGCACCGGTGCGGCGCTGGCCGGCATGACACCGAGCACGCCTCCGCCGAGGAGAAGCGTGAGGGTCGAGCACATCACCATCGCGAACCCCCGGATCCGCATGGTCACACCATCGGCCTCAGGGGTCACCCCGAGTTGAGGATGGATCGGACCGCCGGCAGCATCCGGTTCCGAACGCACTTCCCCGGATCGTCGCACGAGACCGTTCCATCCGAGCCGGCGGTCGGATTCGAACCGACGACCTGCTGTTTACAAGCCATCCAGGAAAGCCGAGTACCTGCGGGAACAGTGCACGAGCGTATATGTCCATAGACACCGTGGACGTGGGTGACGATGCCCAGTGTATGTCCACGAGCGCGTGCTAGCAGACTCCGAGGAGGACGCCGCCACGAGGCTCACGAAGGCGTTGCGGTTAGCTCACTCGCCACCGGCCGGTCCATCCTCGCCTGTCCATCAGCGGTCGCGGACGGAATCAAGCCAGTCGAGCATCGCTAGCGAAGCTGCCGCCATACGTTCTCCTCCGTGAGCTCCATCTCCCCGTGCGGAAGGACGTCCGGCAGGCTAGCTGGCGCGCTCGTGCTCCATGCCGTCAAGACGAGCACCACCCGCACGCGGCAGCCCCCTCCGCGTCAATCAGCCCCCTCGGCTCGATTCGGGCCCGCCACCTAGGACTTCGATGGGCAGCTCAGATCCGCGACGCAGTCCAGCAACCAGTTCCGGACGATCGGGATGTCCACGCGCTGGTACCCGCCGAGGTAGCGGCAGTTGTACGTGTACACGTAGCTGGTGTCGCCCACGATGAAGCCATTGAGCGACAGCGGACCGCCGGAGTCGCCGAAGCAGCTGCCGCCGCCGGCGCGCGGATCCTTCTCGTTGCCGTTGGTCTGCACGATCTGGTCGGTCATCTTCTGGCCGATCTCGGTGGTGTACCTGCGCACGATCGGCTCTCGCTCGGCGGTCGGCGGCCTCGGCGGCGTCTCGGACTGGCGCACTTCGGTGCCGTAGCCGGCCGCGAAGAACTCGGTCTGGTTCAACAGCGGCTGCTCGAACCCGTTCAGGTAGTTCTCGTCAGCAAGCGGCCAAGCCGTCAGGCCCGGCGCCGTATCGAGGATCACGACTCCGGTGTCGTTCCAGTTCTTGAGATCGGTGAAGTCACTGTAGTCAGGGTGAGTCACCGGCGTGCCCAAGAACCAGTTCTGCTCGCCCTCGTACTTCGGTGCCGTGATGTCCGCGGAGGTGAAGCCGATCTCGGAAATCGCGTCGTCGGGCCCCGAATCGTCGGTGGCACGGGGGATATCGACCTCGGCCTCCTCCTCCGTGCGCGAGATGAGCGGGTCGAACGTCACAATGATTTCGCCGATGTCCTGGAACGTGCAGTGAGCCGCCGTGAGCACCACGCGCGGGGCGATGAGCGTCCCGGTGCACCGGAACCGCCCATCCGGCTGGTAGAACACGACCATCCCGACGTTCGCGTACTTGTTGCTGAGATCCTCGGTGCCGCCCGTAATCGCCGGCGCGGGCGTGATCGACAAGAGGAGCGCCACGATTCCGACGGTCGCTGACGTGACCGCACGGAGGATCCCTCGGTGAGCATGGAGGCTGGATCGAGCCACGGTTGACCTCCCTCTCGTCCGGAGACGGGACTTCATCGTACGTCCCGACTCAGCTGGACAATCCGCCTCCCCGAGCCTCTGCGCCGAGCGTCGTGAACGGCAGGGTCGGGCGTCCCGTCACGACCGGGACCGGGGATCGGACGATAGCCTCTCAGGCGTCTTGCCTGGCGTAGGGCCGCTCGCGCCCGACGATCCGATCGGCGACCACGTTCCCCTCCCCCACGCCGAGGGAGCCCCCCAGCCCTCGAGGCCCAGGCGATACCGTAGCGCCCAGACGTCAAGTCTTCGCTGTTGGCGTTCTTACGAACCGCTGGACGGGGACGCCACCGGTATTTCGCGCTCGAGCCGGCGGTCGGATTCGAACCGACGACCTGCTGTTTACAAGACAGCTGCTCTACCACTGAGCTACGCCGGCCTGGGCCGAGTGTACCCGTCAACGCTGGCGTGACGGCAGCACGTAGGCGAACAGGACGGCCGCCAGCGACGCCGAGGCGTTCAGCGACGAGACCCGTCCTCGCATGGGGAGGCGCACCAGGAGATCGCACCGCTCCCGGACCAGGCGCGACAGTCCTTCGCCCTCCGATCCCAGCACCAACGCGAGGCGTCCGGACGGGCAGTGTTCTTCGTAGACGTCGGCCGGCGCCTCCTCGTCCAGGCCCACGACCGCGAAGCCGGCGTCCTTCAGGCGGTCCAACGCGCGGGCGAGGTTGGCGACCCTCGCGTGCGGGAGATGCAGCAGCGCCCCCGCGGAGGCCCGCACGGCTGCAGGCGTGGCCGGCGCCGCCCGCCGGATCCGGGTGACCAGCATCGCCACGCCCGCGGCCTCGGCCGAGCGCGCAGCGGCCCCGAGGTTCTGCGGGTCCGTGATCCCGTCGAGCACCACGACCACGTCGTCAGGGCCGAACGCGTACGTGGACAGGTCCCGTTCGCCGAGATCCGCGATCGCCCGGATCCTCGCCACGACGCCGTGGTGATCCTCGGCAAGACGGTCCAGCTCTCGCTGATCCGCCTCCTCCACCGGGGTCCCCGACCCCTCGCACGCCCGAAGCAGGTCGCGGAGGGCGGGGGTCCGGCGCGAACCGGCCGCCACCAGCACCCGCTCTGCCCGGCCGGACCGCACCGCCTCGAGAGCCGCCCGCCGCCCCGCGACGACCTGCCTGCCCATCCGGCTCACGGGACGGTCGCGACGGCGATCGCCAGGCATCCCACGCCGTTTCCCGTGAGCCCGAGACCCTCGGGCCGGGTGGCCTTCACCGAGACCCGCTCCGGGGCAAGGCCGACGGCACGCGACAGGTTGGCGCGCATCTGGGAGCGGATCGGTGCGATCGAGGGCTGCTCGGCGATCACGGTGACGTCGGCCGAGATCGGCTCGATCCCTGCGGCTCGCACCCTCTCGACCGCCTCGCCGAGGAGGTCGAGCCCTGCGATCCCGGAGATCGCGGGATCGCTCTCGGGGAAGTGCTCCCCGATGTCGCCGAGCCCGGCCGCGCCGAGCAGCGCATCGGCCAGGGCATGACACACGACGTCGCCGTCCGAGTGCCCGAGCAGCGCCGCCCGGTCGGGAACGACGACGCCGGCCAGGTGGAGCGTCCCACCGGCGCCCCACCCGTGGACGTCGAACCCTAGGCCCACGCGAGGCTCGCTCACCGGAGGACCCGCTCCGCGAACCGTTCCTCAGTCACCGGCCGGGACCTCCGTCAGGATCCGGTCCGCACGGGCCAGGTCCTGCGCGGTCGTGACCTTGAAGTTGCCGACCTCTCCGGCGACGGCGACCACGCGGTACCCCGCCAGCTCTAGCAGCATCGCGTCGTCGGTTCCCTCGACGCCTTCACGCTCGGCCCGGGCGTGCGCATCGCGAAGCGCGATGAGCCGGAACGCCTGCGGCGTCTGGGCCAACCCGAGCTCGGACCGATCCACCGTCTCCAGCACGATCCCATCGCGAACGCGCTTCACGGTGTCGGGCACCGGGAGCACGGGGATCGCACCGTCGGCACCGTCGGCGCCGTCCAGCGCCTCGAGAACGGCATCGAACAACGCAGCGGAGGCGAGGCACCGAGCCGCGTCGTGGCACACGACCGCTTCGACCTCCGCGGGCACGGCCGCGAGGGCGGCTCGGACGGAAACCTGACGGGACTCACCCCCCGTGACCACCGCGTGCGGCCCGACCTGCTCGAGCATCGCGTGGGCCAGGTCCTCTTGCCCCCACGGCGCGGCCACGACGACGGATCCGATCTGCGGACAGGCCATCGCGGCCCGGACCGCGTGAACCAGCATGGGCCGTCCTCCCACCGGCACGAAGGCCTTGGGCACGGGTTCGCCCAACCGCTCGCCCGATCCCGCGGCGAGCACGATCGCAACGGCCGAGACCGTCACACCGCCTCCGACCCGTCCGTTCCCTGGAGGTTCGCGAAGACCATGCGCCCGGTGGTGGTGGTGATGACGTTCCGGGCCACCACGGCGACCTCCGAGCCGATGCGCTCGTCGGCGCGCTCCACGACGACCATCGTGCCGTCGTCGAGGTACCCGACGGCCTGCCCGCTCTCCCGCCCTTCCTTCACGAGCTCGATCGTGAGCTCGTCGCCCACGCCGACCGGCACCCGGAACGCTGCCGCCAGCTCGTTCAGCCGGGGCACGCGCACCGAGAGCGCCTCGGCCACCTTCGCGAGGTTGTGGTCGGTCGTGATGAGCGAGGCCCCGCGATCGCGGGCCAGGCGAACCAGCGCGGCATCCACGTCGCCCACCGCCTCCTCCTCGACCAGGTGCACTTCGACCGTGGGCGCCCGCTGCAGCTCGGTCACGGCGTCGAGACCCCGGCGGCCCCGAGCGCGCCGCTTCGGATCCGACGTGTCGGCGATCTGCTGCAGCTCCACCAGAACCGCTGCGTGGATCAGCAGGTCTCCGGAGAGGAAGCCGGTCTTCACCAGGTCCACCACCCGGCCGTCGATCAGCGCGCTGGTGTCGACGACCGAGATCTCGCCCTGCGCCGTCCCCCCCGCCCGCGGCTTCAAGCCGATCAGCCCGAACAGGTCCGCCTGCTTGGTTCGTCCGACGCGATAGCCGAGGTACGAGAGCGTCACGTAGATGAACGCGACGGTGGTCCAGGCTGCGAGCGGCGGCAGGCGGAACAGCGGCACGGTCGACAGTGCCGCGATGGTCAGGCCCACGACCAACCCGGCGGCACCGGCGACCAGCTCGGCGGCGGGAACGCGCCGGAACTCGCGCTCGACCGCGCTCACGGCGGTGGCGGTCTGCCGTCCGAAGACGCCGCCCAGTACGAATCCCGTGCCCGAGCCCAGGATCACGCCGAGGAGGGTGCTGCGCCCGGTGGGATCGGTCATCCCACGCGCAACGGTGTAGCCGGCGACGGCGAACAGGACGACGAAGATCAGGCGGACGAACTCGACCAACCGCCCACGAGGGATGGCCCGACGGCTCTCGCCCGATCCACTCACCCGCCTACCGTGACCTTCGTGCGGGGTTCTCGCAAGCATCCGGTCACCGAACCGGACAACCGCGCTCCCGATCCGCCGGGCCGGCGAACCGGGCTAGGCGCCCTGGAGGACCCGTGCCTGGTGGGACTCCTCCAGGACCCTGTCGATCATCGCCTCGGCCTTCTCCTCGGTCCCCCCGGTCGCGTAGACGAGCTCGGAGACCAGGATCTGGCGAGCCTTCGTGATCATGCGCTTCTCGCCTGCGGAGAGCCCGCGCTCGCGCTCGCGGATGGACAGGTTCCGGACGACCTCGGCCACCTGGTAGATGTCGCCGGAGCGCAGCTTCTCGATGTTGTTCTTGAAGCGACGGCTCCAGTTGGCGGCCATCTTCGACTCGTCCTCCTTGAGGACGTTCAGGACCTTCTTGACCTCGTTCTTGCCGACGACGGAGCGGAGGCCGACCTCCTCCGTGCTGTCGACCGGGACCATCAGCGTGAGGTCGCCGTACGCGACCCGCAACACCAGGTATTTCCTCTTCTCGCCGAGGATCTCCCGTTCGCGAAGCTCTTCGATGACTGCCGCCCCATGTTCCGGATGCACAACGGTGTCGCCTTTACGGAACACACAACCCCCTCGAGTGAGATGCGATGACGGGTCGGGAACTGCTTACCAAGATAGCACGGAGCGCCTGTCCCCCGCAAATCAAAAGTGCTGGTCAGAGGCCCCTTTCGGCCATGCCTCGGCCATCTCTCGACCTCGTTCCTACGTGCTTTCGACCGCTTCCTGCGCGTTTCCGCACTTCGGAGGCCCTAGGACCGGTTGTGTCGGCCACGGTTCGGCTGCCCCTCGAACGCCCAGCGCAGCGCGTCCGAGACATGGTGGACGGGAACGACCGTGAGGCCATCG
>DASWAT010000088.1:0-22966 GCA_036390995.1 Actinomycetota bacterium | reverse complement strand
AGCGTCCAGCGCCGAGGAGGCGAGGTGGAGTTGGGTCACCGGATTAGGTCGTCCGTGCTCACGCCGAGCGTCGCCTCCGTGATCAGCAGGAAGTCCGCGAGGTCGAGGTACGCCCACCGTTCGCTGCTCAACGAGCGAGCTTCTCGAGGATCCGCCGGTTGCGCTCGAGGGACGCCCGCAGCCGAGCCTGGAATGCTTCGTCCCGCCGCCGGGCCTCGATGTGCTCGGCGATCGCGCTACGAATCGCCTCGGCCACCGGAACCCCCTCGACCTCGGCCACTGCCTCGAGCTCAGCGGCCTGCTCGGGATCCAACCTGACGGTCATGGCCTTCGGCTTCACGTTCGGATCACCTCCCGCCGACTCCTGCGAACTCCGTCTGGGCAGGAGGATAACACCGTTCAACCGTGGTGGCACGATAGCGGGCATCTCGATACCGTGCCACGTAGGGCGTCGATGCCAGTTGGCGATGCGTGATCACGTCCCGCGGCTCGCCTCGAGTCGGTCGGCGATCTCCCGGTCCATGGACTCCAGAAGATGCGCGTAGTGGGCCTCGATCATCCGCGTCGACGTGTGGCCTAGTCGGAACGCGACGAGCACCGGGTTCACGCCGGCTTGAAGCGCCCACGTCGCGCCGGTGTGACGCAGGTTCCGAACCTGGAAGCCGTCCAGCCCGGCCGCCGCAGTCGCGCGCCGCCAAATCCGTCCGAAGTGCGGGCGACGGATCGGACCACCCTCGGGCGCCGTGAAGATCAGGCCATCTGCGGCTGGCGGGAACCGGTACAGATGCTCGGCGAGCTCTGCGACGACGAACCCCGGCAGCGTCACCCATCGACGGGAGCCCCGCGTCTTGGGCCTGCCGGCGAACATCCGTCCCGACTCCACGAGCGTCTCACTGACCCGGATGCGGTCCCGATCGATGTCGAACCGCTCGGCGCGAAGCGCCACGAGCTCGGACCACCGAAGGGCCCCGTAGGCCCCGACCAGGACCAGCGCCCGGTAGCGATCGGGGAGCGCGGCAAGCAGGCGATCGAACTCCGCTGGCTCGAGGACCCACGGCCCGTCACCGCTGATCTCGGGCAGCTCGACACCGGGGGCGGGGTTGCGAAGAAGGAGGCCATCTGCGACGGCGGACCAGAGAATCCGGCGCAGCAGCTTCAGGGTGTCGTGCGCCCTCCACGCGGATCGTTCGCCCGCCGCATCGACGACGGCCTCGACGTCGTCGCGGGTGATCGAGGAGAGCGGCCGGGCTCCGATGGCGGGTGAGATCCACAGGCGCCATGTTCGGTCGTACTCCACCTGCGTTCGTTCCGACGGCCTGCCCCTGCTCGCCGCCCTGGCCCGCCAGCGGGCGAAGTAGGCATCGAGCCTCTCGGCGCCCCGGAATGGGTCGTTCCAGTCGCCTCGGCGCTTGGCCGTGCGCTGCTCGTCGAGCCAGGCTTTCGCGTGCCCCAGGCGGGTGAAGGTGCGAGCCACCCGCTTGCCGCCCGTTCCCCGGATCCGGACGTCGTATCGGACCTCGAGCCCGCCGGCGCGGTTGCGCCAGGTGCGCTTGGTGATCCCGAGGTACCTGGTGGGAGAGCGATCCACGAGGGACACGTACCCTGGCCAATCGTGTCCAATCATTGGCCGATGACCCGCTCGCCTCTCAGGTGCCCCGATCCGGCTGATTATGCCCGTGACCTGGCACTTTACGCCTGTAGTCCCAACGGGATTCGAACCCGTGTCTCCACCTTGAGAGGGCGAACTGGGCTGATTCCGCGACCTGGGGCGGAACGCGAAAAGGCCCACTGATGCCATGAAGGAGCGGGCCTCCGCTCCCGTGTTCACAGCGTGACGTCGTAGCGTCCGCTCGACACGAACGACAGGAAGGAGGCCCTGTCATGGTTTACGTCGGAGTGGATCTGCACCGCAAGTCCTCGCACGTCGCCGTACTCGCCGACGACGGGCAGCTGCTCGCAACCCGGCGGATCCCCAGCCGGCCGGAGGAGTTCGTCCGGGTATTCGGGGAGCTCGAGGCCGAGCCCATAGAGGTCGCCTTCGAGGCCACCTACGGGTGGGGCTGGTTCGCCGACCTGCTTGCTGACGTCGGCATCCCCGCCCACATGGCCCATCCCCTTGCCACCAAGGCCATCTCCTCGGCCCGGGTGAAGAACGATCGGGTCGATGCCAAGACGCTGGCCCACCTGCTGCGCACCAACCTGCTCGCCGAGGCCTGGGCGGCCCCGCCGGAGGTCCGCGACGCCCGCAAGCTGGCCCGCACGCGGATCTCCCTTGCCAGGATCTCCTCGGTTTGAAGTGCCAGACCCATGCCCTGCTCGCCGACCAGGCGATCACGGTGCCCGTGACAGATCTCTTCGGTCAGGCAGGCCGGGCGTTCCTGCAGGGCGTCCGGCTCCGCCCCATCCCCGAGGCGCGCCTTCAGGCCAACCTGCGCCTGATCGACCTCATCTCCCCCGAGGTCGCCGCAGCCGACCGCGAGCTGCGAGAGCTGTTCCGAGGGCACTCTCGCATCGCACGGCTCCTTCCCATCCCCGGGATCGGGTTCACCACCGCCGCCCTCTCCAAGCAGGGATCGCGCTGGCTCCGGTGGGCGATGGTGGAGTCGGCCAGCCGCCCCTACCTGAAGGATCCCGTGCTCCGGGGCTTCCGGGACGGCATCGCTCGGCGCCGGGGCAACAAGATCGCCAAGGTGGCCCTCGCCCGCCGCCTGCTCACCCTCTGCTTCTACGCCCTCCGGGACGAGGGCGGGTGCTGGGCCTACCCGGTGGTCCGATGAGAACCTCAACCCGTGGTCGGGGCGCGCTCGCCGCAGGTCATGGCCTCCTTCGGGACGGCCGCCCTTTCTGATTGAGCCGCCCAGGCCGCACGCCCATCATGGGAACCCACCCGAATAGATGACTGGTGCCACCGACCCACACGTTGATGCACGGCCACGACCACCTTCATCCATCGCACGACGGTCCTCGCCGGCGTCAAGGTCGTTCGTCCGTGGGGCGCTCCACGTTGACCCCGGCTGCGGTCCGTCGTCCTCGGCGGCCAGGAGGTGATGCGGTCAGCAGACGGGACTTGACACCGACCCGTCCTTCATAGATGACCTGCGGCTTCACCTTCCGGAGCGCACCCTCAGCGCCGCTCGGTCAGCGTGACCTCGATCCCACCGACCACGTCCGAGATGAGGTTGTACAGGAACGAGATGAACAGGTTGATCAGCGACCAGACCAACACCATCGCCAGGCCGATCAGCGTCAGGCGCGTGAAGATCCAGCCACCGTGGATCTCGAAGGATTGGTCCGCGAACAGATCTCGCGCCAGGCGCGTGACGGAGTCGATGGCCCCCACGGCGCCGAGGATGGCGTACAACATCCCCAACGCCAGCAGCACCACGAGCATCACGCAGAAGTAGAAGAGCAGCGAGAACTTGAACACCGACCACGGGCCGACCTTGCGGACCACCACGCGCGTCTGGCGCCCCCGCCGCCGCGGTCCGCGGCGGGCAGGGGCGACCACCGGTGGCGAGATGGTCTCGGTCATCGGGGCAGAAGGACCGCGCACGGGCGCGGCGGGTTCCGCCACGAGGCTGGGATCGTTGGGGGGCTGACTCATCGGATCCATGCCTTTCTACGCGGCCTCGACCCCTTCGGCAACAACCTCAGCCCCTCTCACCGACGCCCGGCCGGCCCAACAGGACCCACAGATGCACCGGTGTGAGCACAGCCAACACGCCCACCGCGAGCGCCCAGTCCCCGGCTCCGCCGCCCCGCTCGACCAGCAGCGCGCCGGCCCCGACGGCCGCTCCGGAGGTCGCGGCCACCGCGACGCCCGCGGTGGCGGGGAGACGGTGCCACAGCACGGAAGCCGTGAACAGGCCGACGGCTGCACCGCCAGCGATCAGGCCGATGCCGGCCGCCGTGTCCATCGGTGGGATTATCCCCTCTGCACATGGAAGCCACTCGGCGCCCGGGCACGCTTCGCGATCTCCGGCTGATCCTGGCCGTGCAGGCCATCCGGGCGTTCCTGTACGGATTCGGGAGCATCTTGCTGGGGACGTCCCTGGCCGCCGGTGGGCTGTCGGCGTTCCAGGTCGGCGTGGTGTTCACCGCGATGCTCGCCGGCATGGCCGCGAGCTCCATCGTGGTGGGTCTCGTCGGCGACCGGCTCGGGCGCCGGCCGGCGTACGTCGCCTTGCTGACGGTGATGGGCGTGGCCGGGGCGGTGTTCGCGCTGACCGACTCGCTCCCCGTTCTCTGCATCGCCTCACTCACCGGCACGCTGTCGACCGATCCGAACGAATCCGGCCCCATCACCTCGCTCGAACAGGCGATGATGGGTCACGCGCCGCGAGACCTCCGCGCCCGGGTGTTCGGGCGTTACAACGCCGTCGCGTACCTCTCCGGCGCGGTCGGGGCGCTGGCCGCCGGAGGCCCGGCCGCGTTCCGTCACGTGTTCCGTGGCCTGCCTGCGGATCAGCGGTGGCTCCTGGCGTTCCCGGTGATGGCCGTGGCCTGCGTCGTCCTGGCACGGCGCCTCTCCGACGACGTCGAGACCCATCAGACGAACGGCGGCGCTCGGCGTCGCCCGCTCGAGCGATCCCGGTCGACGGTTCTGCGGCTCGCAGCCCTCTTCGGTCTGGACTCGTTCGCGGGGGGCTTTGTGGTGCAGGTGTTCCTCGTGTACTGGTTCCACGTGCGGTTCGGGGCCTCTGCGGAGACCATGGGGCTCGTGTTCTTCGGCGCCGGTCTCCTGCAGGCCGGCTCTTCCATCGTGGCCGGATGGCTCGGAGCTCGGTTCGGGCTGCTGAACACGATGGTCTTCACCCACCTGCCCTCGAACGTGCTGCTGGCGCTGGTGCCGGCCATGCCGACGCTCGGTGCCGCGGTCGTCCTACTGCTGGCTCGGTTCTCGCTCTCGCAGATGGACGTGCCGGCCAGACAGGCCTATGTGGTCTCGATGGTGGATCCCGAGGAGCGCACGGCCGCCGCTGCGTTCACGAACACCGCGCGGTACGCCACACGACCCCTGGGCCCGCTCGGGGCGGGGGCCCTGATCCAACGGGTGGCTCTGGGTGCGCCGTTCGTGGTGGCCGGCGGGCTCAAGGTCGTCTACGACTTGCTCCTGTTCGGGGCGTTCCGGCGGGTTCCCCTGCCGGAGGATCGACCGGGCCCCTGAACGGTCCGATCCGCGAGAACCACGGCCGTGGGCTATTCCTCCTCGAGCTGCACCACGACGGGCGCGAGCGCCACGACCGTGGCACCCTCCTCCACCCGCATCGTGCGGACGCCCTGGCTGACCCGACCCACCCGCCGGATCTCCCCGGCCGCCACCCGGATGACGATGCCCGAGGACGAGATCACGAACATGTCCTGATCCTTCGAGCCGACGAACGCGCCGGCCAGGAGCCCTGTCTTCCTCGTGAGCTGGTGGCCGATCACGCCCTTGCCGCCGCGGCCCTTGAGCGGATACTGCCCGAGCGGCGTGCGCTTGCCGTACCCCTGGTGCGTGACGCTGATCAGCTCCTCGCCCTCGGAGGCGACGCCGAGTGCTATGACCTCATCGTCGCCGCCCAGACGCATCCCGATCACGCCGGTCGTCTGGCGCCCCATCGGGCGGGCCAGACTCTCCTTGAACCGGATGGCTTGGCCCTTGCGGGAGACCAGGAACACGTCGTCCTTTCCATCGGTCAGCCGAACGTCGATGAGCTCGTCCTTCGGCTTCAGGTTGATGGCGGCAAGACCGGTGCGCGGGGAGTCGTATTCGGGAAGGGCGGTCTTCTTCACCATGCCGCGTCGCGTGGCGAACAAGATGTACCGGCCGTTCTCGTACTCCTTCAAGTCGATCACGGCCGAGACCCGCTCCTCGCCGGCGATGGCAACTCCGGGGAGGTTCGCGGCGTACGTTCCCCTGGCCGTTCGGCCGGCCTCCGGGACCTCGTGCACCTTCACTCGGTAGACCTTGCCCTTCGTGGTGAAGAACAGCAGCCAGTGGTGGGTCGTGGTGGTGAAGACGTGGCTCACCACGTCCTCTTCCTTCAGGTTCGCTCCGCGGATGCCCTTGCCGCCCCGGCCCTGGCGACGGAAGTTCTCGATGAGCTGGCGCTTCACGTACCCGGCCCGCGAGACCGTGATGACCACGTCCTCCTCGGCGATGAGATCCTCGACCTCCAGGTCGCCGTCGTCGGCCTTGATCTGCGTGCGGCGGGCATCGGCAGACTTCTTCCGGATCTCCGCGAGCTCGTCCTTGATGACGCCGCGGAGCTTCTTCGGGTCCTTCAGCAGGCCCTTGAGGTACTTGACGTCGGCGAGGAGCTTCTTGTGCTCGTCCTCGAGCTCGGTCCGGGCCAGGCGCGTGAGCCGCCGGAGCGGCATGTCGAGGATGTGGTTCGCCTGGATCTCGGAGAGCTTGAACTTCTTCATCAGCTTCGTCCGAGCCTCGTCGGAGTCCTGGGAGCCCCGGATGATCTTGATGACCTCGTCGAGGTGCTGGAGCGCGACCAGTAGCCCTTGCACGATGTGGTCGCGCTCCTCCGCCTTGCGCAGCTGGAAGCGCGTGCGCCGGGTGACGACATCGACCTGGTGGTCGACGTAGTACCCGATCATCTCGGCCAGGTTCAGGGTCCGCGGCACGCCGTCGACGAGGGCGAGCATGATGACGCCGAAGCTGTCCTGCAGTTGCGTGTGCTTGTACAGCTGGTTGAGGACGACCTGTGGGTTGGCGTTCCGCTTCGTGACGACCACGAGTCGCGTGCCCTGCCGGTTCGACTCGTCCTTGACGTCGGCAACGTCCTTCAGCTTGCCCGAGGTGGCGAGCTCGGCGATCTTCTCAGCCACCCGCGCCTTGTTCACCTGGTACGGCAGCTCGCTGAAGACGATCTTCGATCGCCCGCCGATGCCCTCCTCGATCTGGGCCACGGCACGGACCTTCACCGAGCCCCGACCGGTCTCGTAGGCGTCCTTGATCCCCTGCCGGCCCATGATCACCGCTCCGGTGGGGAAGTCCGGCGCCTTCACGAACTTCATGAGGTCGGCGGGGGTGCAGTCGGGGTGGTCTACCGCGAAGACGACGGCGTCGATCACCTCGCCGAGGTTATGGGGTGGGATGTTCGTGGCCATGCCGACGGCGATCCCGTTGGAGCCGTTCACGAGGAGGTTCGGGAAGCGCGCCGGCAGGACGAGCGGCTGCTGCTCGTACCCGTCGAAGTTCGGGACGAAGTCGACGGTCTCCCCGTCGATGTCGCGGAGCATCTCCATGGCCATGGGCGCCAGGCGGGCCTCGGTGTACCGATAGGCGGCCGGCGGGTCGCCGTCGACGGAGCCGAAGTTGCCGTGCCCGTCGATGAGCGGCGCCCGCATCACCCAGTCCTGAGCCATGCGGACCAGGGCGTCGTACACGCTCTGGTCGCCGTGGGGGTGGTACTTCTTCAGCACCTCGCCAACGGCGGCCACCGACTTGCGGTGCGGGCGGTCGGGGCGCAACCCCGACTCGAACATCGACCAGAGGATCCGGCGCTGGACGGGCTTCAGGCCGTCGCGGACGTCGGGCAGCGCCCTCCCCACGATGACCGACATCGCGTAGTCGAGGTACGAGCGCTGGATCTCGTCCTCGAGCTGGACGTCCTCGATGCGGCCGGCGAACAGGTTCTCGGACATGCGTTCCTACCTCACACGTCCAGGTTCTGGACGTCCTTGGCGTTGGCCTCGATGAAGGCCTTGCGGGCCGGTACGTCCTCGCCCATCAGCACCGTGAACAGCCGGTCGGCCATGACGGCGTCCTCCAGCGTCACCCGCAGCAGCGTGCGGCGCTCGGGGTCCATCGTGGTGTCCCACAGCTGCGTGGCGTCCATCTCGCCGAGCCCCTTGAACCGCTGCGGCTCGAGCTTCTTCTGCCCGTTCCCGTTCTGCTTGCGGAACTGGTCCCACTCCCGTTCGGTGTAGAAGTAGTGCTCCTGCTTGCCGTCCTTCAGCAGGTACAGCGGTGGCTGCGCGAGGTAGACGAAGCCGGCGTCGATCAGCTCGCGCATGTTCCGGAAGAAGAACGTGAGCAGGAGCGTGCGGATGTGGGCGCCGTCGACGTCGGCGTCGGCCATGATCACGATGTGGTGGTACCGAGCCTTCGACAGGTCGAACTCATCGCCGATCCCGGTGCCGATCGCCGTGATGAGGGCCTGGATCTCGTTGTTCTCGAGGATCTTGTGCAGTCGGGCCTTCTCGACGTTCAGGATCTTGCCCCGGATCGGCAGGATGGCCTGCGTGGCGCGGTCGCGCGCGCTCTTGGCCGAGCCCCCGGCGCTGTCGCCCTCCACGATGTACAGCTCACACGCGGCGGGGTCGCTCAACTGGCAGTCGGCGAGCTTGCCCGGCAGGCCGGCGCCTTCCAGGAACGACTTGCGGCGCGTGAGATCGCGCGCATGCTTGGCGGCGAGACGGGCCTTCGCCGCCGAGGACCCCTTCAGCACGATCCTCTTCGCGTCGCCGGGGTGCTCCTCGAGCCACGTCATGAGGTGCTCGTTCACGGTGGTCTCGACGAGCGAGCGGATGGAGGTGTTGCCGAGCTTGGTCTTCGTCTGGCCCTCGAACTGCGGCTCGCGGAGCTTGACCGATACGATGCCGACGAGTCCTTCGCGCACGTCCTCGCCCTGGAGGTTCTCCTCCTTCTCCTTCAACAGGTTCTTCGCCCGGGCGTAGCGATTGATCACGTTGGTCAGGGCCTTCTTCAGACCCTCCTCGTGGGTACCGCCCTCGTGGGTGTTGATGGTGTTCGCGAAGGAGTGGATCGATTCCGCGTATCCACCGCTCCATTGCAGAGCCACCTCGACCTCGGCCGATCCGTCGGACTCGGCGCGCTCGAAGTGGATCACCCGGGTGTGCAAGACCTCCTTGCCGGCCTGCAGCTCCTTCACGAAGTCCGCGAGTCCCCCGGCTGCCTTGAACACGTCCTTGGTGGGCGGGCTCTCCCGCTCGTCGACGAGCTGGATCTCGAGCCCTTTGTTGAGGAACGCCAGTTCCTGCAGGCGTTCGGCGAGGATCTCGCGCTTGAACGCCACCTCCTCGAAGATCTGGGGGTCGGCCCAGAAGGTCACCGTGGTGCCATGCTTGCTGGGCTTTGCCTTCGTGAGCTTCGAGGTCGCCTTGCCCCGCGCATACGACTGAGTCCAGGTAGATCCGTCGCGTTCCACCTGGACGACCATCTTCTCGGACAAGGCGTTCACGACCGAGACGCCCACCCCGTGCAGGCCGCCCGAGATCCGGTAGCCGCGACCGCCGAACTTGCCCCCTGCGTTCAAGGTCGTGAGCACGACCTCCACCGCGGGACGGCGGTCCTTGGCCTTGGGGATCGGCTTCACCGGGATGCCGCGGCCGTTGTCGGCCACTCGGCAGGCTCCGTCCTTCAACAGGGTGACCACGATCTTGTCGCAGAACCCTGCCATGGCCTCGTCGACCGAGTTGTCCACGACCTCGTAGACCAAGTGGTGCAGCCCCCGGGGGCCGGTGGTCCCGATGTACATCCCAGGGCGGAGCCGGACGTGCTCGACGCCCTCCAGGACGGTGATGTCCGCGGAGGTGTATCCGCCGTCGCTGCCTCTGCTGTTGTCGGTCTTTCTGGTCGCCAAGGAACCTCCGTGCCGTGACCCACGCACAGCGACACGCGGCCGCTGACGCTGAGGGGCCTCACGCGGGGAACAACCCCTAGATTCTACCAACCCGGACCCCCCCGCGCCCGAGTCGTCGCGTGCACCGAACGCTCTGCGCTACAAGCCTTTCTGTGGATCGGGGCGGACCACGATCTGGACGGTTCGCACCTGGTCCGAGCCGAGCGCCTGGTTGGCCTTTCGGAGGATCTCCGAGGCCAGGAACCGGGCCTGCGCGCCCCACGGTCCGGAACTCGCAGCCACCACCAGGATGCCCGCGTCCAGACTGAGCGGCGCCGACTCCGAGGCCAGCCGGGCGCCGACCACGTCTGCCCACGAAGCAGCCAGCTTCCCCACCGGCATGCCCCTCGCCAACGCCCGCTCCCGCAGCAGCCCGTCAACGATCTCGCCGATCGGTGTCTCGCGCAGGGTCCGTTCGTCCTTGCGCCCGCGCCATCCCTTGCTCGACGGCATCAGCCCTCCCCGCGAACCGTAACGCGTCCCGCCGACACGTCCCACACGGCCTCGGCATGGCCGGGGACGTGCGCTTCATCGGCCACCGAGATCAACACCTGGCCCCGCTTCGAGAGTCGCTCGCCGACCTGGCCCTGCCGGAGGGGGTCGAGCGCAGAGAACGGGTCGTCCAGCAGCATCACCGGGTGCTCACCGACCTCGGTCTCCACAGCCGCACCCAGGCCGAGCCGGAGGCACAGCGCGGCCGCCCACGCCTCGCCATGGGAGGCGAAGCTCCGCGCGCCGAGGTCCTTCACCGCGAGCTCCAGATCGTCTCGGTGGGGTCCCACCAGGCTGGTCCGGCGCACGAGCTCGTCGCTCCGCCGTTCGGCCAGGCGCGCACGGAAGACCTCTACGAGTGTCTCGGGGGACAGACCGTCCGATCCGCCGGCTGGCACGTTCGGGCGGTACTCACATGCCAGCCCGTACCCCGAGAGGTGGCGGAACTCCTCCTCCGCGGCAGGGGTCAGACTCGCCACCGCCTCGGCCCGCAGGAGGATCACCGCGGTCCCCTTCTCGATCAGCTCGGCGTCCCACGCGTCGAGGCCGGCGGGCGAACCCCGTCCCTCCCAGTCCTTCAACAGGCGATTCCGCTGGCGCAGCGTGCGGTCGTAGGCGGTGAAGACCGACTCCTTGAGGGGCCACAGGGTCGTCGCGGCCTCGTCGACGAACCGTCGCCGCTGCGAGGGGTCCCCCCGCACGATGTCCAGATCGTCCGGGCCGAAGAACACGGCCCGGACCTGGCGGCGAAGGTCGCGCTTGCGCCGCACGGGCGATCGGTTCACCTGGACGCGGTTCGCTCCGTGTCCCGGGATCTCCACCTCCACGAGGACCCGGCCGCTGAGCGTGTCGATCTCACCGCGCGTGTACGCGGCCTCGGCCCCCTCGAGCACGAGGGGCTGCGTGGCCGAGACCCTCGGGGAAGCCAGGAAGAACAGGAAGGCCACGCCCTCGAGCAGGTTGGATTTCCCTTCACCGTTGGGCCCGACCACTACGACGAGACCATCGGGAACCTCATCCAGACGCGTCTGGCGGTGGTTGCGGAAGCCGCGAAGCTCCACCCAGCGCAGGCGCAACGAGCCTCCGGAGATCAGCCCACCGGCGTGGGCAGCCGGACCGGCATCACGAGGTAGGTGAAGTCGTCGCTCTCCCCTCGCACGATGCCCGGCTTCAGCCCGTCCCGGACCTCCAGCCGCACGCTCTCACCCGTGGCCGCCGCGAGACCGTCGGCCAGGTACCCGGGGTTGAAGGCCGCGGTCAGCTCCTCGCCCTCGTAGCGAGCCTCCACGGCCTCAACCGCCTGGCCGAGGTCGGGTGATGACGAGGACAGCTTCACGCCCAGCGCGTTGAACTCGAGCCGCACCGGCGAGGTGTCGCGTGCCAGGAGCCCCACGCGCCGAACGGCGTCGATCAGCTGCTGCCGCGAGACCGTCAGGCGGCTGTCGTACGCCTCGGGAAGCAGCTGCCGGTAGTTCGGGAACTCCCCCTCGATCAGCCTCGACGTGAGCATGAGCTGGCCGATCTGGAACGAAACCTGGCTCTCGTCGGCGAACAGCTGAACCTCGCCTTTCTCCACGCCACCGGCGGCGCGTCCGGCCTCGGACATCGCCCGCTCCGGAACGATGACCCTTGCCTCGCCTCCGGCGGTCGCCACGAGCTCGCGAACCGCGAGCCGGTACGAGTCCGTGGACACGAGTGTCAAACCCTCCCGGCTGACCTCCACCAACACGCCCGTCAGCACCGGACGGGCCTCGTCGCGCGATGCGGCCCGCGTAACCTGGCCAACGGCCTCCGCGAAGGTGGGGGCGTCCACGACCACGCGGGTGCCCGATGGTGGCTGCAGACTCGGGAAGTCCTCCGCCGGGAGCAGCCGCAGCGAACCTTCGTAGGCCGCGCACCGGATCCGAGCCTGTCCCTGATCGGCCTCGAACTCGACCGGCGCGTCCGAGAGGCTCTTGACCGTGTCGGCCAGGAGCCGAGCCGGCACCAGGGCGATCCCCTGCTCCTGCACCTGGACCTCGATGGACAGGCGGGCCGAGACCTCCAGATCGGTCGTGGTGAGCGTCAGGGCACCCTCCGCGCCTGCTTCGATCAGGACACCCGTCAGCGCAGGGATCCCCGGACGCGACGACACGCCCCGCTGCACGATCTGAAGCGCCTCGGACAGCGCATCTCGGTCACACCGGAACTTCACCTGTCCACCCCCTCACGGCTTCTACGATCTGCCCTTCTTTCTCTTCCAGTAGTAGTAGGGCCTGTGGAAAAAGGGACAACCCCCCTCAACTGCGAGCGTACCGGACGTGTCGGACATGGGGACGCCGTGGGGAAAGTGGTGGAGATCGCAGGCGGCCATGCACCGTCGCCCACACGTGTTCCCACGGTTTCCACAGCCTCGCTCACAGGTTCCTCGCCCGGTTTCGGATGATCCGGGACAGGTCCTGGACCTGCCGGTACACCGGCTCGCGGTTGCGCATGCTGCCATTGATCTTGTTGATCCCGTGGAGCGCGGTGGTGTGATCGCGGTCGAAGAGCTCGCCGATCTTCGGGAGCGTCATACCGGTGCACTCGCGGACGAGGTACATCGCCACGTGCCGGGCGGTGGTGAGGGGACGCGACCGGCTCTTCGACACGAGGTCGTCGACCGTGAGGCTGAAGTACTTGGCCGTCTCCTCCACGATGAGCTGCGGAGGGATCTCTGCCTCAGCCTGCGGCAGGAGGTCTTCGAGAGCGTGCTCGGCAAGCTCCATCCCGATCGGGTGGCCGGTGAGGTCGCTCCAGGCCACCACGCGGACGAGCGCCCCTTCGAGCTCACGGATGTTCTGGTCGAACTTGCTGGCCACGAACTCGATCACGTCGTCGGGCACGTGGACGGCTTCTCGCTGCGCCTTCAACTGCAGGATCGCGATGCGTGTCTCGAGGTCCGGGGGCTGCACGTCCACGCAGAGGCCCAGGCGGAACCGGCTCTGGAGCCGCTCCTCCATGCCGAGCTCCTGGGGTTGGCGGTCGGAGGCGATCACGATCTGGCGCTCCTTCTCATGGAGCGCGTTGAACGTGTGGAAGAACTCGGTCTGCGTTTCCTCGCGCTTCGCCAAGAACTGGATGTCGTCGACGAGCAGGACGTCGATGTCGCGGTATCGAGCAGCGAACTGGTAGCCCTGCCGCTCACGCACGGCCTTGATGAACTCCGCCATGAAGCTCTCGGAGGTGACGTACCTCACGCGCAGGCGCGGGGCCAGCCGGTGCATGTGGTGGCCGATGGCGACGATGAGGTGGGTCTTGCCCAGACCGACACCCCCGTAGATGAACAGCGGGTTGTACGCCTTGGACGGCGGCGCCTCGGCCACGGCCATGGCGGCCGCGTGCGCGAAGCGATTGCTGGGGCCGGGAACGAACGCCTCGAACGTGTAGTTCGGGAACGGCAGGCCCGGCGCGCCGAGCGTGGACGCCCCCGTCTGTGCACGAGGGGGGGTGGGGCCCTGTGGGATCGGAGGGTCGGGGATCGGGGCCCGCTCGGCCGGCTCCTCGGAGGCGTCCAGGCGCACCTGGATCGTGGAGCCGAAGGCGTCGGTGGCGGCGGACTGGATGAGGCCGAGGTAGTGCTTGGCAAGCCAGTCCCGAACGTAGTCCGAGGGCGCGACCACCTCGAGGACGCCGTCATGCAGGCTCGTGGCGCGGACCCCCGAGAACCACATGGCGAAGGAGCTCTCCGAGAGCTCGCGCCGGGCCCGATCCACGACCTGCGACCACGTCCGCTCAGCAGCCTGTTCGAAGGATGTGACCGCCATGCCTGATTCCACAGCACCTTTCCACACGTGTGGAAAACCCTGGGGAAGGGAAACGGCCCCGCGGTCCGGATCCCGGCGGGGCCGCCATGGGGAAGGCGCCGCGGACTATAGCACCGGGGTTTTCCCCACGACGCTTCGAGCATGGCCTTTTGGCGCACTTTCTGCCCGCACACGCTTTGTCCCGCGGCGACGCGCTCTCGTATACTCTGCCGCGCCGGCCGAGGGCCGGCTTTCTCGACCGCGTGAGGCACGATGTCCAAGCGAACGTTCCAGCCGAACAACCGCCGGCGCAAGAAGACCCACGGGTTCCGGATCCGGATGCGGACGCGTGCAGGCCGCGCGGTGCTGGCCCGTCGGCGGGCCAAGGGCCGAACCAGGCTGTCCGCCTGAGCGCGTCGGGGCGGCGACGAGCGGGCCGAGCATCGGCAGGGTCCTGTCCGAGGGCAGACCTCTTCACGGAAGGCTGATGGTAGTGTTTGTCGCGCCCGGCTCGGGGAACGTGGCGTTCATCGCGGGACGGCGCGTTGGAGGTGCCGTCGTCCGGAACCGGGCCAGGCGGATCCTGCGGGCCGCGTGGCGAGAGCTCGCACCCAGGGTACGGGAGGGATACGACATCGCCTTGGTGGCCCGGGCGGCGATCCGCGGGGCCAAGACACAGGACCTGGTAGCCGAGATGCTGGAGCTTCTGTCGCGCGCGCAGATGGTGGGGACGTGATCCCTCTTCGCCGCATGGTCTGGGTGGTGGGCACGCCGGCTCGGCTTGGGCTCATCGGCCTCATCCACGTGTACCGCCTCCTGCTCTCGGGGTGGCTCGGGGGTCAATGCCGCTTCTACCCGAGCTGCTCCCACTACGCGGAGGAGGCCATCCGCGTTCACGGGGCCGTGAGGGGATCGGGCCTGGCCGTTTGGCGGATCCTGCGCTGCGGGCCGTTCACCAAGGGTGGGGTCGACCACGTACCTCCGCGCAGGACCAGTGACGCCACGTATGACAACGTCATACATGCCGAGCAGGTGAGCGCATCGTGATGGCCGCCGTCCCTTGGTCGCCTGCCTGGCAGGGGCTGCTGGACGCGTTCGGGTGGCTGCTCGCCCGCGTGTACGACCTCATCCCGAACTACGGCCTGTCCATCATCGTGCTTACCGTGGTGATCCGAGTGGTGCTGCTCCCGCTCGGGATCCGCCAGGTCCGCTCCATGCAGCACATGCAGATCATCCAACCCAAGGTCAAGCAGATCCAGCAGAAGTACAAGGGGAACCGGACCAAGCAGCAGGAAGAGATCATGAAGCTGTACAAGGAGTACGGGGTGAACCCGTTCTCCGGGTGCTGGCCGGTCCTGCTGCAGTTCCCGATCCTGATCGCGATGTACGCGGTGGTTCGCTTCCCCCAGCACCCCGTCCACTTGCCGGCCGACTCGGCGCTGTACCAACAGATCGACAAGCAGATCCCGCTGAACCCGCCGCCCGGATCGGCGCCGCCGGCGGAAGCGGGCCCACCCTCGGGGACGGACTTCCTGTGGATGAACCTGCTGTGCAGCGCCAAGGATGCGGGCAGTCCGAACGCCAAGCTGGGTGACGTCGTGAACGGGGAGCGGCAAGAGTTCCCCGTGGACTGTGGCGACTCGGTGCCACAGCGGATCCCCTACTACCTGTTCGCGGTCCTGATGTTCGTCACGACCTACTACCAGCAGCGCCAGATGCAGAAGGCGAGTCCGCCTGGGGCCGCTTCCCAACAACAGCAGGCCCTGCTCAAGGTGATGCCCATCATGTTCGGTGTGTTCGGCATCTTCTTCCCCATGGGCCTCGTGGTGTACTGGACCACGTCGAACGCCTGGCAGATCGGACAGCAGTACTTCATGCTCCGGAACCGCCCGACCGCGGAGACCCTGGCCGCCAAGGGCGACGGCGCGGCAGCGCCGGCGAAGAAGGGGTTCTTGGGTTCGCTGATGGATCGCGCGCAGCAGGAGCGGACCCGGCACGAGGGACCGAAGAGCCGCAAGCCGGGCACCCCGAAGCCGGGCACCCCGAAGCCGGGAGGGACGAAACCGGGCTCGCCCGGGCGGTCCACTCCCCCTCCGAAGAAGCCCGGGCAGGGAGGCAGCGGTGCAGGAAGTCGAAAGAAGCGCCCCAAGCGTTGAGGAGGCCCTCGAGGCCGCCCTCGCAGAGCTCGGCGTCAGCGAACAGGAGGTCGACGTCCTCATCGTCCAGGAGCCGAAGGGCGGATTCCTGGGGATGGGCGGGCAGGACGCGGTCGTCCGGGTGCGCCTGCGGGCCCACGGTACTGAGCTCTCAGAGGATGTGATGGAGGAGCAGGGTGAGGTGGCCGCGGATTTCCTCGAAGGACTGCTCGAGCGGATGGGTGTCTCGGCCGGCATCGAGCCCGATCTCCAGGACGACACGATGTACGTGGACATCCTCGGCGAAGGCCCCGACGACGAGGACATGGGGTTGCTCATCGGACATCACGGACAGACCTTGGACGCTCTTCAGGAGCTCACCAGGATCGTGGTGTCCCATCGAACGGGCGAGCGCTGCCGTGTCATCGTCGATGTCGAGGACTATCGGAAGCGCCGCCGCAGCCGTCTCGCGTCCCGAGTTAGGGAGATCGCGGATCGCGTCGCCCGAACCGGACGTGAGGAGGAGCTGGAGCCGATGACTCCTTACGAGCGGAAGATCGTCCACGATGCCGTCGCCAGGGTCTCCGGCGTCGAGACCCTCAGCAAGGGTGAGGATCCCGAACGTCGAGTGGTCATCCGGCCGCGCGCTTCCTGACCCCTCACGGCCGCAGCAGCTCCCGTCTGGACTAGACTCGCTCCAGGAGGGGGTCTCTGAGCTGCTCTCCGAGCCTAACCGTCGTGTTTCACGTGAAACATGGATGCCGACTCGAAACGACTGTCGCGGGCTGCCGATGAACTTGGGTTGGAGCTGAACCCGCCAAGGCTGGTGCTGCTGGAACGCCTCACCGCGCTGCTCCAGACCACGGCCGCGGACGCCGGCATGGTCTCCGAGCGGGACCGAGATCGGATCCTGGAACGCCATGTGGTGGACTGTCTGAGGGCCGCTACGGTCGTCCGCCCCGAGGACCGTGAGGCCTTGGATCTGGGATCCGGCGCCGGCCTTCCCGGGGTCGTGGTCGCAATCGCCGTCCCGGGACTCCACATCACCCTCGTGGAGTCCCGCCGACGCAGGGTGGCATTCCTCGAGCAGGTCGTCGAGGTCCTCGAACTGCCCAACGTGTCGACGGCTCATACTCGGATCCAGGACCTGCGAGTCCAGGTCGATCTGTGCTTCGCCAGAGCTCTTGCGCCGCTTGGGCGGACCTGGCATCTGGCCGCCCCTCTGTTACGCAGCGGAGGGCGTCTCGTGTACTTCGCGGGCGAGGGATCCGCCGTGGAGCTCGAGGCCGGGGACGTCGCGACGGTGAGCCTCTTGCGTTCGCCCGTGCTTGAAAGCTCTGGCCCGCTGGTTATCATGAGCCGTCAGTGACCAAGCGCACCGCCCCCCGAGCCGCGCCCGGCGCAGATCCGGGCGCGCCCTCGAAGCGGAGACAGCCCGCGAAGCCACAGGCCCGGACCGCCTCCAGCGCGTCCCCGTCGAAGAAGGGTGAGACCCGCGCCTCCACTTCGGCCACCGAACCTGCCAACGCCGCAGCGCCCTCCCGCAAAAGCCGGATCATCGCCGTGGCCAACCAGAAAGGCGGCGTGGGCAAGAGCACCACCGCCGTCAGCCTCGGCGCAGCCCTCGCGGAGCTCGGCTACCGGGTCCTGGTCGTCGACCTGGATCCTCAGGGGAATGCCTCCACGGGGCTCGGTGTCCGCCACGAGGCCCGTGAGGTCACCGTCTACGATGTCCTGGCTGCCGAGGCCCCCATGGCCGATGCGGTGATACCCACCCCGGTGGAGAACCTGTTCGCCGTGCCATCCACCATCGATCTGGCGGGAGCCGAGATCGAGCTCGTCAGCCGGTTCTCCAGGGAGCTCCGCCTGCGCAAGGCGCTTGAACCTCTCCACGAGGCAGGCTACGACTTCATCTTCCTCGACTGTCCACCCTCCCTTGGATTGCTCACCGTGAACGCGCTGGCGGCGGCCGAGGAGCTCATCGTTCCGATCCAGTGCGAGTACTACGCCCTGGAGGGCCTGGGCCAGTTGCTGCGGAACGTCCGCCTTGTGCAGCAGAACGTCAACCCGAGCCTCCAGCTCACGGGGATCGTCATGACGATGTTCGATCCAAGGACCAAGCTCTCGGAGCAGGTGGTGGATGAAGTCCGCAAGTTCTTCGGCGACCGCGTCTACAAGACGATCATCCCCAGGACGGTGCGGCTCTCCGAGGCACCGGGCTTCGGACAGCCGATCACCGTTTACGATCCCAGGTCCAAGGGGGCGGAGTGCTATCGCGACCTGGCGCGGGAGGTGGCCGAACGCGAGCCTCCGAACGAGCCCATGCCCACGTTCGACGCATTCCCCACGGTGGTGATCCAGCCTCCGGAACCACACGTGATGACGGCTCCTCACCCGCTGTCGCCGGCGGTCGAAGAGGAGGTCGAGATCGAGGAACGATCGGACGCAGAGCTCGAGATCGAAGCCGAACCCGAGGCCGAGACGTTGGTTCCTCCCCCCGAGGGCGCGCCCCAGCTCGACCGGACCGTGGAGGTCGAGCCTGTTGCCTTGGCGGAACCGCACGTGGACGTCGATCGCGGGTCGAGCAAAGAGGGGGGTTCGTCGCAAGCCGAGGTGGAGACTGCAGGCGAGTCGTCTCCATCAACCCCGCCGGGGGTTCGGTCGAAGGCCTTTGCCCAGGGACCTGAGGTAGAGACCGGCCCCCTCGGACGACGTGGGGCCGAGCCTCGGCGCCTGGTGGAGGCCGAGTCGTCCGGATCGCAGGATGGGTCGCGTCAACCGGGCGAGGTTCACCCGGCGCCTGAGCCCACACGGAGCGTCGAGCCTTCCACGATCATCGTCATCGACGACGAGGTGGATGTCGACCTGCCAGAGCGTCCTCCTCAGGAGGAGCCACAGGTGCACGAGGGTGAGGAGCCGCCGAAGCGGCGGTGGAGCTTGTTCCGCAGAAGCGGAAGAGGAGGGAAGCGATGAAACGAGGCGGGCTGGGTCGCGGGCTGTCGGCGCTGATCCCCGGAGCTGCCGAGGAGGGCGTCGGGTTGCTCGAGATCCCGGTGGAGGGGGTCTCGCCGAATCCACGCCAGCCTCGAGTGAGCTTCGAGAACGAGTCGCTCGACGCGTTGGCGCTGTCCATCCGAGAGGTCGGTGTGCTCCAGCCGATCGTCGTACGCAAGACCGAGGCCGGGTTCGAGCTGATCGCGGGGGAGCGCAGGCTGCGTGCTGCCAGGAAGGCGGGGCTGGCCACCGTCCCCGCGGTGGTTCGGGAGAGCGACGATGCCGATTCGCTCCGAGAGGCCCTCATCGAGAACATCCACCGTGAGGACCTGAACCCCATGGAGCTGGCCGAGGCCTTCCATGAGCTGCTGGACGAGCTCGGATTGAAGCAGGAGACCCTCGCCGAGCGTCTTGGGGTGTCCCGCTCGCATGTGGCCAACACGATCCGCCTCCTCCAGCTCCCGGCCGGCGTCCAGCAGCTCCTGGCCGAGCGGAAGATCCAAGCCGGACACGGCCGCGCGCTGCTCGCGCTCGGCGACGGGGAGGCCCAAGCGAGCCTGGCCCTTCGGGCTGCGGCGGAGGATCTCTCGGTACGGGAGGTGGAGGAGATCGTCCGCCGGTTCGTGGAGCAGCCCGCGAAGGAGGCCTCGCCGGTTGCCGAGCCGTCGGCCACGGCCGAGCAGAGCTCGCTCGCCGAAGTCGAGGAGATCCTGTCCGAGCAGCTTGCCACCCGAGTGACGATCCAGATGGGGAGGAAGCGAGGGCGCATCGTGGTCGAGTTCGGATCCGCCGACGACCTCGAGCGGATCGTCTCGGAGATCATCGGGTCGGGCCCGGGGCTGGCCCCGGGTAACTAGCGGACGAGCCCGTCGTGAGGAAGCGCTCGTTCTGCTTCGTCCACTAGTCTGGGCCAGACTAGTGGACGCTTCGTCCGCCGCTCACCTCCGTCGCACGGCGAGCAGGAGGATCCGCTCGCACAGGTCGGGGAACGGCATCCCCGCCGCCTGCGCGGACATCGGGAGCAAGCTCGTGTCGGTCATGCCGGGGGAGATGTTCACGTCGACGACCCAAGGGCGGCCCTCCCGGTCGACCAACACGTCCGCGCGGCTCACGTCGCGCAGTCCCAAGGCGCGGAACGCGGCCGCCGCCGCGTTCCGGCAGACCTCGGTGATCTCGGGGGAGAGCCGTGCCGGGGAGAAGTACTCCGTCGCGCCCGGCGTGTACCTGGCCGCGTAGTCGAACACGCCGGACCTCGGGACGATCTCGACCAGCGGCAGGGGTTCGTCGGGGGTGCCGACCATCGACGCGGCTACCTCCGGACCCTCGACCTTGCGTTCGACCACGACAGCGTCCGAGAAGGACAGGGCGCTCATCACAGCGTGTGGCAGGTCGGCCTCGCGGTCGACGAACGAGATCCCCATGGCCGAGCCCGCCCGCGAGGGCTTCACCACGGCCGGCATCCCCACCCGTTCCGACACGCGGGCAAGCGCAGGGCCGGCCCCGAGGTCGCGGATCGCTGCTGCCTGGATCGTGGCCCAGTCGGGTGTGGGGACACCGGCGGCGCGAAGGACCTCCTTCATGAGGACCTTGTCGAACGTGATCTGGCAGGCGAACGGCGCCGTTCCCGTGTACGGCACGTCCAGGAGCTCCAGGACTCGCTGCACGGTGCCGTCCTCGCCGTCCCTGCCGTGAAGGGTGATGAAGCACGCCGTGATCGTTGCGCTGGAAAGGGTTTCGACCAGCTTGCCGTCCGCGGGGTCGAGGAGGAAGGCGTCGTAGCCCTTCGACTGGAGCGCGGTCATCACGCGGTGACCGGACCGGAGCGAGACCTCACGCTCGGGCGCCTGCCCACCCGCCAGGACCGCGATCCGACCGTCGATCCGCTCGAGCGGCTGCTCGCTCATCCGGATAGCGACCGGAACAGCTCCTCTTCGTCCGCGAGGAGCTCACCGAGCCGCCGCACCCCCTCCGCGATCTCCTCCTCGGTCGGGTAGCAGAAGGACAGCCGCATCCTGTCCCCACCCCGGCCGTCCGGGTAGAAGGCCGTCCCCGGCACGTAGGCGACCCGGCGCTCTACCGCGGCCGCCAGCATGGCCTGGGTGTCGAAGTAGCCCGGGAGCGTCGCCCACACGTAGAAGCCGCCGGCGGGGTTCGTCCACGCCGCATCGGCGGGGAAGTGCTCACCCAGGGCCGCCAGCATGGCGTCGCGACGGCTCCGATAGACGCCCACCAGGCGCTCCAGGTTGCGGCGCCACAGGCCGCCCTCGAAGTAGCGCTCGGTGACGAGCATCGTGAAGCTGCTGCCGCACAGATCGCCCGCCTCCTTCGCCAGGATCAGACGCTGGAGCACACCCGGCTCGGCGAGCGCCCAGCCGACCCGCACGCCGGGAGAGAAGACCTTCGAGACCGTTCCGAGGTAGATGACGTTCCGGGGGTCCATCGAGCGGAGCGTGGGCTCTGGGGCGCCGTCGAACCGCAGGAGCCCGTACGGGTTGTCCTCCACGATCGGCACGTGGGCCTCGCGGCACAGGGCGACGAGATGCTCACGGCGAGCGCGGGACATCGTCACACCCGCAGGGTTGTGGAAGTTCGGCACCGTGTAGACGAACTTCGGACGGGCGCCGTGCACCAGGGCATCCTCGAGCTGCTCCACGAGCATGCCCTCCTCATCCAGGTCGACCTGGATGTAGCGTGGCTCGTACGCGCTGAACGCCGAGAGCGCCCCGACGTAGGCCGGGGCCTCGATCACGATCTCGTCCTCGGGGTCGATGAAGATCTTGCCGATCAGGTCGAGCGCCTGCTGGGCGCCGGTGGTGACGACCATGTCCTCCGGATCCGCGGGCGTTCCCTCCTCGGCCATGAGCATGGCCAGCCGAGCACGGAGGCCCGGCGAGCCCTGGCCGCCACCGTACTGGAGGGCGACGTCGGCCTTCTCGGCGAGTACGGACTCGACGATCTCCGCGACGTGCTCGGCGGGGATGGCCTGGACGAACGGCATCCCTCCCGCGAGCGAGACCACCTCGGGCCGGGAGGCCACGGCGAACAGGGCTCGGACCTCGGAGGCGGACATGCCGGAGGTCCTCCGGGCGTAGAGGTCGACGTACGGGTCGACGTTGAACTCGGCCATGGGTGGCCCATGGTAGCAACCGCGCCCGCGAGGATGGATGAAGCCGGAGCGGTTTGTCCGCAGGCGATAGTCTCGGCCCCGATGTCCACGAGCGCGTGGCCGTTCGGTGCGTACCCACCCCGGGGGCTGGATCCCCTTGGGCCGAACGTGACCGCCTACCACGCGGGCGGGTTCCCGGCCTCGAACTCCGCGATCGTCCGGGGGAGGGACGCGACGCTGGTCTTCGACGCGAACTGCTTCCGGTTCGCCGATGAACTGCGCGCCGCGGTGGACAAGGCGGGGCCTCCCGTCCGTGACCTCGTCCTTTCCCACGCCCACGACGACCACACGATGGGGGCGGAGCGGTTCGCGCCGCCCGCCCGTGTGCTCGCGCGCGCGAGCGCTTGCGCACGCCTGCAGCGCAACGTGGTCGAAGGCTCGGCACCGGGTGTCCAGTACGAGCGCGGGTACCCGGGCGCCGCGGAAGAAGGCCGTCGCGTGCGGATCGTCGTTCCCGAGCGCGAGATCGAACGACCGGAGACGGTCGAACTGGGTGGAGGCGTCCGCGTTCACCTCCGGCCGGAGGAGCCCGCGCATACCGACGGTGACCTGTGGGCGTTCGTTGAGCCGGACGACGTGATCCTTTGTGGCGACCTCTGGTACGTGGACTGCGAACCCTACGTGGGCAGCGGATCGGTCCGAGGGCTCCTGCGCGCGATCGGCCGGATCCGCGAGGCGGGCGCCCGCGTCCATCTCCCGGGGCATGGGCCGGCGGGCCGGCTGGGGCCGGCCTCGACCGACCCGGTCGAGCGTCACCTCGCATGGGTGCTG
>DASWAT010000087.1:0-13973 GCA_036390995.1 Actinomycetota bacterium | reverse complement strand
CTTCCTGGTCCTCGACCACCTCGAAGCAGACCCGCCCCCCCAGGCTGCCGAGATGATCCACGAGCCCCTTGAGGTCCGCCTGGGGTTCGGACGTCCGAGAGACCTGGAGCACCAGGGAAGATCCCTGGAACGACCGGAGCTCATCGAGCAGACCGAGGGCGGACACCTCCTTCACGCTCTCCCGTTGCAGCACGAACGTCTCGCCGTCGTCGGCTCCCTCGGCGGCATCCGGACCGCCCCCGCCCTTGGTCGGCATCTGCTCGAGGTACAGATTGCGCTCGAGGGATCGGACGTAGGCACGTCCCCGTACCGCCGGCTGGAGCATGGCCACGGCCGCCGCCATCGAGCGATCCGCCGCCATCGCCGCAACCGTGCCACCGAATCGGGCGCCGGCGAACCCCACGACCGCGATGCCGGTCTCCTGTCGCAGCACCCGGTCGGCGTCGATCGCATCGCCGAGATGGGAGCCGACGCCGATCTCCTCCACGCCCCGGTCGCTGTCCCCGTACCCCTGTCCGTGGTACCGGAGCACGGGGAAGCCGGCCGCGGCCAGCCCACGCGCGAGTTGCGCATCGAACCAACCGAGGTTGATCTGCTCGATCCAGAACGAGTGACACACCACCCAGCCCATCGGCGCGGGTTCGGCGAGCGGCTCCGAGAGGATCGCGGTGGTGGCGGCTCCTCCGATCGACGGCGCGAGGAACCGTTCCCGGATCCCCGCCCGGCGGTCTTCGAACGAGCGGTGCTCCGCCAGCGCAGCGAGATCGATCGGCACTTCTCCCTCTCCTCCGATCCCGCGACGCACGTGGATGAGCGATCCATGCGGGACCTACGTAGTGTTGTTCGCGCAGCGCGTCGGCGTCATGCGCACGCGGGCGTAGGTTCTCTACAGCGCTTGCAGGATGTGCGAGCCGCGCACCACGTCGCCCTCAGCTCTGGCATTGGGGGCAGAAGTACGAGTTGCGCCCGGCCACCTTGACGACCTCGATGGGGGTACGGCAGCGGCGGCAGGGCTGGCCCGCGCGCCCGTACACCTTCAGCTCGTTCTGGAACTCGCCGGGCTTGCCGAACAGATCCACGTAGGCCTCGTCGTCGAGCGTGGTCCCTCGGAACCGGATGGCATCTTGCAGCACCTCTTGGAGCGCGCGGTACATCCGGCGAACCTCCTGCGACGAGAGCGAATCCGACATCCGATCGTGGCGCAGGCCGGCCGCGAACAGCACCTCGTCCGAGTAGATGTTGCCCAGACCGGAGAGGAACTTCTGATCCATGAGGAGCGGCTTGAGCTTCGTCGCCCGCTGCGCCATCAACCCCCCGAACGTCTGCCACGTGAACACGTGGTCGAGCGGATCGATCGCGATGTGCTGGAGCTCTTTCACCTTGCCGAGCTCGTCGGCGGTCGAGACGAACATCTCGCCGAAGGTGCGCGCGTCAACGAACCGGAGGTCACCGCCCTGCTGGAACGTGAGCACGACGTGGGTGTGCGGCGGCAGCGCCGCGCGCCTGTTGCCGCGGATGAACTGCCCGCTCATGCCGAAGTGCACGACGAGAGCGTCCCCGTTGTCCAGGTGGAGCAGGACGTACTTGCCGCGCCGCTCGGCCTTCGCGATCTTCCGGCCCGTCAGGCGGTCCGTGAACTCCTTGCGCTTGCCATGCCGGCGGATCACCCGCATCGCGTTCTTCGTCGGCCGGACCTCGGTCTTCGCGATCTTGCGCCCGACGACGTCCTTCTCCAGGTCCCGGCGCATCACCTCGACTTCGGGAAGCTCCACCTATCCCCCCTTCGGCGTGCTCTCGACGTCGCGCTCCGAGAGCCGGACGAACGCCTCGTGCGCGGCCTGCTGCTCGGCCTCCTTCTTCGACCGGCCGGTCCCGGTCCCCCACGCGCGGCCCCCCAGATACACCGTGGCGGTGAACTCCTTCTGGTGGTCGGGCCCCCGGTCCTCGATCTTGTACTCGGGCAGAAGGCGGAGATCCTGCGAGGCAAGCTCCTGCAGGATCGTCTTGAAGTCCCGTTCGCCCTCCCCTCGGACGTAGGCGACCATCCGCGGCCGGAAGAGACGCTCGATGATCTTCCTGGCCACGCCGAGTCCGAGATCGAGGTAGATCGCGCCGAGCACCGCCTCGAGTGCGTCCGCGAGGATGCTCGACTTGTCGCGCCCGCCGCTCATCTCCTCGCCCTTGCCGAGCTTCACCACCCGGCCGAGGCGGAGATCGCGCGCGACGTCCGCCAGCGCGGACATGTTGACGATGGCCGCCCGGAGCTTCGCGAGCTCGCCCTCGGCCAGGTCCGGGAACTCCCGGTACGCGAGATCGGTGACCACGAGCCCGAGCACGGCGTCGCCGAGGAACTCGAGGCGCTCGTTGTTGGCGTCGAGCCCCTCCTCGAACGCGAAGGACCGGTGCGTGAGCGCGGTCTCGCGCAGCTCCGCGTCGCGGAATCGGACGTGGAGCGCCCGTTCGAGAGCCCGGGACGCCGGCTCGTCGGCCCCGCGCGCGCTCACGCGCCTACTCGACCTCGATCGCCTGGCGGCCCGCGTAGTAGCCACAGTTCGCGCACACGCGGTGGGGCAGCTTCGGTTGGTGGCACTGCGGGCACTCGGAGTACGTGGGAGCCTGCGCCTTCCAGTTCGCGCGGCGCTTGGCTCCGCGGGTGTGGCTCTGCCTTCGCTTCGGTACCGGCATCGTTCTATCCCTTCCGAGGTCAGGACCGGTCGCCCGACCGGTCTTCGAACAGCTGCTCGAGCCCCGCCCACCGTGGATCCACGCGGGGCGGGCACGTGCATCCGCCGACGTTGCGGTCCCCGCCGCAGCGCTCGCACAGGCCGCGGCAGTCCGGGCGGCAGAACGGGGCGAACGGCATGGACAGCACGACCGCGTCGCGCACCATCGGCTCGGGATCGAGCGTGAGGTCGTCGGCCAGGACGTAGTCGTCCTCCGGCCCGGGCTCGCGGACGAACAGCTCGTTCATCTCGACGTCGAAGTCGCGCTCGAACTCCTTCAGACAGCGCGCGCAGCGCATGGTCATGCGCCCTCCCACGGAGCCGGTCACGAAGATGCCCTCGACCACGCTCTCCAGCTGGAGGTCGCCGGCGAGCGGCGTGTCGGCGGGGACGTCCGCGAGCTCGGTGTGCAGCCCTTCGACCGGCTCGTCGACGTGCACCACGCGCGAGGTCCCCGGATGATCGAGCAGGTCTCGGATGTCGATGGCGCGCATCACGGTTCCTCCTCCTCCTCCATGGCCTCAGACGCGAACTCCTGCTGCGCCGGGGCCAGGCCCCGCAGCCGCTGCCGCCCCACCTCGACCTGGTCCACCGTCCGAGCCAGGCCCGTGCTGGTCGTGGCGATCTCCTCACCGATCCGCTGCAGCGCGATCTCGAACTGCGCGAGCTTCGCGTCCACGTAGTCCTCGGTCTCCAACCGCATCTGGCGGGCCTGCTCGCGGGCCTCGGCCACGATCCGCTCGGCCTCCTCGTCGGCCCGCTTCACGACCTCCTCCTGGGAGGCCAGGCGCAGCTGCTCCTCGCGAGCCTCGTCGACGAGCCGTTCGGCGTCGCGGCGCGCCTTCGTGAGCAACTCCTCGCGATCCTTCACCACCCACCGGGCCTGTTTGACCTCCTCCGGCAGGGACTCCTTCATCTCGACCAGCAGTTCCAGGACCTCGTCGCGGTTCAGGAGCGCCGACGAGGAGAGCGGCATGGACTTGGCCTCCTTCACCATGTCCTCGAGTTGCTGCAACCGGGCGGCCAGATCCACCTAGGCCGGCCCCCCGAGCTTCTCCGCCAGCCGATCGGCCACCGCCGCCGGTACCAGCCCGGAGACGTCGCCGCCGTACTGCGCGACCTCCTTCACCAGCGAGGAGGACAGGTACGACCAATTCGGCGCCGTGGTCATGAAGAAGGTCTCGACGCCGGCGAGCCGCTGGTTCATCTGGGCCATCTGGATCTCGTACTCGAAGTCGGTGACCGCCCGAAGCCCCTTCACGATCACCATCGACCCCCTCCGTCTTGCGAATTCGACGAGCAATCCGGAGAACGAGTCGATCTCCACGTTCGGAAGGCCCGACGTGGCCTCCTTCAGCATGGAGACTCGTTCTTCCACGCTGAAGAGCGGTAACTTGGCTGGGTTCTCCAGCACCGCGACGACCACTGTGTCGAAGTGCTGGCCCGCCCGCTCGATGATGTCGAGATGACCATTCGTCACGGGGTCGAACGTCCCCGGACACAGGGCGGTCAGGCCCATGCAGACCTCCCCCGCTAACGCTCGCGGTAGACCAGGACGAGGCTGTCCCCGTACTCGAGGCGCCTCGCGAGGCGCCAGTGTACCGGAATCACAGGCGTGGAACTCCGGTTCCTGCGGGTCAGGGCCACGGTCCAGTCGTTCCCGCCGAGCCAACCACCGGTCAGCCCGGCGAGCACCTCGTCCACCTCAGCCTGCGGGGCGTCGAACGGCGGATCGGCCAGGCACAGGTCGAACGGATCCCGGGTTCTGTCATCTCCGGTGAGAAATGCGGAGACCGCCGAGCGGACCACCTCGGCCCGACCCGCCAGATGGGTACGCTCGAGGTTCTCCTCGATGGTCCGGACGGCCTCGCGACTGCGGTCCACGAACACGGCCCCGGCCGCCCCCCGGGATAGCGCCTCGATGCCCAGGGCCCCGGTTCCGGCGAACAGATCGAGTACGCGCGAGTCCGGCACGTCGGCCGTCAGGCTTGAGAACAGTCCCTCCCGAGCCCGGTCGGACACGGGCCGCACCCCTCCGGGGACCGGGGCGAGCCGGGTGCCCTTCGCCGTTCCGGAGATCACGCGCATGCGGGCACTGTAGCCGGAGGATGTCCGGGCTCGCCGCGCTCAGGAGGCCTGGACCCCTTGGGTTTCCTCGGGCGGCGAGCAGCTCGTGGAACGCCCCTCCCTCATCGGGCTGCAGCCGCTCCGACCACCATCCCGGGATCCCGAGAACCTCCTCGGGCTCGTACCCCAGCAGCGAGGTGAGATCCGGAGGTCGATCGCCGGGGACTCAGGAATGGAACAGCCAATCGATGGAGCGCTCGAACCGTGAGCGGAGCTCCTGCAGGAGCTCGGGATGCTGCTCCAGTCGGGGGTCCTCGTCGATCATCTCGAACGCGCGAGCGCGGGCCCGCTCCACCAGTTCGAAGTCCTCTGCCAGGCGCGCGAGCTTCAGGTCCGGCATCCCCGACTGCCGTACGTCGAAGAGCGTTCCCTCACCGCGAAGCCGAAGGTCCTCGTCGGCCAGCTCGAAGCCGTCCGTGGTTCGGACCATGGCCGCCAGCCTGGCCCGGGCCTCTTCGTTGTCCTCACGGCTCTCGTCGAACAGGATGCAGGAGGAAGCGTATCCGCCGCGGCCGATCCGTCCGCGCAACTGGTGCAACTGGGCGAGTCCGAACCGCTCCGCATTCTCCACCAGCATCACGGTGGCGTTCGGGATGTCGACCCCCACCTCGATGACCGTCGTCGAGATCAGGAGATGATGCCTGCCGGCGCGGAACTCGTCCATCACGCGCTCCTTGTCGGCGGGACGCATGCGGCCGTGGAGCAGCTCCACCGACAGATCCGGGAACACCTGCGTAGCCAAACGCTCGGCCTCCGCCTCCGCCGCCCGAACGTCCTTCTTGTTCGCCTCGTCGATCGCGGCGCACACCACGAAGGCCTGCCGCCCCGCCTCGACCTCCCGACGGACGAGGCCGTAGGCCTGCCGTCGCTCGACGGCGGTCCGGGCGATGCGCGTGTGAACGGGCCGGCGACCCTCGGGCATCTCGTCCAGCACGACCACGTCGAGGTCTCCGTAGTAGGTGAGCGCGAGCGTCCGGGGGATGGGCGTTGCGGTCATGATGAGGACGTCCGGCGATCCACCCTTGCCTTTCAGCGCCATGCGTTGATGGACGCCGAATCGGTGCTGCTCGTCGATCACGGCCAGAGAGAGATCGTTGAACGACACGCCCTCCTGGACGAGGGCGTGCGTTCCGACGACGAGATCCACGTCACCGTTCGCGATGCCCTCGAGGATCCACCTTCGGTCCTTCCCGGTCACGGCGGCCGTGAGGAGCGCGTAGGTGACTGCGCGGCTCCCGGGGGTAGGTCGAGCTGCTGCTTCGCTGGACCACCCCCCGTCCGACCCCCGGCTCCGCGCCGGCTCGACCACTCCCTCCAGGAGCGACAGCTGTGCGTCGTCCGCAGAGGCACGTCCGTTCTGCATCGCGAGGTACGGAACGGCGCCGAGAGGAGTGAGCAGGGACGTCATCGAGCGGAAGTGCTGTGCGGCCAGCACCTCGGTGGGGGCCATGATGGCGGCCTGGTGGCCGGACTGGATCGCCACCAGCGCCGCGTGCAGCGCGACGACGGTCTTGCCGGCACCGACGTCTCCCTGCAGCAGCAGGTTCATCGGGCGGGGGCGGGCCATGGCTGCCGCGACCTCGCGCATGGCACGACGCTGCGCGCCCGTGGGTTCGAACGGCAGCGAGGTCGACATCGCTTCCTCGAGCGGGCCGTCCGGTCGGTGGAGCACGCCCTGCTCCGCCGCCTCGACCCGCCGCTTGCGGAACGCCACCCCGAGCTCCAGCGTGAAGAGCTCGTCGAACTTCAGCCGCTCCCTGGCCCGGTGCAGCTCCTCCTGCGACTCGGGGAAGTGGATCGTGCGGATGGCCTCATCGAACGGCAACAACGACTCCGCCTCCACGATCGAGGGCGGCAAGGGGTCCGCGATGGCCGGTAGCTGCTGGAGCGCTCGGAAGACGAGCTCGCGGATCGTGCGGGTCGTGATGCCTTCTGTCCCGGGGTGGACCGGGGTGATGCGGCCGGTGTGCACGAGGTCCTGGTCGTCCCCCGTCAGCGGTTCGACCTCCTGGTTCGCGAGCTGCAGTCGGCCGCGGTACTGCTGAGCCACGCCAGAAACCGCAAGCTCGTGTCCCTCCTTGTGCTGGGAGGCGGCCCACGGCTGGTTGAAGAAGGTGAGGTCGAGGTAGCCGCTGCCGTCGTAGAGGGTGACCGTCACCATCGTCTGGTGGCGTCTGGTCTGGCGCTTGCTCACGCGCTTGACCTTGGCGATCACGGTCGCGTACTGACCGATCCGGAGCTCGCCGATCCGTGCCACCTGCGACCGATCGATGTACCGACGGGGGTAGTGGGACAAGAGGTCGCCCACCGTGTGGATCTCCAAGGACTCCGCCAGGACCTCGGCGGCCGGAGGCCCCTTCGTTCGGAAGCCGGTCCTGCGATCGGCCAGGCGGGCGTCGACCGCGGAGACGGAGGAGGCGAGCGTGAGCGTCATGCGCGAGCCGAGGATATTGCGGGCGCGTAGACCATGCTTGGGTTCTACCATGGTGGCCGTGGGGATCCGGCATCGACTCGCAGCTCTGGCCGTCGTGGCCGTGCTTGCGTCCGCATGCTCCTCGTCGTCAGCGGGAAGCGGCGGAGGACGGGTGCCCGCGGCGAACGCGTCGACGGCGTCCCTGCTGCCGACGAACGTGCTGGCGCTGCCGTCGTTCGACTACGCCAAGTTCCAGGAGCTCCTAGGCCAGTTGCGCGGCACCCCCGTGCTGGTGAACGTCTGGGCATCCTGGTGCGGACCCTGTCAGGCCGAGGCGCCCCATCTGGCCGACGCCGCGGAGCGGTTCGGCTCCAAGGTGCAATTCCTCGGCGTGGACATCCTCGACTCACGACCGTCTGCCCGATCGTTCATGGAGCGGGAGGGGTGGACGTATCCGAGCGTGTACGACGAGACGGGCTCGATCCGGGATCAGCTCGGGTTCATCGGCCAGCCCGTGACGGCGTTCTTCGACGCGTCCGGTACGCTCGTGTCCAGCTGGAGCGGGCCGGTGACGCCCGAGATCCTCACCCGGCGCCTCCAGGACCTGCTCGGTCACGATCGGGCGCCCTGAGGGCTTCTGCTACCCTGTCTCGGCCATGGCAGCCGTGTGCGACATCTGCGGGAAGAAGCCCTTCTTCGGCAAGCAGGTCTCCCACTCCCATCGCCGGAGCAACCGCCGGTGGGATCCGAACGTGCAGCGCGTTCGCGCCCTGGTTGACGGCGCCCCGAAGCGCCTGCACGTGTGCACGAGCTGCCTCAAGGCCGGCAAGGTCCAGCGGGCGGGCTGAGACCCCCTGTCGTAGGCACGGGCCCTCACCCGGTACCACCGCCCCGTAGCCATCCTGGACCCCCCCCGACGGGCCGACCGAAACGGTCCGGAAGACCGGTTGCCGCCGTGCTCGGGCCCGGTACGATGCCTGTGGGACGAGTAGAGGGGACCGGGTGAGCGACGGACGACTGACGGTCGTCATCGCGGGCAACGTCTATCTCAGCGCGGACGGGGTCCGGCTGTTCCTCGAAGGGAGCGGCTACGACGTGGCCGCCCTGGTCTCGACCCCTGCCGAGCTCCGGGCCGCCGTGGCCGCCAGGCGCCCCGACGCCGTGATCGTCGGCGACGAGCTGGCGGGTGATGACGAGGTCGCGGCCCTCAGGGGACTCTCGCCGGACACGCGGATCGTCGTGGTTACCTCCCGAGCGGCGCCAGCGCCCGAGGCCCCTGACCGCGCCGACGCGTACGTCTCCCGTGGCGCGCCTCTCGCCGCGATCACCGCTGCCCTCGCAACGCTCCTGGTGGACCTCCCGTTGTCCATCGTCGCGACCGCCCCGGGGTCGGCCGAGCTCGCTGCCGTCCCGCGGCCTGGGCCCGGGCGGTTGCGAGTGCTTCAGTTCGTCGCGGCGGCCGCCCTCGCGTTCGGCCTCGGCGGCCTGGTCCTGGTGTTCTCCGGTGGTACCCGCGAGATCGGTGGACCCCGAGCGTTGCCCGGCACGGGCACGCCGGGCACCGTCTTCCCCGGCTCGCCGACGCCCGGGTCCACACTGCCGGCCGCTTCGGCCCTCCAGGACGCGAGGACGTCTCTCAGCCGTCTGGTCCAGGCGATCCAGGCGAGCCGATTCGACCTCGCCGTCTCCGAAGCCCGGACCATGATCTCGGACCGGCAGCAGGCGGAGCGGGGCGGTCTGTCGATGGGCGATTTCGACGCCGAGGTGCTCTCTTCCCTGCAGCCCGTCGTCGCGCTGCTCCCCGCCGACATGCTCCCGATGTTCCGGAGCATCCTCGGCGGGCTCCTGCCCCCAGTGGGCGCGCAGATCCAGATCGTGGGCGGAGGGACGTTCGGCCAGGTCCAGGTCGGGTCGTCCTCCGGCGTCCGCAACCTGGTGATCGGCAACGCCGGCGACCAGGACCTCCAGTTCTCGGGCATCCAGATCGCCGGGGCGAGCGCGTCCCAGTTCTCGCAGTCGAGCGACTGCGCGCAGAGCGCGCTGCCGCCGGGCGGTTCGTGCACGGTCGAGATCTCCTTCACGCCGACCGCACCCGGCGAGAAGGTGGCGACCCTCGTCGTTCAGGCGCAGGATGTCGCCGCGAGCGCCTCCCTCCCGCTCGCCGGTACCGGCGTCGTCGTCCCGCCGCCGGACACCGAGCCGCCCGTGATCTTGTGTGGTCAGCCGGGCCCCGGGTGGACCGGCGCCGATCTCGTCATCACGTGTACCGCGCAAGACGGAGGCTCGGGTCTCGAGGCGGCAGGAGACGCATCCTTCTCGCTCGCGACCCACGTGCCGGCCGGGACCGAGGACGGGAACGCGTTCACCGGCACTCGAACCGTCTGCGACCGGGACGGGAACTGTGCGCAGGCCGGACCGATCGGCGGCATCAAGGTGGACAAACGAGCTCCACAGGTGTCGTGCGAGAAGCCCGACCGAAGCTGGCAGGCGGACAACGCTACCGTGACATGCCGCTCCCAAGATCACGGCTCGGGGCTGGCGTCGGAGGCGAGCTTCGCGCTGGTCACGACGGTCCCCCGCGACGTGGAGAACGCCGACGCGCAGACGGGCTCTCGACCCGTGTGCGACGCCGTCGACAACTGCGTCACCGCGGGGCCCATCGGCGGGTTCAAGATCGATCGGCGGGCACCGAAGGTGACGTGCGACCACTCGGACGCGGCATGGCACCGCGACGACGTACAGGTCGGGTGCTCCGCCGAGGACGCTGGCTCGGGTGTCCAGCCTCGGAGCGACGCCTCCTTCACCCTCTCGACGAACGTGCCGGCGGGCACCGCGGACGGGAACGCAGCGACCGACACCCAGCGCGTGTGCGACGCCGTCGGCAACTGCGTCACGGCCGGGCCGATCCGCGGGTTCAGGATCGACAAGGCGGCCCCGTGGATCGCGCTCTCCGGCCTCGCGAACGGCGCCACGTACCTCTTGAACCAGTCCGTGTCGGTGGGGGCCCCGGTGACGTGCTCCGACGAGGGCTCGGGCGTGGCCACCTGCTCGGTGCCGAACACGGTGGACACGAGCGCGGTGGGCGTCTTCTCGTTCACCGCCACCGCCACCGACGAGGTCGGCAACACCGCCACCACCTCCGTCAGCTATTCGGTCACCTACGGCGTCCAGCTCCGCTTCGACACCACCGAGGAAACGCGCAAGATCGAGCTCCGGCTAGTCGACGCGAACGGCACGAACGTCTCCTCCTCGTCGATCGTCGTGACCGCCCTCGACATCGACGGTGAGACCTCGCTCGGACGACGGTTCACCTACTCGAAGAACGATCAGGAGTACTCCTTCGCGGTCCCGGGCAAGGTGGACAGCGGCCCCCACGTCCTCCATCTCACGGCGAGCGACGACCCGGTGACGCATGCAGTCTCGTTCGTCTATCCCTAAGAGCCGCCACCCCTCCGCCGCGAACGCCGACCGCGATCGCGAACGGACGTGGCTTCACGCGGGGCGATCCGTGCCGCGCGCGGCACGGATCGCTCGCCACAGCTTCTCCGGGGTGTAGGGCGGGTCCAGATGCCGGATCCCGAGCGGAGCAAGGGCGTCCGCCACCGCGTTCGCCACGGCCGCCGGCATGGCGATGGAACCGCTCTCCCCGATCCCCTTCGCACCGAGCGGGTTGAAGGGCGAGAGGGTCTCCAGGAACTCGCTCTCGATCGGCGGAGCCTCCATCGCGGAGGCGATCCCGTAGCCAACGAACGTGCCCGTGAGCACCTGGCCGTCCTCGGTGTGCACCATCTCCTCGAGGACGGCTTCCCCGAACCCCTGCACCGTGGAGCCGATCACCTGCCCCTCGGCGAGGAGGGGGTTCACGATCCTTCCGGCGTCGTCCACCGCCACCACGCGGTCAACGCCGAGCAGGCCCGTGTCCGGGTCGATCCGGACGGCCACGACGTAGGCACCGAACGGGAAGACCGGGCCGGAGAGCTGGAACCGGGTCTGCGCCGACAGGCCCGGCGCCTCGTCCGGCTTCAAGCGGGATGGATCGGCTGCGGCCTCGGCGACCTCGGCGAGGGACACCTCCTGGACGCCGGCGCGGGCCCACCCGTCTTCCCACCGGATCGCGTCGGCCTCGGCCTCGAGCAGGAGCGCGGCGATCCTCGTCGCCTTCTGCCGGACCGCTCGGGTCGCCTCCAGGACCGCGGAGCCACCCACCGTGACCGACCGGCTCGCGTAGCTGCCCATGCCCTCGGGCACCACGGCCGTGTCCCCGAACTCCAGGCGGACGACCGAGGCGTCGACCCCCAGGGCGTCCGCCGCGATCTGGGCGAACGTGGTCTCGTGGCCTTGTCCGTGCGGCGTCGATCCGGTCCTCACCACGACCGCCCCGCCGGGGAGGACCTCCACGCCGCCCGTCTCCCACAGGCCCGCCCCGGCACGCTCCACGAACACGGCGAGTCCGGTGCCCACCAGGGGACCCCCCTCGCCGGCCACCCCGTGGGACCGGCTCGGCTCGTGTCCCAACCTCTCGCACGCCCGGTCGAGGGCCCGCGCGTAGTCACCGGAGTCGTACGTGTATCCCAGGACCGTCGCGTACGGGAAGCGTTCCGGCGGGATGAAGTTCCGCTTGCGGATCTCGACCGGGTCCAGACCGAGCTCGCGCGCCGCCAGGTCGGCCAGCCGTTCCACGACGTACGCGGCTTCCGGACGCCCGGCGCCTCGATACGGACCGGTCGGCACCTTGTTCGTGGCCACGCCGAGGAGCTCGACGTCGGCGGCGGGGATGTCGTACGCGCCGGTCATCAGCATGGCGCTGGTGACCGGAACGACCGGGGTCGTAGGGAACAGGTACGCGCCGAGGTCCGCGACCACCCGAGCCCGCAAACCCAGGAACCTCCCGCTCGCGTCCACCGCCAGCTCGGCGTCCGCGCGTTGGCCCCGTCCTTGGTACGCGGCGAGGAAGTTCTCGGAGCGATCCTCGATCCACTTCACCGGCCGGCCGAGGCGCATGGCCGCGATCGCCGCGACCGCGGCTTCGGTCGCCAGGGTCCCCTTGCTGCCGAACGCTCCACCGACGTCCTCCACGATCACCCGGATACGCTCAGGCGACCGACCGAGCACCGTCGACAGATGGGCGAGCGGCCGGTGGGGATCCTGGCTGGACAGCCACAGCGTGAGGAGGTCCTCGTCCTGCTCGTACAGGGCGATCGCACCACGGGTCTCGATGGGGGCCGCAACGAGGCGCGGCAGGAACAGGCGCTCCCGGATCCTCCGGTGGGCCAGGGCGAACGCGCCATCCACGTCACCGCCGGTTCGGCTCCATCGAACGAGCACGTTGTCCGGTGCTTCGTCGTGCACCGCGACGGCTCCGGAGAGCGCCGCATCGACGTCGGCCACGACCTCGAGTGGCTCGTAGTCCACCGTGACGAGCTCGGCCGCATCCTCGGCCAGGGCCCGACTCACGGCCACCACCGCGGCGACGGCCTCGCCCACGAACCGCACGCGGTCACCGGCCAGGAGCGGCGGCGCCACGGACACCACCTCGCTGCCCTCGGCCCTCCCCACCGGCATGGGGTGCACGGCCCCCAGATCGGCAGCCGTCAGCACCGCCAGGACGCCAGGGATCGTGTTCGCCACGCGCGCGTCCACGGCGCCGACCCGAGCGTGCGCCAGGGGGCTTCGGACCATCGCCAGGTGTGCCATGTCGGGCAGGGAGCGGTTGTCCACGAACCGGCCGTCGCCCTGGATCAGGCGCAGATCCTCGCGCCGGCGCTCGGCCCTCCCGATCCACGGCCCGGGGATGCTCGGCACGCCTCAATCCTCCCCGGCTTCGGTGGGAACCGCCTGGGTCGGAACCGTCTCGGCGGGAGCCTCACCCGCCTCGGCGACCAGGACGTCGAGCCCGTCGTCGCCGGCGCGGGGACGGAGCCGGTCGCCGGGCTCGAGCCACACGATGGTCTCGACCGCGAGCCCCAGGTCGCCGGCTTCACCTACGAGGACGCCGCTGCCCCCGATCACGTACAGGAACCGCTCGCGATCACGGCCGATCAGCTCGGGACCCTCGGCGCCGGGATCGAGCGTCCATCGCTCCAGGGCCATGGCCGCGGTGCCGACCAGCTCCGGGTCCGCCAGCACCGTGCGGGCCCATCCGGGACCACCGCCCGCAGGCTTCACCGCGTCAGCAGGAACGACGATCGACATGGACCTCCTCCTCGGCTCGCACGATCCGCCCCTCCTCGGCCGAGGCCACCGCGCCGAGGATCACCCGAAGAGCTGCGATGCCTTCGGCCGCACCGGTCTCGGGCCGAGCTCCGTCGCGGACGCACCGGGCGAGCTCCTGGAGCTCGTCGACCAGCATGTCACGGGGTTCGAACGGCACGGCCTCGGCGCCGCCTGCGCGCTCGAGCGTGAGGGTCGTGGCCGCATCCAACCGCTCGGCCTGCGGCCAGATCGACATGTCGACCCGGTAGTCGAGGTTCGCCTCCGTTCCGTACACGCGGAGGCGGTACGTCTTCGGGGACACGTAGCTGCATGCGATCACCGACCGCGCGCCGGATGCGTACTCGAGGACAGCCACGGAGACGTCGTCGATCTCGACGCGGGCGGCCAGGTGCGCCGTCGAACCCTGTACGCGGACCGCGGGGCCGAGCCACGCCTGCAGGGTGTCGGCATGGTGCACCCCGAGCTGCGTCATCGGGCCGCCCGGGAGCGTCTGGCGG
>DASWAT010000086.1:0-6865 GCA_036390995.1 Actinomycetota bacterium | reverse complement strand
TGCCGGTTCCATGCGGTAGCGAGACCGTGCCCCGGACCATCTGATCGGCCTTGCGGGGATCGACGCCCAGGCGGAAGGCGACCTCGACGCTCTCGTCGAACTTCGCGTCGGGGAACTCCTTCACGAGCTTGATGGCCTCGGGCGGCAGGTACTCGCGGTCGGGCCCCACGAGCTTGGCGGCGGCCTCGTAGCGCTTGCCGTTGCCGCTCATGCGCCCACCTCCACACCCATGCTGCGGGCGGTGCCGGCGATGATCTGCATCGCGGCCTCGACGTCGTTCGCGTTCAGGTCGACCATCTTCTGCTCGGCGATCCTGCGTACCTGGTCCTGCGTGAGCCTGCCCACCTTGGTGCGGTTCGGCTCGCCCGAGCCCTTCTCCAGGCCCGCGGCCTGCTTGATGAGCTCGGCGGCAGGCGGCTGCTTCGTGATGAACGAGAACGACCGGTCCTCGTAGATCGTCATCTCGACCGGGATGACCTGTCCGGCGAACTGCTGCGTCTGCTCGTTGTACTGCCTGCAGAACTCCATGATGTTCACGCCGTGCTGGCCGAGCGCCGTGCCCACGGGGGGCGCGGGCGTGGCCTGGCCGGCGCGGATCTGGAGCTTGACGTTGGCGAGGACCTTCTTCTTCGCCATGTGAACGGTCCACCTCCTGCGGTGCAGACGGCCTTTCGGCCTCCCGCGTCGTCGGGTCCTGCGGCTAGACCTTCGCGACCTGGTCGAACCCCAGCTCGACCGGCGTCTCCCGGTCGAAGATGTTCACCAGGACCTTGAGCTTGCTCTGATCGACGTTGATCTCGCTGATGGTGCCGTTGAAGTCGGCGAACGGGCCGGAGATGATCCGCACCACGTCCCCCTCCTCGTAGCCGAGGCGGAACGCGGGCTTCACCTCCTCCTTCTTCACGGCCAGGATCTTCTCGACCTCGCGGCGGGACAGCGGTGTGGGCTTGGAACCCGTGCCGGCCGCCACGAACCCGGTGACCCCCGGCGTGTTGCGGACCACGTACCAGGAGTCGTTGTCGTAGATCATCTTCACCAACAGGTAGCCCGGGAAGACCTTGCGCTGCACGACCTGCTTCTTCCCGGACTTGATCTCCATCACGTCCTCCATCGGGATGTGGACGTCGAAGATCTTGTCCTCCATCTGCATCGTGTGGATGCGAGACTCGAGGTTCGTCTTCACCTTGTTCTCGTAGCCCGCGTAGGTGTGCACGACGTACCACTCGCCGGGGCCCTTGAACGGGTCGGGAACCGTGGTCTCGATCTCCTCCTCGGCTTCGGGAACCTCCGCCTCAGGGGCGGCTTCAGGGACCTCGGCCTCGGTGGTCTCCTCGTCGGTCCGTTCGGCGATGGCGTCCTCGACGGCCTCGTCCACCGCATGCTCCGACACCTCGAGCTCGCCGGCCACGTGCACGGCGATCTCCTCGGCGGCACCCGGAGGCTCGACCTCGTCGACCGGCAGCTCGTCCGGGGTTCGCTCCGGCTCGGGCGCGGGCAAGGTCTCCTCCGGCTCCGGCTCGATCGGCAAGGTCTCCTCGGGCTCCGGTTCTTCGGGGAGGTCGGAGGACGTGGGTTCGAGCAGTGTCTGGTCGTCGGGCATCATGTCGTCAGGGGAGTCTTCCATCGTGGGCCGTCGTCGGGCGTCTAGCCGTTGCCGAACACCTTGAGCACGAACTTGGAGAACACGAAGTCCAGGCCGAACACGAAGCTCGTGAGCACGGTCACCGACACCAGCACGACGATGGTGTAGGCGACCAGCTCCTGGCGGGTGGGCCAGTTGACCTTCTTGAGCTCCTGCCGGACCTCCTTCAGGAACTGGCGGGGCGGGGTCCGCTTCCGCTTCTCCTGCACGGCCGCACGCCGCGTGGTCTGCGCCGCCGCGGCACGGTCCACCCGCGGCCCGCCCTCACGGCGCTGCGCCCGCTTCATCTGTCTGTTCATCGTGCTCCTTGCAGGGGCGGAGGGACTCGAACCCCCAACCGCCGGTTTTGGAGACCGGTGCTCTACCAGGTTGAGCTACGCCCCTCCGAGATGCTGGCCCGGCCGGTGATCGGGGGCATTACCGCACGAGTATAGGAGGTCCCGGCGGGACGCGGCAAAGGTCTCAACGCACGCATGTGACCGGCCAAAATCCCTGGTCGTCTTGCGTGTAGGAGCCCTCTGGCTCCCCTACACTCTTCGGGACGCGCCGCGCCGGCCCCGGAATGCGAGCGCCCATGCAACAACCTGACGACTCGTACTCGCCCGAGGGCTCCGATCGGGCGAGGCGCCGAGGCTTCTTCTCCCGGAGCACCCCCCCGGAACCGCAGCCGGACCCCCGCCTGGAGGCCGCGGTGGCCGCCTACCAGCAGGTGGTGACCGACCGGCTGGAGCAGGGCGTCCGCGCGATACGCCAGGAGGCCGGCACGCTGATGCACGAGATCGCCGCCGAGGTCTGGCGGAGCGCCGGCGGCGACAAGGATCAGATCCAGGCCACCATCCTCGAGTCGATCTCGAGGGACCAGGCCCTCCGCAGCATGGTCGCCCACAGCGACGAGCGGTTCCAGGACCTTGCCGTCCGGACCTCCCGGCTGGAGGAGACGATGGCGCTGCTCACCGAGCAGAGCCGCGCCACGCAGACGGCGATGGCCGAGGGCGTGGAGGCGCTACGGGCCGCGGCCACCTCGCCGGTGGCGCAGCAGGCCGGCGAGCTCCGGGGCCAGCTCGAGCAGATGGCCCGGCAGGTGGCCTCGGCGTTCGAGACGCTGGCCGAGCGCGACCGGGCGATCGTCGAGGCCGTGCGACAGCGCGTCCAGGAGCACGGCGAGCTCATCACGCAGGAGACCGGGCACATCGCCCAGGCCATGCAAACCTACGTCCAGCAGGGCGTCTCAGCCATGGGTCAGCTCGCCGCCCGGATCGAGGACCAGGCGTCCGCGACCCCCGCCGCGGTCCACGAGCAGGTCCGGCTGATCGGCGAGCAGCTCGAGTTGGTCGACGAGCGGATGGGGATCAAGACCCGGGACCTCGACGAGACGATGCACGCCGTCGAGCAGCGGTTCGAAGAGCGCGTGATGGGCCTGGCCCGCCTGATCCGTTCGGACTCGGAGGCCATCCGCGACGAGCTGGTCCGGGTGACCGCGAAGCAGGACCAGGTGCTCGCCCGCAACCTCGACGAGGAGCTGGGGCGGGTGTCCGAGACCATGTCCAAGACGCTGGACGAACAGCTGGGTCGCGTGTCCGAGGGACTCACGGCGGCCACCCGGTGGACGGTCGAGGAGATGACGCGCCGTCTCCGCGAGGAGACCGGCCGGGCCATCGACGCCCACATGCAGGACGCCTCGGCCACGTTCGACCGCCTGGGCGAGGCCCACGGCGCAGCGATCAAGGAGCAGCTCGACCAGGCCGTGTCCACGATCGACCGGAACATGGTCCGCATGGCCGACTCGATCGACGGCGGACTGGACCGGCTCGGCCAGACGGTCGGTCGGGAGGCCTCGGAGGCGGCCGACCGCGCGATCGGCGGCCGGCTGGACTCGGCGCTGGATCGCCTGGACGCGGCCGCGAGAGCCGCGGACCGGACCGGGGCCGACGCGCTGCGCGGCCAACAGGACCTCGAGGAGCGGCTCGCGCAGGCCCTCGACAGCCGGATCGCCGGGCTGGCGAAGATGATCCGCTCCGACAACCAGGCGCTCGCCGATCGCGTCCAGATCGCGGCGGAGCAGGAGGCCTCGAAGCAGACGCTGCGCGCGGTGAAGGAGGTGCAGGCGAACCTCCCCGCCGAGGTCATGGAGATCGTCGAGCGTCGGGTGAAGGACATCGCCGAGCAGCTGCACCGAGACGTGCAGTCCACGACCGAGTCCGTGGCCCGCCTCGGCGACAAGCTCGAACGCAAGGTCGACGAGATGGCCGCGCGGATCGGGAAGCAGCAGGACGACGAGATCCAGATCGTGATCGACCGCATGGGCGACGCGATGCACGCCCTGGCCAGCCTGGGCCGCCCGCGGCGCGAGGACCGGATCGAGCTCGAGTAGCGGGGGCGACCGGCCGACCCCGGTGGCCGGCCCTACGCGCCGGTGGTGAAGCGCACCTCCGCCTCGCTCTTGCGGATCGGGAACTCCGTCCGGCCGTCCCGTTCCACGCTCACCCAGACCTCCAGGATCGCCGACCGGGCCTCGGGGTCGAGGGATCGGATCCGGCCGCCGGCGACGATGGTGTCTCCCATGAACACCGGCGACCGGAACTGGGCCCGCAACCGGCGCAGCGGGCCCGGTTCACCCAGCCACCCCGTGAGGCAGGTCGCGAGATGGCCCATCGAGAACATCCCGTGGGCGATGATGCCGGGGAACCCCACGGCGCGAGCGAAGTCGTCGTTCTGGTGCAGCGGGTTCTGGTCTCCCGAGGCGTCGGCGTAGGCCTTCACGTCCTCCCGGCTCACCACCCGCGCGAGCGACGGGATCTCCTGCCCCACGGCGAGGTCCTCGAACCGGACGCGGGGCTCAGCCACCCTCGCCCCGCTCGATCATCGAGGCCCGGGCCACGACGGCCACCTCGCCGTCGGCCCCGAGCAACTGGGTCTCGATCGTGAGGAACCCGTTCCCGGCCTTCTCACGGATCTGGGCCAGGCGCGAGCGAGCGGACACGGTCTCGCCGGGAACGAGCGCACGGCGCCATTCGTACTCCTGCTCGGCGTGCACCACCCGCGTGAAGTCCATCCCCAGCTCGGGATCGCCGACGATCTGCGGGAACAGGAGGAACTCGGCCGCGGTGGGGAACGTGGGCGGCACCACGTCGCTCCGCTCTTCCACCACCGCGGCGAAGGCCGCGGCTCGTCCGGGATCCACCGTGAACGCCACCTCCGGATAGACCTTGCCCTCGAGGGCGAGGTTCAGGGGCACGCCGTTCAGCTCCCCAGCTGCCCGCCGGTGACGGGCAGGATCACGCCGGTGATGTAGTCGGCGTCCTCCGAGGCCAGGAACAGGTGGGCCGCGGCCACGTCCTCGGGCCGGCCGTACCGCCCGAGGGCGATCGTCATCAGCGCGAGCTGCCGAAGGTGCTCGGGGATCCCGAGGTCCTCGTCGCCTTGCTTCGAGGCGGTCAACCGGGTCTCGATGAACCCGGGGGCGACGGCGTTCGCGTTGATGTGGAAGGGTCCGAGCTCGCGCGCGAGCGTCTTCGTGAGGCCGACGATCGCCCCCTTCGCCGCCGTGTAGTTGGCCTGCCCCGCGTTGCCCACGAGCGCTGCATACGAGGTCGTGAACGTCAGCTTTCTGTGGTACGCAGGTGTCCCCCGCTCGGCGGTCTCCCGCTTGGCCGATTCCCTCATGTGGGTCACGGCTGCAAGAGTTGCGTGGAATGCGGTACGGAGGTTCACGTCGAGCACGAGGTCCCATTGCGCGTCGTCCAGGTTGTGGAACATGCGGTCGCGCGTGATGCCCGCGTTGTTGACGAGGATGTCGATCCTCCCGAACTCCTCCACCGCACGGGCGACCAGCGCCCTGGCACCATCGAGCTCGACCGTGTCGTCCAGAGAGACGGCGGCGCTCCCCCCTGCATCCCGGATGGTTGCCGCCGTCTCCTCGGCCGGCCCGGCGTCCACTTCGTTCACGACGACGGCCGCTCCCTCGCGACCGAACCGCAGTGCCGTGGCGCGCCCGATCCCGCGTCCGGCGCCGGTGATCACGGCGACCTTGCCGTCCAACCGTCCCACGCGGGCACGCTACCCACGCGCGAGGGCGAACGGCAAGTTGCCCGGCTTCCGTGATTCCGCCCGTTCGGCACCCTACGATGAGGCCGCCCATGTCCGGTAACCACCACAAACCGATCAAGGTGCTGATCGTGGACGATCAGCGGACGTTCGGCGAGGCCCTGCAGCTGGCCCTCGGTCGGGAGAAGGACCTCTCGATCGTCGACGTGATCACCGACGGCAACTCGGCGGTGGAGGCGGTGCTCCGGCTCGAACCCGACGTCGTGCTCGTGGATCTCGCGATGCCCGGCATGAACGGGATCGAGGCCACCCGGAAGATCAAGGACGCCGATCCCGAGGCCCGGGTGCTCATCCTGTCCGGTCACGAGGACGAGCTGCTCCTGGCTCGGGTGGTCCAGGCCGGCGCCACCGGCCTGCTGCGCAAGACGGAGGGCGTCATGCTGGTGGCGTCCTCGGTCCGCCGGGCCCATCGAGGCGAGCCGCTGCACGACGAGGAAGAGATCGAGGGCGCGCTCCGGCGCCTCCGGCACCGGCGCGATCGCGAGGCGACCACCGAGCAACGCCTGTCGCGTCTCACTCCGCGCGAGATCCAGATCCTTCAGCGGATGGCCTCGGGCGGCACGTCCGAGCATATGTCGGAGGACCTCGGCATGAGCCCCCACACGCTTCGGACCCACACCCAGAACATCATCACGAAGCTCGGTGTCCACTCGAAGCTCGAGGCGTTGGTGCTGGCCATCCGGCACGGCAAGGTAACCACGCTCGACGTCACCGGCACCCTCGAGGACTGAACACACGAGGCGGGGACAACGCCCCGGCCCACGCGTGGGTACGAACCCGGTTCCCCCCGGAGTCCTATCGAGTCTCGCGGTGCAGGGTGTACCTGCGCTCCCAGCGGCAATACTTACGAAGCTCCAGCCGCTCCCGGTCGTTGATCCGGTTCTTCACGGTCTGGTAGTTCCGCCGCCGGCACTCCGTGCACTCGAGCGTGATCTTCGGGCGGTTGCCTTCCTTCTTCGCCATGGCTGCCCCCGGCCCCCTACTTGACGATCTCGGTGACGCGCCCGGCACCCACGGTGCGGCCGCCCTCGCGGATGGCGAAGCGCAGGCCCTCCTCCATGGCGATGGGGGCGATCAGCTCGACGGTGATCTCCACGTTGTCGCCGGGCATCACCATCT
>DASWAT010000085.1:0-5933 GCA_036390995.1 Actinomycetota bacterium | reverse complement strand
TCGGGCGAGGCGCGGACCCCGCGAGCGAACTCAGAGGTGGGATCTCATCCCGGCGATGCTACCCCAGCCATCCCGCGGGTGGGAACCCCTGAGGCGGGACGGAGTCGCGCCCATCGCTCAGGGCTCGCCCGGCGGATTCGGTCGCGAGGTTGAGGACCGATGTGGTCACACCGGCGATGGCGAGGACGACGGCGGCATCCCGGGACCCGGCGAACCACAGCGCGACCGCCGCGGCCGCGAACAGGTCGATCTCGACCGAGAGGCGGAGCGTACGCCGCCGCCAAGCACGATGGGTCGTGACCCCCGCGCGATCCCGAGCGACTGGCTCCTCCCCCATCACCCGCCGGTGAGGGCGAGCTCGGGCCGCGCCTCAGCGAGCAGAGCAGATTGGACCCGTTCGAGCCGCTCGAGCGGCTCGAACTCCTCGGGTGGTTCGCGGCGCGGAGACGCCAGACCGGCCCGGTATCGGGTGCCATCGGGCCGGTACCACCGCACCGTGTTCTCGAGATCTCGGACCAGGCTCCACCCGTACTCGTGGACCAGCTTGTGATGGAAGGTGCAGACAAGGACCAGGTTGTCCAGGTCGGTCCTCCCGCCGGCGGACCACCACCTGAGGTGGTGGGCGTGGGTGAACCGTCGTGACCCGCACCCGGGGAACCGGCACTCGGTATCGCGATGGACCAGCTGGCGCAGGATCGAGGCCGAGGGAACCCGAGTGGTGCGTCCCATCCCCACCGCGTTGCCGTGCCCGTCCTCGGCCACCACCTGGACCTTCGAGGTGCAGGCCAGGCGGCGGACCGTGTCGATGTGGGCCAGACCCAACCGGATCTGGCCCTCGACCGCCACCTGACAGGAGCGGTCTTCGGAGGACAGGGCCTCCACCGGGGCGTGGATCACCACGGTGGGAAGGGTGGCCGGGTCCGGGCCGGATGCCGAGCCCTCCGCCCCCTCCCCCGAGCACAGGGCCACCAGGGCATCGGCCCGGCGGGCCTGGGCGTACCAGGGATCCTCCTCACCGGGAAGCACCGGGACCCGCGAGGCCAGGCGCTCGATCGCCGCTGCCACCGCCGCCCCTTCGACCGCCGGCATCTCGGCCTCCAGGGCGAACCGCCTGCCGTCGTCGAAGAACCACCAGGACAGCGTGCGATCCTTCTCCACCTGCTCGGCCTCGGCACGCTCACGCCGGGCCTCCAGATCACCCTTGCGGCTGATGGCGCTGCAGGAGACACCCTTGGCCCACCGGAGCAGCCCGGCCTCGGTCTCGGGGGTGGCGAACCGGCAGAGCTCGACCACCTTGTCGATCGAGATCTGGCCCCGCTCGAGGGCGGAGGAGAGCTTTGGGAGCTGCTCCAACGCATGGGCGGCCTTCACCCACCGGTCGGCCTTCCAGGAGCTGATCCCGTAGCGGATACAGATGAAGTGGACCAGGTCGCGGGCCCCGTGCTCCCGCCACGGCCCCGAGCGGTCGAGCTGGACGATCGACCCCAGCATCCGCCGCTGGGCCGAGCAGGCAGCCGCGTTGGCGCGGTCCAGCTCCGAGATCAGGTCGTCCGTAGGGTCATGCATGTCGATCAGTATCGAACACGCGTTCGGACCTGGCTGTGAACCACGTCACACCCGGGCAACTCCTCCGGATCCCTGGCCGGATCGCGAGGCTGCCCCGGCTCCGAGCTCGCCTAGAACGGCGGCCCGTTCCAGTGGCGCTCGCGCAGGTGCTCCCACAGGTGTCCGCAGCTGGCTTCGGTGCCGGCCGTCCCGACGAACTCGATCTGCTCGCCCGCGTCGTCGCCGAGCCTGCAGCGTCGCTCGCGGGTCGTGCGTTCAAGACCCCGCATGGATGCTGATGCGCGATCCGTGCCTGCCGGTCGCGCGCGAGGGAGGTGGACCACCGATGGAACGGACCGGCCGACGCCAACGCCACGCGGGAGCCGCGATCGTGAGCCTCGCTGCCATCTTCGCCACCCTGGCGCTCCCCGTGACCCAGCCGGCGAGCGCGGTCACGCCCGACCCTGCACTCATGGCGATCGAGTGGAACGCGAACGCGCAGGCGGCCATCATCGGCACCGCCGGACAGGGCCCGACGGTCGCCTACCTGCACCTCGCGATGGTCCAGGGGGCCGTGTACGACGCGGTCAACGCGATCGTCGGCGGGTACGAGCCGTACCTCCAAGCACCGGTCGCGGCCGATCCCGGCGACTCGGCCCCGGCGGCCGCCGCCACCGCGGCCCACGACGTGCTCCTCGCCCTGTTCCCGGGGCAGCAGGCCACTCTCGACGCCCAGCTGGCCGCGTCCCTCGCGCAGATCCCCGACGGGGCGGCAGAGACAGGCGGGATCGAGGTCGGTGGGGCGGCGGCCGATGCCATGCTCGCGGCCAGGACGAACGACGGTCGGTTCGGCCCGTTCACGGTGATCCAGGGCGACGAACCCGGCGAGTGGCGATCGACGGCGTTCGTGAACGGCGTCCCCGTCGTCGAGCCGGCTCCGTGGGTCGGCAACGTGCGGCCGTTCCTGATCCCGAGCCCCTACGCGTTCCGCTCGGACGGTCCGAACGCGCTCACCAGCGCCGCCTACGCGGAGGACCTCGAGGAGGTCGAGCGGCTCGGTTCCCTCACCAGCACGGTCCGAACGCCCGACCAGACCGACGCGGCGCTGTTCTGGCAGGCCAACGGCGCGGTCCTGTGGAACGCGATCTTCCGACAGCTCGCCGAGACCCAGGAGCTGGACATCGCCCAGGCCGCCCGCCTGTTCGCGATGGCGAACATGGCGGGAGCGGACGGCGTCATCGCCTGCTGGAACGACAAGTACTATTGGAACTTCTGGCGGCCCATCACGGCGATCCGACAGGCGGACACGGACGGCAACCCGGCGACCGAGGCAGACCCGACCTGGACACCGCTCTTCGGAACGCCGCCGTTCCCCGAGCACCCCTCGGGGCACACGTGCGTCAGCGGGGCCGTCGTGGAGACCCTGAAGGACTTCTTCGGCACGGACAAGGTCCCGTTCAGCACGTTCAGCACGTTCTCCGGGACGACCAGGGGGTTCGACCGGTTCTCCGAGGCCATCAAGGAGATCACCGACGCGCGCGTGTGGGCGGGCATCCACTTCCGCACGGCCGACACGCAGGGACACGTCATCGGCAGGAAGGTCTCGCACTGGCTCGAGAAGCACTACTTCCGTCCGACGACGTGATCCGGGGGACGGTCGCCGCAGCGTGACTGGTCCCGCGCGCGTTCAAGGCGCAGGATGGAGGCGAATCTGCGATCGGTGCCCGCGGAGCCGGCCGAGGAGGCCGACGTGGGGGAGGCGGCACCGAGCTTCGAGGAGTTCTACCGGGACACGTTCCGGCGCGTGTTCACAGCGCTCTGCCTGGTGACCGGCAACCGCCACGAAGCCGAAGAGGTCGCCCAGGACGCGTTCCTCAGGGTGTACGAGCGCTGGGACCGGGTCGGCGTGCTCGAGGACCCGACCGGCTACCTGTTCCGGGTCTCGATGAACGTGTTCCGGAGCCGGGCCCGGCGCGCCTCGCTCGCTGTTCGGCGCGCGCTCTTCGTGGCGCCGCCCGAGAGCGACGACCTGGCCGCCGTGGAGAGCCGTGACGCGGTCGTCCGCCTGCTCCAGGGTCTGGAGCCCAAGCAGCGCGCCGCCGTCCTGCTCACCGCGATCCTGGACTACTCGGCCGAGGACGCGGGCCGGATGCTCGGGCTGCGTGCCTCCTCGGTCCGCTCCCTCACCACGCGCGCCCGCGCCCGGATGAAGGACGAGGTGGCCGATCCCTCATGAGTCCCGACCGGTTCGACGTGCTGGAGCGGTTCGAGCCCCTGGTCCAGCCGCCCGAGCCCTCGCTCGAGCGGTTCCTTCGCCGGCGCGACCGCAAGCGCCGGAACCAACGCCTCTCGGCGGCGGCGGTGGGGATCGCGGTCTTCGTGGTCGTGGTCTGGATCCTCACGAACGGTGGGCCGTTCCATCACGCCCGGATCCCGGCCGGGCGCGGACCGGCGATCCCCTCCGGGCCCACCGGAGGGGCCCCGATCGAGAGCGTCCCCTTCTTCCTCGATCTGCGGTCGGGCGCACAGATCCCGCTCGCCGGGAACCTCGCCGGCGGCCTCAACTACGCAGCGTCTCCCGACGGCACGAGGCTCGCCTACGAATCGAACCGCAGCGGCGGGTGCAGCGGATCGGACGTCATGACGGTCGCGAACACCGACGGAACCGACGCCCGCACGCTCGAGTCGCCGAAGGGTCTCACCATCTGCGCGGCCCGTTGGTCGCCCGATGGCACCAAGCTCGTCTACCAAGAGCGGGACGGCACATCCCCTGACGATGTCGGGAGCTTGTTCGTCCACGACCTCTCCAGCGGCGACCGGACGCAGCTGACCGACCTCCCGCTCTCCCGCGCGGGGTGGTGGTTCATCCCGGCGAGCTTCACGCCCGACGGCCGGAGCGTGATCTTCCATCTAGCCCAGGACTCGTCCCAGAACACGAAGTTCGACGTGTGGTCGGTGCCCGCGACCGGCGGCGAGCCCACGATGGTGCTGCGGAACGCGGCGTTCCCGATACCCTTCCCGGACGGGAAGCGGATCGCGTTCCTCTCGCCGATGAACCCCGACCTCACGGGTCGGAGCATCCAGATCGCGGACGCCACCGGGTCACGTCGGACCCTGGTGGAGGCGAACGGCTCGATCTGGTGGCCCACGATGTCGCCCGATGGGAGCAGGATCGCGTATCAGGACGGCGGCTCGATCTACGTGGTCGACGTCTCGACCGGGGAGGCCTCGGTGGTGGCGGAGGGCGGCACCGCCGAGTGGTTCGACGACGAGACCCTCATCGTGGCACCCGGAACGGGATAGCCTGACGGCCCGGTCCGGCGCATAATCCGGCGGGTGGCGGACACGAGGGAGGGTGACGACCCCGGCGCACGCAGCGCCGAGATCCGCACCTTCCTCATCGCCGATATCCGCGGATACACGCTCTTCACGCAGGAGCGCGGCGATGAGGTCGCGGCCAAGCTCGCGGCGAAGTTCGCCGACATCGCTCGCGAAGGCGTCGAGGCTCGCGGCGGGACGTTGCTCGAGCTCCGGGGGGACGAGGCCCTGTGCGTGTTCGCCTCCGCTCGGGAGGCCATCCGGACGGCCGTCGAGCTCCAGCAGCGGTTCGTCGAGGAGACGCTGGACGACCCCGAGCTCCCCCTCACCGTGGGGATCGGGCTCGATGCCGGTGAGGCCGTCCCCGTCCAGGGCGGATACCGGGGCGGCGCGCTCAACCTCGCAGCGCGGTTGTGCGGCCGGTCGCGAGCCGGAGAGATCCTGGCGTCCCGAGAGGTCACGCACCTGGCTCGTCGCGTCGACGGGGCCCGCTACGACGACCACGGCTCATTGACCTTCAAGGGCATCTCGGATCCCGTCGCCGTCGTCCGGGTCGTCCCGGAGGGGGAAGATCCCGTCGAGCGGCTCCGTCCGTTCATACCGCCGGCGCCTGCTCCTCCGGAGAGCCGACGGCGATGGGCGGTCGTCATCGGCGTGGCGGCCGTCCTGGCGTTGGTCGCGGCCGGGATCCCGCTGCTCGGATCCGGTGGGGACACCTCCACGGACGTCGGGGCGAACTCGGTCGCGCGCTTGAACGCCGATGGGGTCGTCGAGCTGGCCGCGCCGCTGAGGGATCGCCCGGGGGCGAGCGCGGTCGGGTTCGGGAGCCTGTGGGTGGCGCAGCCCGACCGAGGGATCGTCGCGCGCCTGGATCCGGAAGATGGATCGATCACGGACACCATCAGGACCGGCACGTCGCCCTCGGGCATCGCCGTCGGCGAAGGGTCCGTCTGGGTGACCGACGCGGCCGACGGCACCCTGAGCAGGATCAACGTGGAGCTCAACGAGGTGAGCCAGACGCTCCGCGTGGGCTCCGGCCCGTCGGGGATCGCCGTGGGCGACGGCGCGCT
>DASWAT010000084.1:0-4318 GCA_036390995.1 Actinomycetota bacterium | reverse complement strand
CGGTTCCGGGTCGAGATGGACGCGGCGGTGGTGGCGTCCTCGTGTCCCCAGGACCTCGTGGAGATCAGCCGGGGCGGCCCGAAGGACGTGCTGCTGGAGGTGCTGGACTGACGTCGCACCGCCAGGCCAGGGATCGGAGGCGCTCGACTTGCGTCCCGCGCGCTCCGTACGGCAGAATACTACGACGTTAAGATATCGAGGCAGGGATCCCGCCGGGGTTCCACCGCGGAGTTGGGGGGTGCGATGGCGAGTTTGCCACCTGAGCAGAAGGCGGAGCTGGGCAAGGACCTCCAGTCCTACATCCGCTTCCTCGAGAAGTACTACCCGAACGAGATCCTTCGGGTGAAGAAGGAGGTCGATCCGATCTTCGAGGCCACCGCCACCCTGTGGCGTCTCGAGAACGAGCGACGGTACCCGCTGGTGATCTTCGACAACATCCGGGGCTCCGAGCTCCCGGCGGTCACGAACGTGCACGCCAGCTTCCCGCGTCTGGCCATGGCCATCGGGCTGTCGATCGACGCCACACCGCGAGACTTCATCCTCGAGTACATGCAGCGCGAGGACAACCCGATCGAGCCCGTGATGGTCGAGAGGGACCAGGCCCCGTGCAAGGAGGTCATCCTCGCGGGCGACGAGGTCGACATCTGGAAGCTGCCGATGCTGAAGTACCACGCCCTCGACGGCGGCCACATGGACCCCGGCTTCGAGGATCAGGAGGGCCGGTACATCACGCTCGGCTACGAGATCATGAAGGACCCCGAAACCGGCATCCGCAACGCCGGCATCTACCGGCTCCAGGCCAAGAGCAAGAACAAGTTCGGGATCCAGATCTCCGAAACCGCGCACGGGCACTACATCATGCAGAAGAACTTGAAGCACGGTCGCCCGACCGAGATGGCGGTCGCGATCGGCTTGCACCCCGCGGTCGGGCTGGGGTTCCTCTCGTTCACCAGCATCGACGTGGACGAGTTCGCGATGGCGGGCGCGATGCTGGGTGAGCCGCTCGAGATGGTGAAGTGCGAGACGATCGACGTCGAGGTCCCTGCCTGGGCCGAGATCGTCCTCGAGTGCGAGATCCATCCCACCGAGCGCGAGCCCGAGGCCCCGTTCGGCGAGTACCCGGGCACGTACGGCCCCGAGCGCAACAACCCGGTGGTCTACGTGAAGGCCATCACGATGCGGAGGAACGCCCACTACCAGAGCTCCTTCGTGGGGCACTGGGACAACCTGCTGCTGTCGGGCGTGACGCGGAACAGCATGATCTACAAGTCGTGTCGCCTGGCCTCGGGCGGCGTGCGGGCCGTCTACGTGCCGCCGTCGGGCCGGTGCCGATACATCTGTTACGTGCAGATGGAGAAGCTCATCGAGGGCGATCCGAAGAACGCGGCGATGGCGGCCTTCGCCGCCGACCCGTTCCTGAAGTACGTGATCGTCGTCGACGAGGACGTGGACATCACGAACGACTCGCAGGTGTGGCACGCCATCGCCCAGCGGGTCCGGTTCCACGAGGACGCGTTCGTCGTCACCCACGCCCGTGGGTCGCCCCTGGATCCGGCCTCGTACGACCCGGCGGGGGGTTCGCACCTGGTGACGAAGGTCGGCATCGACGCCACGCGGAAGGCCGATTTCCCGCTCGAGATCACCACGCCGGGGGTCGAGGACGTGGACCTGGACGCGGTCTTCGGCGATGCCTGGAAGCAGGTTCGCCAGGACTGATAGCGTGCGACGCGGGCGGAGCTTGTGCTCCGCCCGCGTCCACCCAACCCCGATCGACGACCGTTCGAGGAAGGTACGCCGGTGAAACCCGCACCCTTCGGATACGCGGCGCCCCAGAGCGTGGAGGAGGCCGTCGGGTTGCTCGCGCAGCACGGCGACGAGGCGAAGGTGCTCGCCGGCGGTCAGAGCCTCGTCCCGCTGCTCGCGTTCCGCCTGGCGGCGCCGACCGTCCTGGTGGACCTGAACGGGGTCCGCGAGCTCGAGCACGCGCGGCTCGACGGGGACACGCTGGTGCTCGGTGCGCTGGCCCGTCACCGCACGGTGGAGGAGATGCCCGAGCTGCGCGCGCGGTGCGCCATGGTGGCCGAGGGCGTCTCGGTCATCGGTCACGTGGCCATCCGGAACCGGGGCACCGTCGGCGGCAGTCTCGCGCACGCCGATCCGGCCGCCGAGTGGCCGTCGCTGGCGCTTGCCCTTGACGGCGAGATCGACGCCGTCGGTCCGAACGGGACCCGCACGATCCCCGCTGCGGAGTTCTTCGAGACGTACTTCACGACCTCGCTGGCGCCGGACGAGATCGTGCGGGAGATCCGGCTCCGTCTGCCGAACGGGGATCGGACCGGTTCGACGTACCTCGAGCTGGCCAGGCGCCACGGCGACTTCGCGCTGGCCGGTGTGGGGGCGCTGCTCTCGCTCGGCGGCGATGGCGCGATCGCCGACGCTCGGGTTGCCCTGATCGGCGTCCGGGACACCGCCGTGCGCTCGCGCGCCGCCGAGGACGTCCTGCGAGGCAGTCCTCCCGGCGACCGGCTGTTCGCCGAGGCCGCGGAGGCGGCGGGGAGCGAGATCGACCCGGTATCGGACATCCACGGCTCGTCCGACTACCGGCGACACCTGGCGAAGGTGCTGGTCCGACGGGCCCTGGGGCGAGCTCGGGACCGGGCGGAGCAAGGAGCCTGAGCGTGACCGAGAAGCGACGGATCACCCTGAGCGTGAACGGGCAGACCCAGTCGGGCGCCGCGGAGCCGCGGATGACGCTCGCGGACTTCCTCCGGGACGAGCTCGGGCTGACCGGCACGCACCTGGGGTGCGAGCACGGTGTGTGCGGTGCGTGCACGATCCTGATGGACGGGCGGTCCGTGCGGTCCTGTCTCCTGTTCGCGGTCCAGGCCGAGGGACACGAGCTCACCACGGTGGAGGGTCTGGCCGCGCCCGACGGGACCCTCAGCGCTGTGCAGGAGGCCTTCAGCGAGCACCACGCCCTGCAGTGTGGGTTCTGCACACCGGGGTTCCTCATGGCGGTGACCGAATACCTGGCCGAGGGCGCGCCAGACGTCGACGACGAGGAGGCCCTTCGGGCCCGCCTGTCGGGCAACCTCTGCCGCTGCACGGGCTACCAGAACATCGTGACCGCGGTCCGGGCCGCGGCCGGGCGGGCCGCCGGGGGTTCGTGAGGTGAGCGCGCCGACACACCCGTACGCGCAGCAGCGCGCCGAGGGCGACCCCGAGGTCAACCCGCCGAAGTACGTCGGGCAACGGCTGCGCCGCAAGGAGGACCTGCGGCTCATCACCGGGCGGGCCCAGCACGTCGGCGATATGAAGGTGCCGGGGATGCTCCACGTCGCGGTGCTCCGGAGCACCCTGCCCCACGCGGACATCACGGGGATCGACACGTCGGCCGCCCGAGCCGCGGAGGGCGTCGTGGGCGTGTACACGTGGAAGGACCTGGAGGGGAAGATGGGCCCGTTCGTCGAGGCCGCCCGCACGGAGGTCTCGCCGCTGCTGATCGAGAAGGTCGAGCCCGAGCTGAAGTCGTGCCCGATGCCGGTCCTGGCCGAGGGCAGGGTGTTCTGGGTGGGCCAGCCGATCGTCGCGATCGTGGCCACGGACCGCGCCCTGGCGGAGGACGCCCTCGAAGTCGTCGAGGTCGACTACGAGCCCCTCCCGGTGGTGAGCGACGCCGAGCGGGCCCTCGAGCCCGGTGCGCCGGTCCTGCACCTCGAGCTCGGCGACAACGTCCAGACGACGTTCCGCGTGTCCGTCGGCGATGTCGAGAAGGCGTTCGCCGGGGCCGATCACCGGCTCGAGGCCCGGTTGGTGATGGGACGCCAGGTCGGCAACCCGATGGAGACCCGCGGGATCCTGGCCGTGCCCGACCCCGGGCGGGACGAGCTCACGGTGTGGGACGCGAACGCCCGGCCGCACCTGGTCCGCACGTTCATCAGCACGATGCTCGACATGCCCACGGAGAGCGTGCGGGTGATCGGGCCGGACATGGGCGGCAGCTTCGGCACCGGCATGTTCCCAGAAGACGTGCTGATCCCGTTCCTCGCCCGCGAGCTGCAACGCCCGGTCCGCTGGTTGGAGGACCGCCGGGAGTCGCTGGCGAACACGCGCCACGGCCGCGACCAGCTCCACGACATCGAGGTGGCCTACCGGGACGACGGCAGGATCGTGGCGATCCGGGACCGGTTCCTGGTGGACGCCGGCGCGTACAACCCGTACGCGATCACGGTCTCCTACAACTCGGCCGCGCACCTCCGGGGCCAGTTCACGATCGACCACATGGAGCTGGAAAGCCTGGCGGGGCTGACGAACAAGG
>DASWAT010000083.1:0-67757 GCA_036390995.1 Actinomycetota bacterium | reverse complement strand
GAGCTTGGCCACGAGCGGCGCGAGCGAGACACCTGCGGACACCCGGGAGAGCTCCTCGACGAACACCCCGAACGCGAGGGAGCCGCCGCCCGAGCCGCCGTGCTCCTCGGGATAGCCGACCCCCATCAGCTCGTTGTCGACCAGGACGCGATAGACGTCCTCGGACCACTCGTCGGACTCGTCGATCTCGGCCGCCCGAGGGGCGATCTTGTCCTCGGCGATCCGCCGGACCAGCGAGCGGAACTCCTCCAGCTCCTCGGGCAGCTCGTAGCGATCGAGGTCGGTCATCTAGTCTGGCCCAGACTAGTGGGCGATCCTCCGGAGCACGAGCGCGTCGCCCTGTCCCCCGCCCCCGCAGATCGTCGCGCCGCCCAGGTCCACGCCACGGCGCCGCATCTCGAGCGCGAGCGTGAGCACGATGCGGGCGCCGCTCATCCCGATGGGGTGGCCCAGCGCGACCGCGCCCCCGTTCACGTTCACGAGGTCTTCGGAGACGCCCAGGAGCTTCGTCACGTTCAGGGACACGGCGGCGAAGGCCTCGTTCACCTCGAGGAGATCGAGATCGTGCACGTCGAGCCCTGTGCGCTTCAGGGCCTCTTGCAGCGCGAGCGCCGGCACCGTGTGCAGGTACGCGTAGTTCACGGCAGCCATCCCGTGGGCCACGATCTCCGCCATCGGCGCCAGACCGAGCTCGTCCGCCCTCTCACGGCTCGTCACCACGACGGCGGCGGCGCCGTCGGAGATCTGCGCCGCGTTGCCGGCCGTGATGGTGCCGCCCTCGCGGAAAGCCGGGGGGAGGCCGGCGAGGGTCTCGAGCGTGGTGTCGGGCCGGATGCCCTCGTCGCGAGCGACGACGACCGGCTCGCCCTTCCTCTGAGGAACCTCGACCGGGACGACCTCCTCCGCCAGCGCCCCCGACACCCAGGCGGCATCCGCGCGCCGGTGGCTCCGGAGCGCCCAGGCGTCCTGCTCCTCTCGGGTGATGCCGAGCTCGTCGTTCACCTCGTCCGACGACTCGCCCATGACCTGCTTCGTGAAGGTCGACCACAGACCGTCGCGGACCATCGAGTCCACGAACCCGGTGTGGCCGAGGCGCGCGCCGCCGCGGGCGGCCGGCACGAGGTACGGAGCCTGGGTCATCGACTCCATGCCGCCGGCCACGACCACCTCGACCTCGCCGGCGCGGATCAGCGCATCGGCGAGCGCGATGGCGTTGATGCCGGACAGGCAGACCTTGTCGATGGAGATCGCCGGAACCTCCTTCGGGATCCCCGCGGCCACGGCTGCCTGACGCGCGGTGATCTGCCCGGTTCCCGCGCGGAGCACGTGGCCCATGATCACGTAGTCCACGCGCTCGGGCGCGACGCCCGCTCGGGCGAGCGCCTCACGGATGGCCACGGTCCCGAGATCCACGGCCGAGAGCCCCGCCAGCGACTGGCCCAGCTTGCCGATGGGGGTCCGGGCTCCGGCGACGATGACGGGTGCGGTCATGGAACGCTCCTGATCGTGGGAGCATCCAGTCTACGCCGCTCGGAATGTCCGTCGGCACGGGGACGCTCACCGCAAGCGGAACGAACGCGGGGAGGGAACGGACCTCGAGCCATGCAACCGCGATTCGGTGTCACGGTGATCCCTTCGGCCTCTCCGCGATCGGATCCCGTCGGCGAGGCCGTGCACGCGGAGGAGGCCGGGTTCGACCTCGTGACCGTGTGGGATCACCTCCACGGCGAGCACCCCTCCTACGAGACGTGGACGCTCCTCACGTGGATGGCCGCCTCGACGTCGCGGATCGGGCTGGGGACGAACGTCCTGGGCCTTCCCTACCGAGCGCCCGCCGTCGTCGCGAAGATGGCCGAGAGCCTGGACCGGCTGTCCGGTGGGAGGTTCGTGCTCGGTCTCGGCGCCGGCGGGAACGACCGTGAGTTCGAGGGCTTCGGCGTGCCGGTGCGCACGCCGAAGGAGAAGATCGACGCGCTCGCGGAGGCGCTCTCGGTGATCCAGGGCATATGGTCCGAGGGTTCGTTCACGTTCCAGGGGAGGTTCTACGCCGTGCGCGAGGCCGCGGTGGAACCGAAACCGGAGCGCGCTATCCCGGTCTGGCTCGGGACCTACGGGCCCCGCGGGCTCGAGCTGGTCGGCAGGATGGCCGACGGCTGGCTCCCGTCGATGCCGTACCTGTCGCCGGCGGAAGCCGCACGGCGGCTCGGGAGGATCCGGGGGATCGCCGAACGCGCCGGGCGCGATCCCGACGCGCTCACGTTCGCGTACAACGTGCCCGTGCGCGTGGGCGGTCCGCCCCCCGAGGACCCCGACCGGCAGGTCGCCGGCGAGGCCGCGGCGGTCGCCGAACGGCTCGCCGAGCTCGTGCGGATGGGGTTCACCTGCCTGAACCTCATGCTGTCGGGCGACCGCGCCGCACAGCGCGAGCTGCTCGCGCGCGAGGTCCTCCCGGCGGTGCGCGAGCTCACGGCGTGAGCGAACCGACCTCCCGGCGCCACCGGTCGAATATCTCGAGCCCATCGGGACAGAACCGCTCGGGCTCGATCATCCGCAGCAGCTTCGTAGCGGTGCATGAAGCGGAAGCGTCGCGCGACCCCGCCGATGCCGAGCTCTTCCTCCAGCTCGCGGGCCGCCCCGTCGTCGTAGGATTCGCCGCTCGCGCAGACGCCTCCCGCGGTCATGTCGTACATGCCGGGATAGATGTCCTTGGTGTCGGTCCGCCGGTGCACGTAGATCTGTCCCCGCGGGTCGAGGACGAGGACGTAGGTGCAGCGGTGCAGCAGGTTGCGGGCCCGCATCTCCCGCCGCCCGAGTCTACGTCGGCGCTCGAGCGGATGAGACCAGACCGCTCCGGCGGAGCACCGTGCCCTTGATGGCCTCGCTCCCGAGCAGATAGACGGCGACCGGGAGCAGGAGCCAGGCCGCCACGCCCACCGGAACGGCCGCCATCAGCCAGCCCCGCGTGGCCAGCAGCGTGACCACCACCAGATCGGCCGCCGAGCTGACCAGGATCCACCGGCCCGGCACCGACGACCAGAAGCGGCCGCGCTCCCGGACCAGGTACACGGTGGCCTGGCCGCTCAGGACCAGCCACAGGAACACCACCGTCTGGATCTGCCGCGGGTCCAGGTGGAACACGTCCCGCGCCGCCCACCACACCCCGAACGAGAGCAGGAGCAGCGGCACGGCGAGGCCGAGGGCGCTCGTCACCATGGCTCGCACAGGCCACCGATCCGGCGCGCGTGAGAACGAGACCCGGTCGGCGGCGATCGACATCGTCACGAAGTCGTTCGTGAACAGGAGGAGGACCACAAGCCGGGGCGTGGTCACGAACGTCCCCGTGAGCAGGAAGCCGACGCTGAGGAACATCGCGATCTGGAACGTCTTGATGATCTTGTTCAGCGTGTAGGTGAGCATCCGCTGGTAGATCTGGCGGCTCGTCTGCACCCCATCGACGATGTTGGTGAGGCCCGGGTCGGTCAGCACCAGGCTCGCCGACGCCTTCGCCACATCGGTGGCGTTCGAGACGGCGGTGCCCACCTGGGCCTGCTTGAGGGCCGGCGCGTCGTTCACGCCGTCGCCGGTCATGCCCACGACGTGCCCGTCCTGCTGGAGCTCCCGGACCAGGTTCAGCTTGTCCTCGGGAAGGACCTCGGCGACCACGTCGAAGTCGAGCGCACGACCTGCTCGGCCCCCACGCAGCCACTCGGCGGTCCTGGCCCGCGCCTCCAGCCCCACCTCCGTCGCCACAGCCTGGGCCGTCGCCAGGCCGTCTCCCGTGACCATGATCACCCGCACGCCCAGGCTCTTCAGCCGCCCCACCAGGTCCTTCGAATCGGATCGGACCGGATCGTGCAGGCCGATGAGGCCGATCAGCTCCATCCCCCCATCCGCACCGGCCGCCACGGCGATCACCCGGTCGCCCCGGCCGGACAGTTCCTCGACCTCGCGTGCAAAGGCGTCCCCGTCTTGACCCACCAGCCCCTCGATCACCTGGGGCGCGCCTTTGGCCACGCGAACCTCGTGGCCGCCGATCCTGACGAGGGCCTCGGAGCGCTTCGTCGCGGGGTCGAAGGGCACGAACCGGGACCGGACCGGGACCTCGCCATCGGCGGTGCCGTCCCCGCCGGCCTCGCGGTCCCCGCCGGCCGCGGCCAGGATCGCCAGGTCGATGGGATCTTGGGTGGCCTCGTCGCTGGCCAGCGTCGCCATCCGCAGCAGCTCGCCCCCCGAGTGGGGAGCGACGGGGCGGACGTCCGCCACCGCCAGTCGGTTCTCGGTGATCGTCCCGGTCTTGTCCGAGCAGAGCACGTCCATCGCGGCGGCCTCCTCGATGGCCGCCAGCCGGGTCACCAGGACGCCGCGCCCGGCCAGCTCCTGCGCCCCGAGAGCGGTGGCCAGGGTGAACGTGGCCGGCAGCGCCACCGGCACCGAGGCGATCAGCAGGATCAGGGCGAAGGACGTGATCCGGACCGGATCGACGCCTCGGAACAGCGAGTACCCGAGGAGCGCCACCACGAGGACGATGTCGATCGCCACGAGGTAGCGGACGATCCCGTAGATGATCTGGGCGAGCTGGCTGGGGGGCTCGGCGGTGCGTACCAGCTCCGCCGTTCGTCCGAAGAACGTGGACGTGCCAGTGGCCACGACGAGCCCCGTGGCTTCGCCTCGGCTCACCACCGAGCCGCTGTAGACCGTCGAGTCCGGACCAGCGCCGACGGGGAGCGATTCGCCCGTGAGGGAGGACTGGTCCACCTGCAGGTCTCCGGAGGAGAGCCGCATGTCGGCGGGCACGACGTCTCCCATCCGCAGGTGCACGACGTCGCCGGGGACCAGCTCCTCGGCCGGCGCCAGGCTCCACCGGCCGTCCCGGAGGACCCGGGCCCGGATCTCCAGCCGGTGACGCAGCAGCTGGAGGGCCTGCTGCGCGCGACGCTCTTGGGCGAAGCCGAGGATCGCGTTGAACACGAGGAGTGCCCCGAAGACGATGGCCTCCATCGCCTCGTGGAGGAAGACCTCCAGCACGATGGCGGCCTCGAGCATCCAGGGGACCGGCGCCCAGAGCTTGGACAGGAACGCGCGGATCAGCCGTGGGCGCCCCTCCGGGATGGCGTTGGGTCCGTACCGGGCAAGCCTGGCGGCCGCCTCCTCCGAAGCGAGACCCTCGAGCTCGGACCCCTCCTCCAGGACACGGCGCGGCTGCACAACGACAAGGGTAGGCGTCGCCGCGGCGAACGATGGAGCCCGGCCCGCTATCGGTCGGCGAGCGCCTCCTCGATCACGGTCAAGATCTCGTCGCCCACCAGCTCGTCCCGCTCGATGAGCGCGTCGCGAAGGGCCATGACCACGTTGCGGTGCTCGTCCAGGAGCGCCCCGACCCGCTCCTTCTGGGCGGCAAGGATGTCCTCGACCCGCTGCTTCGCGTCCTTGTCCGCGAGAACCTTGCCCACGAGGTTCTTCGACAGCGGCCCCTCGGCGACCGCCTCGTACGAGATCAGCGAACCCGCCATCCCGAGCGATCCCACCATCTGCGCCGCGAGCTGCGTGGCGCCCGCCAGGTCCGACGCCGGCCCCGTGCCCGATTCCCCGACGAACAGCTCCTCGGCCACCAGCCCTCCGAGGGCGATCGCGATGTGCGCCTCGATGTCGGACCGCGACCGTGTGAACCGCTCCTCCAGATCGCCGTGCGCCAGCAGGCCGAGGGCCTGACGACGCTTGATGATCGACAGGACCTCGAGCCGGCGGCCCTTCCCGAAGAAGTACGCCGTGGCCGCATGGCCGGCCTCGTGCGTGGCCACCGCCGCGCGTTCCGCGTCGGTGTACACGACGGGCTGCTTGATCCCGATCTCCTCGGTCAGCTTGGCCTCGTAGATGTCGTCGAGGTTCATCGCCCGTCGGCCGCCCCGCAGCGCCACCAGGAGCGCCTCGTCGAACAGGTGCTCGATCATGACCGGCGTGTAGCCGAAGGTGTCGTGCGCCAGCCGCTCGCGGACGCCCTCGGCGTCCAGCTGCTCGTGATGGGCCTTGCGCGCCATGAAGAAGTCGATCAGCTCCCGCCGCCCCTGCTTCGTCGGCAGGTCGAAGTACAGGCGCCGGTCGAACCGGCCGGGGCGCATCAGCGCCTGGTCGAGCTGCTCGGCCCGGTTCGTGGCCGCGATGAGCAGGATGTTGTTGTACGCGGGCTTGCCCACGCGCCAGCGTTTCTCGGGCGGCAGGTACCCGTTCACCCACTCCACGAAGCGCGAGGAGAACCGCTGTCGGAACGTTGGCTGGTCGAAGGACTGCATCTGGATCAGCAGCTCGTTCACCATGCCCGAGCCGCCGGGGCCGAACATCGACGAGATCGTGCGCCCCAGGCCGGTGCCGTCGGGCGAGGCACCGGTGAGCCCGGCGCCCCGGTCCGTCCCGATGGCGTCGATCTCCTCGATGAACCCGATCGCACCGCCCTCCTTCCGGGCGAGCTTCCGCAGCCGCTTGAAGAACGACCGGATGCGGGCCCCGGTCATCCCGAACCACATCGACTGGAACGCCGGGGCCGAGATGAACAGGAACGGGACCCCCGCCTGCTTCGCCATGGCCTTCGCCAGGTACGTCTTGCCCGTTCCCGGAGGGCCCTCGAACAGGATCCCTCGCCGGGGGTTCCCCCCCAGCTCGTCGCGGAAGGTCGCATAACCCAGGAACACGTCGAGCGTGCGGACGACCTCGTCGACCTGGGTGTCCAGGCCGCGGACCTCGGTGAGCCCGACCTCGATGTCCTCAGGCCGGACCAGTAGGTGCGGCGACCGGCCGCTGAACAGCGGCATCGCCATCATGAGCGCGATGGCGAAGAACAGGAACAGGATCGGCAGCCAGATGACCCACTGCGGGCCGAAGGCCGGCGGACGGAGCGGGTTGTGCGTGACGTAGCGGTACCACAGGAACAGGTCGATCGCGCCGAGGAGGAAGAACAGCCGCCAGACCCGGCGCCGCCGGGTCCGCTCGCGCACCCGGAACACGTCGGCCTTCCCGGCCCGGAGGATCTCGGAACCCTGCAGCGTGGCTGCTGTGGACCGCTCCGTCTTCCTCACGTACTCCCCTTCGCGCGTGCCTCCGCCTTTCATCGTAGGGAAGCCTTCCCTTCCGCGCATCCGACCTTTGGCGTAGAGCGTCTCCCACGCCTCCCGAGCACCGGGCCCGGCTCGCACGTGGCGGCGTCGAGCCGCTATCGTGCAACGGCCGGGAGGACATGCCCATGGCCAGGAAGAAACAGACGCCGGTCGCCGAGGAGGACGCGCGCACCGTCGGAGCCTTGTTGCGAGGGCTGCGGCGCAGCGCCGGGTTCCGGGCCGTCCAGGACGCCGCCGAGGCGCCCGGGTGCCCGGCCGCCCGTCAGACCATCTATGCCTACGAGCGTGGAGCCCTCACGCCTTCCTTGAAGCAGTTCCTGGAGCTGGTGGAGTTCTACGCCTTGAAGGGCCATTCCGGCCGTCCGGCCAAGGCACCCGACGACCTACGGACCCAGGCGGTGGCGGCGGTGCATCGGGCCCTGCAACTGCCCGCCTACCACGTCGTCACCGCGATGGACCTGATCGAGCGGCTGCAGCCCCCGCTCCGGACCAAGCGGTAGCCGTGCTCACCGAGATCGACCACGTCGGGATCGCGGTGGTGGACCTCGACGCGGCCGTTCTGCACTACGTGCGGGCGTTCGGGCTCGAACCCGCGCACCGCGAGCGGGTGGAGTCCCAGGGCGTCGAGGAGGTGGTGTTCCGCGTGGGGGCCTCGTACATCCAGCTACTCGGCGCGCTCGAGCCGGACACGCCGGTGGGACGGTTCCTCGCCAGCCGCGGCCCGGGCGTGCACCACATCGGATACCGGGTTGACGACGTCGCGGCGGCGCTCGAGCGGCTCCGGGCCGAGGGCGTCCCGCTGATCGACGAGACGCCTCGTCCCGGCTCGCGCGGGACGACGATCGCCTTCGTCCACCCGAAAGGGATGGGCGGGGTCCTGGTGGAGCTCGTCCAGGAGCCCTCGGCCTCCCCAAGCCCGTAGGCCGGAACCGCTCGGCAACCCGGGCGACCGTTCCCCGGGAACCGACCGCGGCGTAGTCTTCGTGCCATGCTGACCTGCCCCGTGTGCGGAGCGCACAACCCCGATGGGGCGAAGTTCTGCAACGAGTGCGCAACGGCGCTCGTGCAGCCGGAGCCGAGACGCAAGGAGCGCAAGTTCGCCACGGCGCTGTTCGCGGACCTCGTCGGGTCCACCTCCCTGGCCGAGCAGGAGGACCCCGAGGTTGTGCAATCGGTGGTGGGACGGGCCTTCGATCGTCTGTCCCAGGAGATCGAGCGGTACGAGGGCCTGCTCGAGAAGTTCATGGGCGACGCCGTCCTGGCGATCTTCGGCGTCCCTCGGGCGCACGAGGACGACGCCGAGCACGCCGTCCGGGCAGCCATCGAGATGCTGGCGGTGCTCTCCGAGCTGAACCGGGGGTTCGAGGCGGAGGGGAAGCCGGCGCTCGCGATGCGGATCGGCATCGAAGCCGGCGAGGTGCTCGTGGACCTCGAGCGGGCGGCGGGCCCTCGAGACCGGATGCTCACCGGCGACGCGGTCAACACGGCGGCGCGGTTGCAGACCGCGGCGGAGCCGGGCCACATCGTCGTCGGACCGGGCGTCTACGCGAGCACCAAGGACGTGATCGAGTACCGGGAGCTCGAGCCGCTGACGCTGAAGGGCAAGGCCGAGCCCGTGCCGGCGTGGCGGGCCCTCCGCATCAAGGCGCGCGTTCGAGGCGAGCGACCGCGTCTGGGTCTGGAGGCCCGGCTGGTGGGGCGGGACGAGGAGCTCGCCGTCCTCAAGCAGACGCTCCGGCGGGTGGAGGCCGAGGGGCGACCCGCGCTCGTCACGATCGTGGGGCCGGCGGGCGTCGGGAAGTCGCGCCTGGTCGCCGAGCTCGAGCGCTACGTGGAGGGACTGCCGCAGACGATGTACTGGCGCCGCGGTCGATGCCTCGCGTACGGCAACACGTCGTACTCGGCCTTCGCCGACGCGATCAAGGCGCAATGCGAGATCTTCGACGACGACCTCGCGGAGGTCGCCGGGAAGAAGGCGGACGCCGCGGTCCGCGAGCTGTTCGGCGACGAAAGCGTCGCGCCACAGATCCGCGTGCTCGTGGGCGCCGGGGAGCCGCGCTCGATGAGCCGCGAGGAGCTGTTCGAGACCTGGCGCCGGTTCCTCGAGCGGTTGGCCGCTCGTTACCCGCTCGTGGTGGTCCTCGACGACCTCCACTGGGCCGACGAGGGGCTCCTGGACTTCGTCGATCACGTCGCCGATTGGGCGCAGGGACCGATCATGATGGTCGCCACCGCGCGCGCCGAGCTGTTCGAGACGCGGCCGACGTGGGGTGGCGGGAAGCGGAACGCGGCCTCGATCTACCTGGATCCGCTCTCGGAGGCCGAGGGCGAGGCGATGCTGGACGACCTGCTCCCGGGGCAGATCGCGCCCGACCTGAAGCGAACGATCGTCGAGCGGAGCGAGGGCAACCCGCTCTACGTGGAGGAGATCGTCCGCAAGCTGATCGACGACGGCGTGCTCCGCGCGACCGAGGCCTCCCGGTGGGAGGTCGCGCGTCCGGTCGAGGACGTCGAGCTCCCTCGCTCGGTCCAAGGGCTCATCGCCGCGCGGCTGGACGGACTCCCCGACGACGAGAAGACCATCCTGCAGGACGCGGCCGTCGTCGGCAGGGTCTTCTGGGTCGGCGCCGTCGGCGAGCTCACGGGCCGGGAGATGGGTCAGGTGCGGGACGCGCTCGGACGGTTGCGCGTGAAGGAGCTCGTGGTACCGCACGAGCCCTCGTCGTTCTCCGATGAGCACGAGTTCTCGTTCCGCCACAACCTGATCCGCGACGGCTCGTACGACTCGCTGCCGAAGGCGCTCCGCGCCGAGAAGCACGCGGGCGTAGCCCGGTGGGCCGAGCGGCGCGCGGGCGACCGCGCCGAGGAGATCGCCGAGCTCATCGCGAGCCACCTGCTCGAGGCGCTCCGGTACCTCGACGAGCTCGGCGAGACCGGCGGGCGACGGACCGAGCTGCGACGGCTCGCCTTCCGATGGACGAAGGCGGCGGGGGAACGGACCGCGGCGCTCTGGCAGCGGGCAGAAGCGACCAGATGGTTCCGAGAGGCGGAGCACCTGGCCGACGCGCTCGGCCTCCCCGCCCGAGACCGGGCCGAGCTCGCCCGAGCGCACGCGGACGCCTCGTGGGGCACCGACCCGATCGAGGAGGGCGTCCGGGTCCTCGGGCAAGCCCTGGCCGCGTATGAGGAGATCGGCGATCCGGTGGGGATCGGCTGGGCGCGCGCACAGGCCGTGCTGCCGCTGCTGACGCTCGCGCGGCACGAGGAAGCCGAGGACGCGGGACGGGGCGCCGTTGCGACGCTCGAGCCACTCGGGGAGCGGGTCGAGCTCGCCGACGCGCTCCACCGCCTCGGGTGGTTCCTGTGGCGTCGGGGCCGGACCGATGAGGCGGAGCCGTTGCTGCGCCGCGCCGTCGAGATGGCTCGGCGCGTCGACGCTCCGCTCGTCCACGCGGAAGCGACGCAGACGCTCGGCGTGTGTATCTCGCAGACGGGCCGCTCGGCAGAGGCCGTCGAGACGCTCGAGGAGGCGTACCGCCTGGCCAAGGAGGTCGGGGAGTTCTCGAACCTGATGCGCTGCTACAACAACCTTGCGTCGGTCCTCGCCGACTTCGCGTCGGACGGTCGGCGGGCCGAGGAGGTGCTCCGCGAGGGACTCGAGGTCGCCAGACGCGCGGGCGCCCTCGGGCACGTCGGATGGCTCGTCGGGAGCCTCGGCGACGTCGTGCTCCGGCTCGGTCGGGTCGCCGAAGCGGAAGCCCTCCAGCGCGAGGCGATCGACCTCGCCGTTCAGGTCGGTGACGAGCCGCTCCGCGGGATGCGCCTGACGGGACTCGCCATGGCGCTGCTGTTCGCGGGGCACCTCGACGAGGCGGAGGCCGCGCATCTCGGATCGCTCCCGTTCCTCCACGCGAACCCCGAGCCGCAGAGTGACGTGTTGATCCCTCTCGTTAAGGGCCTCCTCGCGCTCGTGCGGGGCGCGAACGACGAGGCGGCCGCGTGCTTCGTGGGGTTCGTCGCGGACGTGCGAGGTTTCAACGTCGACTACATCCCGGAGGCGTTCACGGACCTCGCTCGGTCGTTCATCCGCGCCGGACGGCGAAACGAGGCGGAGGCGTACCATGATCTGTCCGAGCACGGCCGCTCGCCGGCCGCGCGTGCCAACGCGCTCCTGATGGAGGGGCTCCTCGCCGACGATCCTGTCGAGGCGCGAAGGCTGCTCGCCGACGGCGCCACGGCCCTCGAAGAACTCGGACTACGGATCGATGCCGCGCGGGCGATGGTCGATCTCGGCCGTGCGATGTCCCGTACGGGCGAGGACCCCTCCCCCGTCTTCGAACGCGCCCGCGAGATCCTCGTCGATTGCGGCGCGCGGGCGTTCCTCTTCGAGGTGGACGAGGCGTCCGCCGGCTAGGGCAGGTCCTTCAGGCCCGGCCCCGGCGCGTTGATCAGGACGGCGACGTTGCCCTCTGGGAGACGGCCTCCGCCCATGAGCTGGTGGACCTCCCCGCTCTCGCCATAGCGGTAGGTGTGGCCGAGCGTGGGCTGTACCTTCCCCTCGCGCACGAGGTCGTTGAACGCGGCCGCCTGCTCGTCGTTGAACAGGTGCGAACCCTGGTAGCGCTTCTGCAGGTACCAGAGGTACCGGACGTCCACCATCGTGTCGTACCCGGACGTCCCCGCGCAGATCACGACCATGCCGCCCCGCTCGCACACGAAGATCGAGGTAGGGATCGTGTCCTGCCCGGGATGATCGAACACGATGTTCGGGCTTCGCCGCTCGCCGAGCACGTCCCAGATGGCCTTGCCGAAGGCTTTCGCGCCGTCGAACCACTGCTTCCACTCGGGCGAGTCCCACGTCGGCGGAACGCCCCAGTGGTCGAAGTCCTTCCTGTTGATGTAGCCCACCGCCCCGAGGGACGTCGCGAACTCGCCCTTTTCCGTGCTCGAGACCACGCCGACCGCCTTCGCCCCCGCCAGCGTGACGAGCTGGACCGCCAGCGAGCCAAGGCCGCCGGACGCCCCCCACACCAGGACGACGTCCCCCTCCTTGACGGTGTTCGGCGGCCAGCCGTGGAGCATCCGGTACGCGGTGGCTCCGGTGAGCGTGGGGGCGGCGGCTTCCTCCCACGTGAGGTGCTCGGCCTTCGGCAGGCACTGGTGGGCCTGGACCTTGCAGAACTGGCCGAACGAGCCCCAGCACGAGTCGTAGCCCCACACGCGGAAGGTCGCCGCGAGGCCGGGATCGCCGCCGCCCGTCACCCACGGGTCGTCCAGATCCCACTGCCCGGCGTGCACGACCACGCGGTCGCCGACCTTCACGCTCGTGACCTCCGAGCCGACCGCGTACACGATCCCGGAGGCGTCGGAGCCGACGATGTGGAAGTCCGTGGGCTCGCCCCAGCGGGCCTGCGTCTTCGTCACGTCGACCGGCACGCCGCGCGCGGCCCACACGTTGTTGAAGTTCACGCCTGCGGCCATGACCATCACGAGCGCCTCGTGCGGCCCGATCTCGGGAACGTCGATCACCTCGTCCCGGATCGCGTCTTTCGGCTCGCCGTACCGGTCGGGACGGACGAGCTGCGCGTGCATCCGCTTCGGCACCTCGCCGACGGGCGGGATCTCGCCGATCTCGTACAGGTCCTTGCCCATGCTTTCACCCCATTCGAAGGCCACGGACGGACGAACGGCACGATAGGCGAGGCCCGGGGGGCCGACAAATGCGGGCGGATGCGTGGTGGGCGATCAGGCGATGCGGGCGGCGCTGGATGGGCACGTCGCCGCGCGCGGGCACCAGGTGCAGTAGGGACCGGGACGGAGCACAGGCGCCCGACCCGCCGAGGCGGCGGCGACTGCGCGGACAGCGTCGATCACGCGGTCGGCTGCCCGGTCGAGGACCCGGGCGTCGACGTCCTCGGCCACCCACTCCCCCGAGTCGAGGTACAGCGTCGCGACCCGGTACGGAGGCACGCCGAAGCGGAGCGCGAGCAGGAGCGCGTAGAAGCGCATGTCCTCCGCGTGCTCGGGCCAGGCCCGGCCGGTCTTCAGGTCGATCGCCAGCCGGGTTGCCCGGGTGGGCTCGGCCGCCGAGGAGGAGCCGAGGACCAGATCGAGGGTCCCCGAGAGCACGACCGCGCCGCCGAGGAGCTCGGCACGCACGTGCCATTCGGTGGAGGGAGCGAGGTCCCGGCGCATCCGCCGGAGCGGCGGCAGCGTCGAGCGGAACAGCTCGAGCGACTTCGCCGACTCCATGAGGGTCTCGTCGCGCCGGAGGTGGTCGAGCCCGTCCCAGAACGCGCGGAAGGCGTCGTCCTCGACGAGGCGATCCACGGCCTCCTGGACCAGACCGTGCGGATCCCGGTCCTCGCGCCCGGCGACCTCCAGCTCGACCGCCTTGTGCGCGAGGCGGCCGGCGGCGAACCGCGCCGAGAACGCGAACGGGCCCCGCTCTCCCGCGCGGACGGCGTCGAACAGGCCAGGGCACCGCCCGAGATCGCTGAGGTTCGACTTGCCGAGCCACAGGGGCTCGGCAAGCTCGCACCCGCGGGCTGCCTCCTCGATACGGTCCCGCACCCGGGACACGAGGTCGCCCGGGAACGTGGGGCGCTCACCGGTGCCGATGAGGCCATCGAGCGTCCTTCGCTGGGTCGCGGTGAGCGGGATGGTTGCCTCCACGCTCCGGATGGTAGGAGTAGCCACCGACATGGCCGAGACCCCCGAGGAGATCCTCCGAGCGCTGGCCGACCCCGAGCGCCTGGCCATCGCGGGTGCCTGGGCACGGCGGGCGCTCACCGGCGGGGGAGCTCGCGTCGGAGCTCGGCCTGCCGCTCGCGCGGGTTCGCAAGCACCTGAACCGTCTCACCGGGACCGGGGTGGTCCGCCTCCAGGACGACCGCCGGATCTATCGGCTGCCCGAGACCCTCCGGTGGGCCGCCGAGCAGGTCGGGCCGCCCAGGGAGACCGGCATCGCCCTGGGGGCCGCCGACGAGAGCGAGGAGGCGGTGCTCCGGGCCTTCTTCCGCAACGGCCGCCTCGTCGAGATCCCCTCGAAGGAGACGAAGCGGCGCATCGTGCTCGAGCGGATCGCGCTCGAGTTCGAGCCCGGCGTCCGCTACGACGAGAAGCAGGTCAACGTCATCGTCGGCCGCTTCCTCAACGACCACGCGTCCCTCCGCCGGTACCTGGTGGACGAGGGCTTCCTGGCCCGCGAGCGCGGCGAGTACTGGCGGACCGGCGGCCGCGTGGACGTTTGAGGTCGGACCCGGGCACCCGCCCGAGGGGCCCAACGCCCCTGCCGGCCGAACCGGTTCCGAACGAGCATCGAGGCGTCTAGACGCGGATCCGCTCCCGAACGTTCATGGGACGTGAACGGATGCGCGCCGTCGGGGTCCGTGGCCGTGGAGGAGGGACGGCCGATGGCCCAAGAGACCGTCCTCGCGCCCGCCCGGGCCTTCGAGGAGTTCTTCGAGGCCGAGCGGCGCCGGCTGTTCGGGGCGGTCTACCTCATGACCGGCGACGTCGGCGAGGCCGAGGAGATCCTCCAGGACGCGTTCCTGGCGGTCTGGGAGCGCTGGGACCGGGTCCGCGAGATGGAGCACGCGGACGGCTACCTGTTCCGGACCGCGATGAACGGGTTCCGCAGCCGGCGGCGACGCCTGGCGCGGATGACCCGCGAGCTCCTGCCGTCGCAGACGTCCGAGGACCCGTACGAGCGCGCCGATCTGCACGACGAGGTGGTCCGGGCGCTCCGCGGGCTCGCCCCCAGGCAGCGCGCGGCGCTGGTCCTGACCGAGCTCCTCGGCTTCGGATCCTCCGAGGCTTCGGAGCTGTTGGGCGTCCGACCCACCACGATCCGGAACCTCGCTGCCCAGGGCCGGGCGGCGCTCCGGCGAGCGATGGAGCACGACCATGCCTGATTACCGGTCCACCCTCGAGCGCATCGAGCGACGGGTCCCCATGCCCGAGCCCGCGATCGAACGCCTGCTCCGTCGGCGGGAGCGCAAGCTGCGCGCGCAGCGGATCGCCACCGTAGTCGGGGCGCTGGCGATCGCCGTGGTCGGGATCGGCAGCGCCCTCCTCGCGCTGCGGGAGGGCGGCGCCATGGAGCCGGCCGGCGGAGCTTCGTCGCCGCCGTCTCCCGGCGGCGACGGGATCGCGGGCTTCGTCCTGCCGACCCTGGCCATCTGGATCGGCATCGCCGTGGTGGGGCTCACCGCCATGACGATCGCCCGACTCCGGGCTCGCCCCGGGGCATCGGGCGCACACGAGCGACGAACCGGCGCGTCACCGGGTCCGGGCCATGGACCGGCGACCGGCACGCGCGCCGGGACGGAGGAGGGAGGTACCACCATGGACAGCAAGTCACGGATCGAGACGACAGGCGGCGTGCGTCTTCCCGACATCCGCATGGACGACGGGAGGGTCCGCCGCACGAACCGGTGGCTCACGATCGCGGTGATCGTGCTCGCCGCGGGGCTGGTCGCCCTCGGCACCTTCGTGTTGATCGACCGCTCCGGCGAGGAGGCGGCGGCCCCCCCGAGCGGGACCGGCGCGACCGCCATCGTCCCCTACACGACGAGCTCGGTCATGGAGGCACAGGTGACCTTCGACGGCACGCGGTGCTCCTACGCCGGTCCGACGGAAGTCGCCGCCGGTACCGTGGGGATCTTCCGGTACACGACCGCCGCGAAGAGCTCCGGGCTCACGCTCGCGAGCCTGGAACCCAGCGTCACATGGGAGCAGGTCGAGCGGTCGAGCCGTCGTGACCCCCCCTCGGCGCCGCCGTCGTGGGTGACCGACGCGCAGTACATCGTCGGCTCGGGCACGCTCCGTTCGTGGCCCCTCGACGAGGGCCTCTACGCCGTGACATGCGCAACGGGGAACACGAGCGCGGATCGGATGTTCCCGGCGGTCATGCTCCGGGTGATCGGAGGGTAACCAAGGGCTCACCTGGTTCAGGGACCGGGCGCGGGTTGCAGGGACCGGCCACGCCCGGTCCCGCGGTGTCGTCCTTCGAGCCGGTCGCCGACCGGTCCTGTGGACCATAGCCCGATAGGCCCTTGGTGACGGGGCGAGCCCCATCGAGCATGGGGACTCGGGGCACACGGATCTCCCCGGACGCTCGGGCGACCCTCGCGAGCAGGGCCCGGTGGACGACGAGGGCGGACCGAGCGTTCATGGGACGTGAGCGCGTACACGTCCTTCGCGGCACTGGCCGTTCGGGAGGGACGGCCCATGGCCCAAGCGACCGCGACCACGGGCGCGGCGACCTTCGAGGAGTTCTTCGAGTCCGAGCGTCGAGGGCTCTTCCGGGCGCTCTGCCTCATGACGGGTGACCCGCACGAGGCCGAGGAGCTCACCCAGGACGCCTTCCTCCACATCTGGGAGCGGTGGGACCGGGTGCGCGAGATGGAGAAGCCGACCGGCTACCTGTACCGGTCGGCCATGAATGGGTTCCGAAGTCGGAAGCGACGGGTGCTGCGGGCCGCCCGCGTGGTGGTCCAGCCGCTCCGATCGAACGACCCCTACGAGGAAGCGGATCTCCGCGACGCCGTCCTGCGGGCCCTCGGCAAGCTGGGGCGGCGCCAGCGCGCGGCCGTCGTCCTCACGGACCTGCTCGGGTACGGGTCGGCCGAGGCCGGCCGGCTCCTCGGGGTCAAGCCAACGTCGGTCCGCTCGCTCGCAGCCGAGGCGCGGGCGGCCATGAAGGACGAACTCGGAGCGCAACGATGAGGGACACGTCTGTGATGCTCGAGCGGGCGGGCCGGCGGTTCGACATGCCCGAGCCGGCGATGGATCGCCTGGTCCGACGGCGAGAGCGCAAGCTCCGCACCCAGCGGATCGCCACGATCGTCGCCAGCCTGGTGATCGCCGCCGTCGGGATCGGCAGCGCCCTGCTCGCGCTCCGCGAGCAGGGTGCGACGCAGCCGGCCGGCGGGGTCTCGGCCCCGACGACCCCGGGCGACGGTGTGGCGGGGGTCGTCCTGCCCACCCTGGCCATCGGCGCGGGGATCGTGCTGCTGGGGGTCAGCGCGCTCGTGATCGTCCGCCTCCGCGGACGATCCGCCCTTGCCGCTCACGGGGCAATCGGTGCGGGGACGGCTCCGGCCCATGGACCGGCGGCCGAGCCACGCACCGCTCCATCGGAAGGGGGAACCGAGATGGACAGCAAGGCACGGCAGGAGATCCGGATCCCGAGCATGCAGCTCCCCGAGGTCCGGCCCGAGAAGGCCGGGCGGCCACGGCTCTTCCGCTGGCTGCCGTTCGCCGGCCTGGTGGTCGCCGTCGGCCTCGTCGTCATGGGCGTGAGCCTGTTCGCGCCCTCGGAGCCGGCGAGGCTGCCGACGCCGGTGCCGCTGAACGCCGAGGCGGCGATCGACGAACTGCTCGCCACCATCAGCAGTCATGACATGCAGGCCGCGGCCGACCTCTACGCCGAGGACGCGACCATGGTTACGACCGACGGGTCCATCCCGGAGGTCGTCCAAGGACGCGACACGATCCGGGGAGCGCTCACCTCGATGAACGTGTCCGGCGACTGGACGCTCGAACGGGCATCCGACGTCATCGGCCGGGGGCGGCTCGCCGGGTACCTCGAGCTCTACCACGGGACCAACTGGGAGAGCACGTACGGTGTCACCGCCTTCCTGTTCGACGAGGAGGGCAGGATCGCCGGCCAGGCGACGCTCTACACGTCCGGCCCCGAGTCGGCGGGGACGTGGATCAAACCGAAGGCGATCAGCAAACGGGTGGCGACCATCGACGAGCTGCTCGCCACCATCAGCACCGGCAACATGGACGCGGCGGCCGAGCTCTACGCCGAGGACGCGATCATGGTCACGACCGACGGGACGACGCCGGACGTCTACGAGGGTCGCAACGCGATCCGGGGGGCGCTCACGTCGATGAACCAGTTCGGCGATCTGACGCTCGAACGGGCATCCGACGTCACCATCCGGGGGCGGCTCGCCGGGTACCTCGAGCTCTACCACGGGAGCGGTGGCTGGGAGGGCATGTACGGTGTCACGGCCTTCCTGTTCGACGAGCAGGGCAGGATCGCCGGCCAGGTGACGCTCTACACCTAGCGCGAGCGACGACCTCACCCGCGAGAGCCCCCGGATGACCTCCGGGGGCTCCTCGCCCCCCTCAACCCACGGCGGCGCCCGGCCGCCAGATCATCAGCACGAGGATCGAGAGGAACAGGATCGACAGGACGCCTCCGGCGCGGCGCAGCTGACGGTTCACGGCAGCGAGCTTCGGCGAGGGGTCGCCGCCGGCCGCGTCGCGCAGCAGCACTACCGCTCGCCTGGTGGCCGGCAGTTGGATCGCCACGGAGAACGCCAGCAACACCGCGTAGAGCCCCAGCGAGATCAGGAGCCACTCGGAGCCGGCCGGATCCACGTTCGCGGTCACGATCAGTCCGATACCGGAGAGGCCGGCCACCAGGAGCGCTGGCAGGACCAGGCGCGTCTGGATCAACACGTCGAGCTCCTTGCCGAAGACGGCGTGCCGTGGTCGACGCTCGGACAAGCGGATGATCAGTGGAAAGACGAACGTCGGACCCAGCGCCACTGCGACGGCCAGCAGATGCACGAGGAGCCAGAACGTGAACCATGACCAGGACGTCGGCATCGTCCCCTCCTCGCGAGCCCCGCACGGAGTCTCGCCGGGGGCCGAGAGCCGGTCAAGCACGCACGGACGATCGCGGCCACGCCGTGGGCCCGTCCCGGAGCCCCATCGCCGCACCGACGGTAGACTCCGGGGACCATGGCCAAGACCGAGGAACAGCCGCCCGCCGTCCCCGTCGTGACGGTCGAGCAGCGGATCGAGGAGCTGCGCAAGCGCAAGGCGGCCATGCTCGACGAGCGCCGCAAGGAGGCCGTCCGCAAGCAGCACGAGCGCGGCAAGCTCACCGCCCGCGAGCGGATCGACCTGCTGTTCGACAAGGATTCGTTCCAGGAGACGGATCCGCTCGTCGCGCACCGGTCCCACGACTTCGGGATGGACCGGAACCGGCCGCCGGGCGACGGCGTGGTCACCGGCTACGGTACCGTGGACGGCCGGCGCGCCTTCGCGGCCTCGCAGGACTTCACGGTGTTCGGCGGCTCGCTCGGCGAGGTGCACGCGCAGAAGATCTGCAAGGTCCTCGACCTCGCGATGTCCACCGGCTCGCCGTTCATCCAGATCAACGACTCGGGCGGGGCGCGGATCCAGGAGGGCGCGGCGTCCCTGGCCGGCTACGGGTACATCTTCGAGCGCAACGTCCGGGCCTCCGGGGTGATCCCCCAGATCAGCGTGATCACCGGGCCGTGCGCCGGCGGCGCCGTCTACTCGCCGGCCCTGACCGACTTCACGTTCATGGTGCGTGAGACCGCGCACATGTTCATCACGGGCCCCGACGTGATCAAGACCGTGACCGGCGAGGACGTGACGTTCGAGGAGCTCGGCGGGGCGATGACCCACGCGTCGCGCTCCGGTGTGGCGTCGTTCGTGGCCACGGACGAGGAGGAGTGCCTCGCGATGGTCCGCCACCTCCTCTCGTACCTGCCGTCGAACAACCTCGAGGACCCACCCTCGTACGCGCCGGTCGACGACCCCGAGCGCCACGACGAGGGCCTCACACATCTGATCCCAGACTCCGCGCGCGAGCCGTACGACATGCACGAGGTGATCCGCCGCGTGATGGACGACGGCGACTTCTTCGAGGTCTTCCCGTTCTGGGCCATGAACATCGTGGTCGGGTTCGCGCGGCTGGACGGCCGCACGGTGGGCATCGTGGCGAACCAACCGAAGGTGCTCGCCGGCACGCTCGACATCGACTCCAGCGAGAAGGCGTCGCGATTCGTGCGGGTCTGCGACGCGTTCAACGTCCCGCTCGTCACGTTCGTGGACGTGCCGGGGTTCCTGCCGGGGACCGCGCAGGAGTTCGGCGGGATCATCCGGCGGGGGGCGAAGCTCCTGTACGCGTTCGCGGAGGCCACCGTGCCGAGGCTCACCGTGATCACCCGCAAGGCATACGGCGGCGCGTACCTCGTCATGAACTCCAAGCACCTTCGCGCCGACGTCTCGTTCGCCTGGCCCACCGCCGAGATCGCGGTGATGGGCCCCGACGCCGCGGTGAACGTGGTCTTCAAGAAGGAGATCGAGAAGGCCGAGGATCCGGTGCGGCGCCGGGGCGAGCTCATCGCCGAGTACGAGCGGAAGTTCGCGAACCCCTACGTCGCGGCCGAGTGGGGATACGTCGACGACGTGATCGAGCCCGCCGAGACGCGTCCCCGGCTGATCCGCGCGCTGAACATGCTGGCGACCAAGCGCGAAGCCGTGCCGGCCCGCAAGCACGGCAACATCCCCCTGTGAGGTGAGGTGCCGATGACGCACGAACGCAGCTTCGAGGTGCCCGAGGGCCTCTCCCCCGAGGAAGAGCGCGCCGTGCTGCGCGCCCTCGAGCGGTACTTCGCCCAGGAGAGCCCGCGCCCCCATCCGTGGGTGCTCGCCGGCCGTATCGAGGCCACGGGATGGGGAGCGCTCCAGGCCCGGCCCTACGCCGACTCGGCCTGGGGCATGCTGGGGCATGCCCGGTTCGTTCGGCCGGGGGTGCCGATCCTCACCGGGCGAAGCGACGCGCGGTAGCCCAGAGGCCGGCGAGGATCGGATCCCGGTGGGCGCCCTGCGGACCCGGGCAGCGGTCCCCGGACGGGAAGAGGCGCTCGCGGCCTTCCGCGACGAAGCCTGTTCGGCTCCCCGGCCGTGGAGCAACGCGCCGAGGGCTGCGTACGATTGGCACACGCACGACTACCACAAGGTGCTCTTCTGCCTGGAGGGATCGATCGTGTTCCACACGCGCGAGGGCGACGTCGAGCTCGCGGAGGGCGACCGGCTGGATATGGACCCGGGGACCGAGCACGCGGCCACCGTGGGAGCGGACGGCGTGTCCTGCGTGGAGGCGTCGCGGTGACCGCGGCCGACCCGGAGGCGGCCTCCCGGTGACGAGGGTCGCGATCCACATCGACCAGCTGTGGTTCCAGGCGCCGGGGGGGATCGGCACGTACGTCCGGAACCTCGTCCCCGCTCTTGCCCGGCAGGATCCCGGCCTGGAGCTCGCGCTGTTCCATGCGCGCTTCGACGGGCAACAGCCCCCCGAGCGGTGGGTCCGGGACTTCTGGGTGGAGGAGCTCCCCGCCTCGATCAAGGCGTTGTATCCGCGGTGGGACCTCCTGGGGCGCCCCGGCCTTCCGGCATCGCTCGGCTCGGCCGACGTGGTGCATGGCACGAATCCCGCGGCGATCCCCCCCGCAGCCGCCGGCCAGGGTCTCGTCGTGACGGTGCACGACCTCGCGTTCGTGCACTTCCCGAACCTGTTCCCTCGGGGCTGGCGATGGCTGTACCGGCTGGGGCTCCGCGCCGCCGTCCGCAGGGCCGACGCGATCCTGACGCCCTCGCGGAACACGGCCGAGGATCTCGTGTCCCGGACATCGGTGGACCCGGAGCGGCTCCACGTGATCCCGCTCGCCTCGTCCCTGGAACCGAGTGGGAGGGATCCCGACGAGGCGCTCGCCAGGCTGAAGATCCCGCAGCCGTACGTGCTGTTCGTGGGAACGCTCGAGCCCCGGAAGAACCTCGTGCGGTTGATCCGAGCCTACCGGCGGGTGGCCGCGTCCGGGCTCCCACACGCGCTGGTCCTGGCCGGCGCCCTCGGCTGGCACCACGAGGCGCTCATGCGCGAGATCGCGCTGCAGGGCCCGGGGGACATCGTCATGACCGGGGCGTTGCCGGCGGAGGATCTCGACGCGCTGTACCGAGGCGCCACCGCGTTCGTGTACCCGTCGCTGTACGAGGGATTCGGCCTGCCCGTCGTCGAGGCGATGGCGCGCAGCGTGCCCACGATCGCGTCGAACACGTCGTCGATCCCTGAGGTGGCCGGCGACGCCGCGCTCGGTGTGAACCCGCGATCGGTGCGGGAGATCGCCCACGCGATCGAGCAGGTGCTGACGGACGTGAGCCTGGCCGAGCGGCTCGCCACGTGGGGACGCGCGCAGGCGGAGCGTTTCTCCTGGGACGAGACGGCGCGCCTCACGCTGCAGGTCTACGAGCAGGTCGCGGGGACGAAGTGAAGGTCTCGCTGATCGCGACCGTGAAGGACGCCGGCGGCCGGATCGGGTCGTTCCTTGAAAGCGTTGCGGCGCAGACGCGGCCGCCCGACGAGGTTGTCGTCGTTGACGGCGGATCGACGGACGGGACGGTGGAGGTCCTCCGGCGCGCGGATGGCATCACGCTCATCGAGGAGCCGGGCGCGAACATCGCCCGCGGCCGCAACGTCGCGATCGCCGCCGCCACCCACGACGCCATCGCCGTCTCCGACGCCGACTGCGAGCCCGAGCCCCGATGGCTCGAGCGACTCGTGGCGGCCGTCGAGGAGGGGGCCGACGTGGCGATGGGGTTCTACGAGCCGATCGCCGACGGTTTCCTCGCGCGCGTCATGGCGTGCGTGAACCTTCCCGACGTCTCGGAGATCGACCCGTCGAGGTTCATGCCGTCCTCGCGCTCGGTGGCGTTCCGGCGTGGGGCGATCGAGGCGGCCGATGGGTACCCCGAGTGGCTCGACATCGGGGAGGACATGTACGTCGACCACCGGTGGCGCGAGCTCGGCCTTGACCTCCGCTTCGTCCCCGACGCCGTGGTGCGGTGGCCGCTGCGTGCGACCCTCGCGGGAACCTGGACCCAGTACGTCCGCTACGCGCGCGGCGACGGCGTCGCCGGCATGCATCCCGAGCGGCACGCGCTCAGGTTCGCCGTGTACGGCGGGGCGCTCGTGGCCTGGAGCTCGCGTAGCCGACTGCTGGAAGCCGCCACGCTCGCCGGGGCAGCCGCGTATGCGGCCACCCCGGTCCGGCGGGCACTACGGCGGTTCGACGATCCGTCCGAACGCGCGAGGGCCGTCGCCACGGTCCCCGCGCTCGTCGCGTTCGTCGACGCGGCGAAGCTGGTCGGCTACGCGGCCGGCCTGGTCGCCCGGCCACGGGCTACAGGGGAAGGACCGTCATGAGTCGGGTCGCGCGATGGGTCCCACCGGTGAGCCTGTCGATCGCCGTCGCGGGGATCGCCGTCTCCACGTATCTGACGATCGCGCACTACGCGGGCCCGGATGTCCTCGCGTGCGGCACCGGCGACAGGGTGAACTGCGAGGTCGTCACGACGAGCGCGCAATCGACGATCCTGGGGATACCCGTCGCGCTGCTCGGGCTCGCATGGTTCGTGGCGATGGCCGCCCTGTGCGTGCCGACCGCGTGGCGATCCGAGGCGCGCAGCATCCACCTCGTTCGCCTGGCCGCGACGATCGCCGGGATCGGGTTCGCGCTATGGCTGATCTACGCCGAGCTGTTCATCATCGACGCGATCTGCCTGTGGTGCACCGTCGCCCACGTGCTGGCGTTCGCACTGTTCGGGATCGCGGCGGTGGCCAGTCCGGCCCTGCTGATCCCCGACGAGGGAAGCTAGTCCTCGTACTCGTAGAAGCCCCGCCCGCTCTTGCGGCCGAGGTGCCCCGCCGTGACCATCCGCTTCAGCAGCGGCGGCGGCGCGAAGAACGGCTCCTTGAACTCTTCGTACAGGACGTTGGCCACGAACAGCGTGGTGTCCACCCCGATCAGGTCGATGAGGCTGAGCGGGCCCATCGGGTGGTTCAGGCCGAGGTGGATCGCGGTGTCGATGTCCTCGCGCGTGGCGAACCCCTCCTCGAGCATCCGCACCGCGCCGTTCAGGTATGGGATCAGCAGCATGTTCACGATGAACCCGGCCCGGTCGCGCGACAGCACCGTGGTCTTGTCGAGGATCACCCCGAACGCACGCCCGAACTCGACGGTCTCGTCGGCCGTGGTGATGGACTTCACGATCTCGATCAGGCCCATCACCGGCACCGGGTTGAAGAAGTGGAGCCCGATCACCTTGTCCGGGCGCTTCGTCATCGCGCCGAGGTCGGCGATGGGGATCGACGACGTGTTGCTGGCCAAGATCGCGTCCGGCGGCGTGACCTCGTCGAGCCGACGGAACAGCTCGCGCTTCGTGTCGTAGTCCTCCGTGGCCGCCTCGATCACGAGCTCGCGGTCGTGGAGGTCTTCCACGTTCGTGGTGGCCCCGACCCGGGCCAGCGCGGCGTCGCGCTCGCCCTCCGAGAGCTTCCCGCGTTCGACCGCGCGCAAGGTGGAGGTCTCGATCAGAGCCCGGCCCCGCTCGACCAGCTCGGGCGTGGCCTCGAGGAACCGCACGTCGAGGCCGGCCCGGACGCACACCTCGACGATGCCCGAGCCCATCACGCCGCACCCCACGACCCCGACCCGCCGCACGTCTTCGGCTCTCATCAGGGCCCGGTCACCCCCTGAGATCGATCCGACAGGTCCTCACGACCATGGAAGCGTACCCCGGAACCGACCCTCAGCCTGTTCAGGACGAGGCTGCAGAGACGGCCGGTTCGGATCCCGCGCGGATCCGCCTTCGAGCGGGTGTCGGTTGCAGGGGGAGTCGAACCGTGAACGTGGCACCGCTCCCCGGGTCGCTCGAGACCTCGACCTCGCCGCCGTGGGCTCGGACCAGCTCGCTCACGACGGTGAGCCCGATCCCCGAGCCGCTCGAGCGCGACCCGCGGCCCCGGAAGAACCGGTCGAACACGTGCGGCAGCTCGTCAGCCGGGATGCCGGGACCTGAGTCCGAGACCCGCAGCACGGCCCACGGCTCGTCGCGCCGGAGCTCCACCCGAACCAGGCCACCCGGCGGCGTGAACTTCAGGGCGTTCGAGAGCAGGTTCGAGAGCACCTGGCCCACCCGAACGCGGTCGACCCAGGCGATCACCGGTTCCAGGCGGCTCTCCAGGCGCACCTCCGAGCCCTCGAACAGCCCGGCGAACTCCCGGACCGTCTCGTCGACGGCCTCCCGGAGGTCGGTCGTGGCCCGCTCGAGGGAGAAGCCGGCGGCATCGGCGGAGCCCAGGATCTGGAGGTCGGCAACCAGCCGCGAGATCCGCAGAACCTCTTCGTGGAGCGACACGATGGCCTCGGGCGTCGGCTCGAGCACCCCGATGCGGAGCCCCTCCACCTGCGACTGCAGGATCGTGAGTGGCGTCCGGAGCTCGTGCGCGACCTGTGCAGCGAAGCCCTGGCGAAGGCGCTCCTCCTCCTCCACGGAGTCGGCCATGGTCCGCAGCGCGCGGCCCACGTCGCCGAACTCGTCCGACCGCTCAGTCTGGAGCGACACAGATCGGTCGCCGGCCGTGAGGGCACGCGCGGCTCCTCGGACCTGCCGGACGGGCGCCGTCGCACGAAGCGCGAACATCAGACCGAGCCCGAGCGAGAGGAGCGCCGCCAGGATCCCGCCGAGCAGTAGCCGCTTCACCAGGTCCGACCTGAACGCGACCGCACTCGGTTGCTGACTCGCCTTGCGGAGCCGGATCACCGCGTACCCCACCGTCCGTCCGTCGACCTCGATCGGGATGCGCTGGGCGGGACCCAGGGCGGATGTGCTCGACCGCGAGCCCGATGCGGACACCAGCACGACGTCGATCTCGTCGCCGGCAGCCAGGAAGGACCTCGTCATGGCCCCCGAGCTGCTCCGACTCCAACCCCCGCCACCCGTCCAGTCACCGTCGCCGTTGTCCCAGCCGTCGCCGTGGTCCCAGCTCCCGTGATCCGATCCACCGGAACCGCCAGACGTGGACGTGCCGGACGGGGTCGGGGTGGCGCCGCCACTCGAGCCTTGGCCCGTGCCCTCGCCGGCCGTGCCGGTCGGTGTCGGGCTGGGCGACGGTCTGGAGGGCCACTGCCAGACGGTCTTGCCGTACGGGTCCTCCAGCCGCAGTGTGCCCGATCCGAGGAGGGGGACCACGGCGGACAACGCCTCGCTGCTCCACCTGCCGTTCCCGCGGTAGGCGTGCTCGACCAGTGACGTGATCTGGCCGACCTGCGCCGATCGCTGCTGCTCGAGGTAGCGATCGAAGGGTGAGCCGAAGGCGGCGCTCACCAGCCCGGCGGTCAGCGCCGATGCTGCGATGGCGACCACCGCGAACGCCACCCCGAGCCGGAAGGCGAACGAGTGCCAGAGCCCGCGCCCCCTACCCATCGGGCTTCACCCCGAGCTTGTAGCCGACCCCGGGGATCGTTCGGACGTACCGGGGCTCCTTCGGATCGTCCCGGAGCTTGGCCCGGAGGTTCTTCACGTGGACGTCGATGGTCCGCTCGTACCCCTCGTAGTCGTATCCGTGGACCCGGGCCACGAGCTCGTACCGGGAGAACGCTCGTCCCGGCTGCGAGGCCAACGCCAGGAGCAGGTCGAACTCGCTCTTCGTCAGAGGGACGGTGCTGCCGTCGAGGGTCACCTCTCGGGCGTCACCGTCGATCGCGAGCCGGCCCTCGTCGAAGGACAGGACCCCGTCCGCGTCACCTCCGCGTGCTCGTCGCAGCACCGCTCCGACCCGAGCCACCAGCTCGAGCGGGCTGAACGGCTTGACGACGTAGTCGTCGGCGCCCAACTTCAACCCCGCCACCCGGTCGGCCTCCTCGGCCTTCGCCGTGAGCATGATGATGGGGACCTCGGAAACGGCTCGGAGCGAGCGGGCAACCTCCTCGCCGGGGAGGTCGGGCAGCATCAGATCCAGCACGACCAGATCCGGCTTCAGGCGGCTCGCCACCTCGATGGCCTCGCTGCCCGTGCCGGCGGCGAGGACCGCGTATCGCTCCTGCTCGAGGAAGACGCGGACCGTGTTCCGGATCTTCGGCTCGTCGTCCACGACCAGCACGGTCGCTGTCCCCACCACATCCTCCGCGTGTCGGATGCGTTCACGATGCAGGGGAGGCAACATCGCCCTTAGGGGCGAACGGCCGGGCGCCCTCAGGACCTTCGGAGGATCTGCAGGTCGGCCCCTAGGTTGGCACCGGTGCATGTTCACGCGAAGGCCGGAAGGCCGCCCGCGCAACGCGAGCGGCCTTCTGGCGGTCTTCGAGGCCGGATCACCAGCAGGGACCGTGGTCATCCCAGCCGTGTCCGTATCCGTACCCGCCGGACCCGGAGCCCTGCTGACCCGAGCCGTACGAGTGGTCCCCGTGGTGGCCATGGCCGTATCCACCGGAGCCCAAGCCGCCGTACGAGGAGGTGCCCTGCGGGCCCGGGCGCGAGCCTGAGCGCGAGCCCCAACGGTGGTCCCCCATCCACCCCTGCATCCATTCGCGCATCCACTGCCGCGTCTGGTACCTGACCGTGGCTCGGTACGCCGCCTGCTGCCGAGCCTGAGCTCGGTAGCTCGAGATGGTTCCAGGAACCACGCTGATGGTCGCGATCCGCTGGCGCACCGCCTGCGCGCTCCTCGTCTGCGTTCCGACCAGCCTGCCCGCGCCGTACGCGAGGCCGGCGGTCAGGGCCAGGGCGAGCATCGCCGTGACCCCGATGAAGATCGGTCGCCTCATCATCCCTACCGCCTCCTTTCCTCTCACCCCCGCAGGCTAGGAGGAGGCTGTTCAGGAACGGTGAAGGAGCCGTTTCGCCAGTGTGTCGGAGCGCGTGCACGCGGAGCCAACCAGCAACACCGGGCCGGCCAGGATCCGACCGACCACGACCCACCTCACCTCTTCGGCTCTCATCTTCGTCCCACCATCCCCCTGCCGGAGGCCATCTCCACGTGGTTCGTGGTGTTGGCGACCGCGACCGCCCATGTCGACAGCATCGCGAGGACCAGGGCGACGCTGACGATGGCGAAGGTCGCCCTCGGGCTACCCGCGCTCCGCGTGGGAGGACGAGCGAGCAGGACCGCCGACCCAGCGACGATCACCAGCTCCAGCATCGTGGAGAGCACGTCGACGAACGCCGCCGACTCGGCCACCCCCGGGTCAGGACCGACCGGCAGCCCGGTCGTCCGAGAGAAGAGCCACAGGAGCACCACGGGCGCGTTGCCGACGAGACCTGCCAGGAGCAGACGACGTCCGGGGGAGACGACCATCCCGACCGTCCAGAGCGCCTGCAGCCAGGCTACGACCGAGAAGAACAGGCCGAACGCGAAGTACTCAGCGAAGTGCTCGCCCATCACAGCGAAGTGGATGGCGGCCGCGGCGAGGGAACATGGCGAGGACGGTGTGGATCGGTCGTTCGGAAAGGCTGGGTGCCCGTGCGGGGTCGCGCTCACCGGATCACCTCCTGTCGGACCGGAGTTCCTCTCTTGTCATGTCACGTCGTCGAGCGAGCGCCGAGTGGAGGTCGGACCTCGTCGGACCCGGAAGCCGCATCCGGGGCACCGCGATCCCACCGGCCTCCGCGCGCCGCAGTATGCGCACCGCTCCCGATGGTCATGGTCCTCTCCGGCCCCGCTCAGTCCCGCCTTGAGGGCGGAGTAGAGCAGGAAGCCGAACGTCGCGATCCCGATCATCACCAAGTCGTCGATGCCCGACCCGTGCGCCAAGATGGGCCGAACGCTTCCGATCATCTCCATCACCCCGACAGGATCAGCAGGCCGGCCGACGTGAACAGCACCATCACGGCGAGCAGTGCGTACTGGGTCCGAAGGGCGTGCCGCGCGTCGAACCACGAGATGGCTCGATCGTGGGCCAGCACCACCCCGCCGACGTGGCCGAGCACGATCGCGGCCACCTGCACGTACCAGATCAGCGTGGCCGACAGCAGCGCGAGGTTCACCGTCCATCCCGCGGTCCCGAACAGGTCCCAGCCGCGGCCGAGCGGATCGGAGATCCGGGACAGCCCCACCTGCCCCTCGATCAGCAGGAACGAGAAGTAGTGCGCCACCAGGTACGCGAACACGATCGGCACCAGGCTGTGAGCGAACCGCGTCGCCACCGGATGCCAGTGGCCGTCGACGATCCGTCCCGCGGCGACCATGGCAAGGGCGTACGCACCCGCCATGAGCAGGATCACGCCCAGCATCGCCACGGTGTCGAGGGTCACGCGCTGCCACCCCGTGAACGACGAGGCCCGGGAGACCCACAGCGTGGTCCGCGACAGGCCGTCGAAGGTGGTGGAGCCGAGGGCGACGAGGATCACCGCGAGGAGCCCAGGCCTCGGCTCCAGCGAGGTGAGCCCCGCAAGCGGAGCGCGGAGCACCACCCGTCCCTCCCCGTCACGGGCGAACGGGGACAGGCGAGCCAGCAGCCCGAAGTACACGGCGAACGCCTCGCCGTTCTCCACCCACGCCTTCCTGCCGAACAGGTACATCGCGCCGACGTTCAGGAACGTGTAGCCCACCATCAGGTAGCCGAGCGCCCCCGGGACGTTCGCGAACGGGTTCGCCAGCTCCAGCCACACGAACCCGAACAGGAGGATCGCGGCCGGCCACCGACCCCACGCCTTGGGGTACGCGAACGGCGGACGGTGATCGGGCTCGTCGAGCAGGAGCAGCCGCCCAAGGGTGTCGAACGGGGACAGCGTGGCCCACAGGTTGCCGAACAGCGCGTGGGCGAAGGCCAGTCCCACCCAGAACCAGTCGAACACGAACACCGGCGCGATCGTCGCGGTGGCCTCCAGGCGCACGAAGGCCGCGACGGTGACCACCGCGAACACCGCGAGCGCGACGGCCCGAACCGTCCACTCCACCACCGGGCTCGTGAGCAACCGGCGGAGACCGTGAACGGTGCGCGTGCGGCCCCCGTCCTCCAGGCGCGGTTCGCGCCACAGCACGGAGAGCGCGACGAACGACACGACCAACGCGGTCGCCGCTCCGAACACGAACAACGACCTCGGCACCGGCAGGTCCACCCGTCCGCCGAAACCGTGGGCCAGGACGGTGATCACGGCGACACCTTCAGCTCGAACAGCAGCTTGCCCTGGCTCTCGAGCTCGACCTCGAACACGCCGGGCGCGTTCGCCGTGAACTCGATCTCGGCCGGCTCGCCGGGCGAGACGTCGTCGTGGAGGTCGTAGCCGTGGACGTGAACCTCGTCGGTGACGTCGGCGTCCACGACGATCCGGACCTCCTGGCCCTGCGTGACGTCGAACTCGCCCGGCCCCTGGACGTCGCCGTTCCGGACCGTGACGTCGAGCTCGGCGACGTCGCCGCCGGTGGGCGTGGCCGAGGGCGCCCCGGTCGGCGACGGCCCCCCGGTCCCCGTCGTCGCGGGGGACGCCGCCCCGGTGGGAGACACGTCCGACCCGCTCGAGCCCGAGGACGACCCGTCCGGGCGAAGGACGACGAACAGCGCCACCACCACGGCGATGCCGACCAGGGCCGCGATCCAGCGCGTGGAAGGTCTCATCAGCCACTCACCTCGCTTCCGTTCCGGCGGCCGCGATGCCCGGCCGCCTCCACATCAGGACGACGGGAACGGGAGCGGCGGCGCCCGCCGCCGGGCGAACGGGAGGTGGGCCCCGGCGCGTGGGCGGACGAACGCGACCGCCGGCGGCAGGATGGGCGCCGGCCGGGAGCGTGGAGGGCGTTGGAGCAACGAGGCCACCGCCTGGACCACTCGAACGAACCCTCGGAGCACGAGGGCCAGGGCCACGGCGACCAGCACCTGGAGCACGAGCCCGACCCGCACGCCCGGATCGGAGAACGCGAGACCCAGGCGGCCGTGGCGCTCGATCACCTCGAGGAGCAGGAACCCCACGACCTGGAGCCCGGCGAGCAGCCGGACCGTCGGCGTGGACGCCCGCTCCTTCGTCCGGAGGCTCCGAACGCACAGGGTGGCGGCGGCCAGCCCGCCGAGGAGCGCCGCGGCGATGACCACACGGTGGAAGGAACTGTGGCCGGCCTCTGCGAGGTGCCGGTACCGCACGGCTCCCACGGGGAACGTGATCGTGTACGCCAGCAGGTGCCCCAGCACGACGCCGCCCGCCGCGATCCCAACGGTGGGAAGGAACCGCCCCCGTGTGCCCGTCACGGGGCCCAGGGTACCGCGGACCCGCCGGCCGGAACGGAGCTGCAAGTACCGGCCGAGCCTCAGGGATGGCTCGCGTCCTCGATCCGGCGTCGATCCCTGGTCTCGAGCTGGAACGTGCTGTGCTCGATGTCGAAGTCGTCCATGAGGCACGCGCACAGCTCGTCGAGCACGAGAGACGGATCGGCGCCTTCGCCGAGCACGACGTGGGCGGAGACCACGTTCATCCCGCTCGTGATGGTCCAGGCGTGGAGGTCGTGCACGTCCTCCACCCCGCCCGTCCCGACGATGTGCCGGCGGACCTCCTCCAGATCGATGCCACGCGGCGTGGCCTCGAGCAGCACGTCCACCGCCTCGCGGAGCAGCCGCCACGTCCGCGGCAGGATGAACAGGCCGATGACCGCCGAGGCTACCGGGTCGGCGCGCCGGATCCCCGTCGCGGCGATCACGACGGCGGCCACGATCACCGCGACCGAACCGAGGAGGTCGCTCACCACCTCGAGGTACGCGCCGCGCATGTTCAGGCTTCGGACCTGCCCGTCGCGGAGCAGCCACATCGAGAGCCCGTTCGCGGCAAGGCCCACCACGGCGACGGCCAGCATGAGCCCGCTGGCCACCTCGGGCGGATCGACGAACCGCCGCCACGCCTCCCACAGGACCAGCGCGGAGACGCCGAGCAGGACCACGGCGTTCGCCGCGGCGGCCAGGATCTCCAGCCGGAACCAGCCGAAGGTACGATCAGGATCGGCCGGACGCTGCGCGAAGAACACCGCTAGCAGGGCCAGGCCGATGCCCGCCACGTCGGTCAGCATATGGCCGGCGTCCGCGAGGAGCGCGAGGCTCCCGGACACGAGCCCGCCCACCGCCTCGACGACGAGGACCGATGCCGTGACGACCAAGACGGCCAGGAGCCGTCCGCGATGCTCAGCCGCCGCGCTGTGCGCGTGGGCCATGACCGTCAGCCTACCCAGGCGCGGCGGTCCGGGGCCGACGAGCTACCGGCACACTTGCTCGAGGTAGGGATACGGGTTGATGGCCGTGCCGATCACCGAATATCCGTACGGGCTGGCTATCCAGTTCGATGGGATCGCGTTCGGATGCCACTCGAAGTGGTCGTGGGTCACGCCCCCCTGCGCGTCGCCGGTGTTGCCGACGTAGCCGATGATCTGGCCGGCCGAGACCGAGCCCGAGGAGCCGGGCTGCATGAGGTGGGCGTTGTAGACGTACCCGGCCGAGCCGTAGACGTACACCGCGTTGCCGCCGAGGCCGTTGTACGAAGCGCGCGCGGTGCCGTCGAAGGGCGCGCGGATCGGCGTTCCCCCCGGCGCGACGATGTCGTTGCCGGCGTGTGGATGGTACCCGCCGGCGTACCGCGGAGCCCCGAACCCGTCGTACACGGCGCGCGGCTGGTCCACCGGGCAGACGTGGAGCGGGTTGCCGGCGATGTTCACCGGCGCGCTGAGCGACTTCAGCCACTGCCGGTACTCGCGGGTGGCCTTGCTGACGAGCTGCTGGGCCTCGGCCTCCTTGGCCTTGATGTCGTCGTAGACCTGCTTCTGCTGTGAGAACTGGGCGTCGAGCTGCGCCTGGTCGGCCTGCAGGCCCTTCAGCAGCTCCGCCTGCCTGGCCTGGAGGCGCTGCTGGTCGCGCTGCTGCGCGGTGAGCTCGTTCCGCAGGTTCTGGACCTGGTTCGCCAGGTCGGCGTCGGTCTGCGTGAGCGCGCCCACGTACTCCATCCGGTCGGACAGGTCCGAGAACGACGTGGCCCCGAGGAGGAACTCGAGCGGGCTGGCCGGCCCCTGCATGTAGGTTTCGCGGGCGCGCGAGTTCAACTGGGCCTCGACCGCCTGGAACCGCTGGGTGGCGTCCAGGAGCTTGGCCCGCGTGTCCTGGAGCTGCGACGTGATGTACTCGTACTTGCCCTGCGCCTCGTCGATCCGCTGCGCGAGCGCGGCGGCCTGTGCGGACAGCCTGCTCAACACGGCCTGCTGCTGCGTGATCTCCGTTCGGATCTGGGCCAGGCGCGACTTCGCCTGTTGCAGGTCCTGCTTCGGATCTGCGCCGGCTCCGGCCGTCAGCCCGGACAGCAGCGCGAACACAGCGAGGACGACGGCGGCTCGGCGCACGACGCCGCCGGTTCGGATTCGGTTGTGGGCCATGGGGAGACCCTTCCTACCGGACCGCTCCGAGCATTGTCAACCTTCCCCCGCCCACAGCAGGGTGCCCCGGATCCACCCCCGGTTCAACCATCTTCGTCGGCGGTCGCCGGTCCGCCCTTGAGCCGGGAGGCCTACAGCTCGGTGCCCGGAAGGCCCAGGTCGCGCGCGATCAGGAGCCGTTGGATCTCGCTGGTGCCCTCGCCGATCTCGAGGATCTTCGCGTCCCGGTAGAACCGCGCGACGGGGAACTCCTCGATGTACCCGTAGCCACCGTGCACCTGCACGGCCTCGCGCGCGCACGTCACCGCGATCTCGCTGGCGTACAGCTTGGCCACCGCGGCCTCGGACTTGTAGGCACGGCCGCGGTCCTTCAGCCACGCCGCCTTCAGGTAGGCCAGGCGCGCCGTCTCGACCCCCACCTTCATGTCGGCCATCTTGAACTGCAGGGCCTCGAACGAGCCGATCGGGCGACCGAACGCCTCCCGTTCCTTCGCGTACTTCACGCTCTCCTCCAAGCACCCCCGGGCCAGACCCACGGACATCGCCGCGGTGGCGATGCGGCCGTCGTCGAGCGCCTCGAGGAGCTGCGCATAGCCGCGTCCCTGCTCGCCCAGCAGGTTCTCGCGAGGGACCCGGCACCCGGAGAAGGCGAGCTCGTGCGTGTCGCTGGCGTGCCAGCCGATCTTCCGGTACGACGGACCGACGGTGAGCCCCGGCGTGTCGGTCGGCACGAGGATCGCCGAGACCTCGCCCCCGTTGCCGGTGATCGCCGCGACCGTGCACACCTTCGACAGCGGCGTCCCCGAGTTCGTGATGAACGCTTTCGAGCCGTCGATCACCCACTCGTCGCCCTCGAGCCGCGCGGTGGTGCGGATCGCGTGGGCGTCGGAGCCGCCCCCGGGCTCGGTGAGGGCGAACGCCCCCAGCACCTGGCCCCGGCACATCGGGACGAGCCACCGCTGCTTCTGCTCCTCGGTCCCGAACCGGTAGATCGGGTTCGCCCCCAGACCCACCGCTGCCTCGAGCGTGACGGCCACCGAGGAGTCGACGCGGGCCAGCTCTTCCAGGCAGAGGCAGAAGGTCAGGAAGTCGCCGTCGAGCCCGCCGTAGCGCTCGGGGAAGGGCAATCCGAACAGCCCGAGCTCGCCCATGCGCACCACGATCTCGAGGGGGAACTCCTCGCGCCGATCGAACTCTGCGATCCGCGGCGCCACGACCTCCTCGGCGAACTCCCGGACCGCGTCGCGGAACTCACGCTGCTCCTCCGTGAGGTCGAAGTCCACCCGCTCACCTCCTCCGGATCAGGTCGGGCTCGCGCAGGATCTCCTCGGCGTGCAGCGACGCCAGCACCTTGTGGGCGCGTTCGAGCTCATCCTGGCCACCGACCAGGTCGGGGCCGAACACCCGGCCGACGAGCCACACCCTGCCCGCGATCTCCTTCTCCCGGCCGCGGTCGCGCTCGATCGCGAGCAGCTCCATCGCCCGGTCCCGGGCCCCCGCCTCGTCGCCCCCCGCGAGCAGGAGGACGATCTCGGCGTCGGTGAGCCACTCGCTGGCACCCGGACCCTCGGGCTGGGCCACGGTGGCCGTCTCCTCGATCAAGGCTCTGGCCCCGGGCAGGTCCTCCGCCATCACCAGGGCCACGGCCAGCGAGCGCGCCGTCCACGTGAGGATGCTCCGCTCCCTCAGCTCGCGGCAGAGGCGGTAGGCCTCCCGGAGGTCCCGGACCGCCTGGTCGATCCGCCCGGCGTGCCGGTGCAGGACGCCCCGCGACGTGAGCGCGCTGGCGAGCTCCCACCGGGCGCCGAGCTCGCGGAACGCGTCGACCGACCTGTCGAGGTGCGGCAGGGCGTCGGCCAGCCTCCACATGTGCCGGAGCGCGTCCCCCACCTCCTGGCGCGCCACCGCCATCGCGAACCGATCCCCCTTGGCCTCCGCGATGGCCAGCGACTCCGATGCGAGCGCGAATGCCTCGTCCTCGTCGCCGACCTCCGAGACCACGGCGGCCAGCGAGCTCAGGGCCCGGGCCTCCGCCCACGGATCCCCGCCGCGGGTGGCCCGGGCCACTCGCAGCGCCTCCTCGAACATCGCTCTGGTCGCGTCCAGGTCGTCCCGCCAGTACGGCGCCCAGGCCGCGGTCAGCAGCGTCCGGGCCAGGGTGCGGGGATCGCCGAGCTCGCGCGCCGAGGCCAGCGCGCGGTCGAACAGCTCCTCGGCCCGCTCGCGGTTGCCGCGGATCGACAGCTCGATGTCGCCGAGGAACCGGGTCGCGTGCGCCTGGATCGGCAGGTCACCCGGGGCCAGCTCGAGCGCGCGGCCGAGCGGCGGGACGGCGGCCTCGAACTCGCCCAGCCAGTAGCGGGCCTCGCCGAGGTGGGCCAGCACGTCGGCCTCCCGGCCTCCCCATCCGGACCCGGGCCCCGCCAGGGCGATGGCCCGCTCGAACAGGTCGGCGGCGGGTCGCGGCTCCGACCCGTCGAGCGCCAGATGGCCTGCGTGCGCGAGCGCCTCCACGGCTCGATCGGCCAGCGACCGGTCCGAGGGGTTCAGGTCCAGCGAGGCGCGGGCGGCCTGCTCCAGGTGGTAAGCGATCGATCGTGGGTAGCGGGCCGCCGTCGAGGGGTCCCGGGAGAGCCGATCCGCGACCAGCAGGTGCAGCCGCTGGCGCTCGCGCTTGGGCAGGCTCTCGTAGGCCACGTCGCGGACCATCCCGTGCCGGAACCGCCACACGCCCGGGCGCTCGGGATCGGGGACGAGGAGCTCCTCGTCCTCCAACAGGGCGAGCACCTTCTCGTTCGGATCGGCGATCAGCTGGAGCTCGGAGAGGTCGAACCTCGAGCGCGCGAAGACCGACGCCTTGCGGATGAGGTCGCGCGCGTCGGCGGGCAGGTGGTCGATCCGAGACGCGATCACGGCCTGCACGGTCGGAGGCAACAGCGCCTGCGGCATCGGTCCCGTGTCGGAGGGCAGCTCCGCCCCCAGGTGCAGGAACATCCCCGTGGTCTCTACGATGAAGAACGGGTTCCCCCCGGCGTGCCGGGCGATCCGCTCGGCCGTGCGCGGATCCAGACCCTCCCCCGCCTCCAGCGCCAGCTCGGTGGCATCCTCCAGCGACATCGACTCCAGGTACAGGTTCAGCGAGTCGCCGAGGCCACCGCCCCACGCCGGGCGCTCGTCCAGGAGGTCGTACCGGGCGGCGCACAGGACGAACAGCGGCACGCCCCGAGCCTCGCGGACGGTCTCCTCCACCAGGTCGAGGAGCTGCGGCTCGGCCAGGTGAAGGTCCTCGAACACGAGGACCACCGGCCCTTGAGCCGCGAGGCCCTCGAGGAACGCGAGCAGGCCCGCCCGGATCTCGGCCACGCGGGACCGGCGCTCCTCCCGCGGTTCGTCGACCAGCCCGAGCGCGTGACCCAGCCGCGCGACGATCTCCTGCGAGCGGTCGGGCGAGCAGCACGAGACGACGACCTCCTCGAGGCGTAGCTGCAGCTCCTGCTTCGGCGCGTCGGGGGGCTCCCCGAGCTCCTGGAGCAGCATCTGCCCGACCGGCGAGAACGTGACGTCCTCCTCGAACGGGCTCGCCCTGCCGGTGAGCACCTTCGTCCCCTCGGGGAGCGTGGCCACGAACTCGTCGATCACCCGGCTCTTCCCGATCCCGGGCTCGCCGAACAACGTCACCATGTGCGCGCGCCGTGCCTCCACGGCGCGCTCGAACGTGTCGTGGAGCAGCCGCAGCTCGCGTCGGCGGTCGACGAACGGGATGGTCCGGCGCGACGAGCGGGGGGCCAGGGCAACCACCGGCCACGCGGGAAGCGGATCCTCGAAGCCCTTCGCCTCGATGAGCAGATCCGGTCCGAACTCCACCCGGTCCTCGGTGATCATCCGGGTGGTCTGGCCCACGAGGACCGTGCCCGGCTCGGCGGCCTGTTGCAGGCGCGCCGCCGCGTTCACGGCGGCGCCGAAGAGCAGTCCCTGCTCGGCCCCTTCGGACCCGACGGCCACGGGGCCCGTGTTCACGCCGACCCGGCAGCGGAGAGGCGTCGGCAGGCCGAACGACCGCCCGAGACGCTCCACACGGTCCACCACGGCCAGGCCGGCTCTGATCGCCCGCAGGGCGTCGTCGTCGTGGGCCTGCGGCAATCCGAACACGCCGACCACGGCGTCGCCGGCGAAGTTGTACGCGCGTCCCCGGAGCGACTCGAGCTCCTCGGTCACGGCCTGGTAGTAGCCGGCGATGACCTCCCGGTAGGCCTCGGGATCGATCCTGGCGGACAGCTGCGTGGAGCCCACCAGGTCGGTGAACACGACGGTCACGACCTTGCGCTCCTCCGGTGGGGGCGCCGTGGTGGGGAACCCGCAGTTCGGGCAGAACCGGGCGGTCGCCTGGAGCGGCTCGCCGCAGCGCTCGCACCTGACCTGGCTCATCGCGCAAGCATACGTGGGGCACCCGACGAGCCCGGGGCGACGCCGGGCCTACCCGGCGTCCGGCTCCCCCTCCGCCAGCCGGAAGCCCTCGAGGTCGAGGATCGAGCCGGAGCGCTGCTCGGGCGGGCGCACGACCGCCTCGACCCGCTCTCCGATCTCGAGCGGCTCGTCGCCGGGGTCGAGGATCCGGTGCACCAGGAGGGCGTCCGCCCCGTCGAGACGGACCAGGCCGAGGGTCTCGGGGAGATCGAGCGCCCCGCCGTCGGCGTCCACGAACCCGATCGTGAACGAGACGAGCTCACCCCCCGGACCGACCTCGGCGTCCGCGCCGAGCTCAGCGAAGCAGCGCTCGCAGAACAGCCGGGCGGGGACGTACGTGTAGTCGCAGCTCTCGCACCGGGATCCCAGCAACACGCCGCGGTCGCGAAGGGCGGCGAAGAACGCCTCGCCGGCCACCCCCGGCGTGTAGCGGTGCCGGACGGGGATGTCCCCCCGCACGCGGCGCACCCGCTCCGGTCGCGCGATCTTCTCGCGCATCAGGCCTCCCTCCGGGGCCGGAAGTACGCGATGTCGAGGATCGAGCCGGTCCGCTCGGCCTCCGGCTTCCACACGGCCTCGACGGCCATCCCCACCGCGAGATCGCCGGGCTCCACCTCGCCCAGCTTGTGCAGGAACCCGCCGCTCGAGCCGTCGATCGCGATCACGGCCGGCATCTCCGGGACCTCCAGCCGCTGCATGTCCCACGAGACGTGGCAGATCGAGAAGGTCTGGACGACCCCGGTCGGCTCCACCTCCGCCCAGCCGTCGGTCTCGCGGAAGCACTGCTCGCAGAACATCCGGGGCGGCACGAGGACCCTCTCGCACCGATGGCACACGCGTGCCACGATCTTCCCGGCCCGGAGCCCGTCGAGGAACCGGCCGATCGCGACACCCGCGTCCCACGCGTACCGGGCGTCCACGGCGTCGTCCACGGCCCCCACGGCCGATCGGAACTCCGCATCGGACAGCGGATGCCCGCCCATCGTGTACGGAGGCGTCTGCACCACCGGCAGCTTCGTCTCGCCGGTCGTCGGGTGTGTCGCCCCGCCCCCGCGAGCACCATCGGCACCCATGACGACGACGGTTCCGACCTGCATGAGATCGCCCCAGGCTTGCGCGACACCGCGCTCGGGAGTGCCGGGGACCTGGCGGGCGCCGGCTTCGCCGCGCAGCTGCCAGAAGAGCTCGGCGATCTTCATGAGGCCCGCCGCGGCGATCGGGTTGCCCACCCCGAGCAGGCCCCCCGACGGGCAGCTGGGAAGGTCGCCGTCGCGGTCCAGGATGCCGTCGCGAGCGGCCTCGGGCGCCTTGCCCCTGTCGAAGAGCAGCAGACCCTCGAGGTGGTGGAGCTCCTTGTAGTCGAAGGGGTCGTAGGGCTCCGCCACGTGGATCTGTTTGCGCGGCTCGGTGATGCCGGCCATCTCGTAAGCCATGCGGGCGGCGTTCGCGACGTACTCGGGGAAGACCAGATCGCGGTTCGTCCAGTACGCGGTGTCGAGGTTCCACCCGACGCCGTCGATCCACACCGGCCGGTCGGTGATCCGGCGGGCCGCCTCCTCCGAGGCCACCACGAGCGCCACCGCTCCGTCCGAGATCGGCGACACGTCGAGGCGCTGCACCGGCCACGCGAGCGTCTCGGAGGCCAGCACGTCGTCGACGGTGATGTCGCGGTCGCCGAGCAACGCCGCGGGATGGTCGGCGGCGTTGCGCTTGTTCTTCACGGCCACGGCGGCGATGTCGCGCTTGTCGAGCCCGTGCACCGTCATGTAGCGGTTCATCTCGAGCGCGAAGATCCACAGGAGGTTCGGGCCGAGCGGGCGCTCCAGGACGTTGTCGAAGATCGTGAGGAACGCGCCCTGCGGGTGGGGCTGGGTCGAGGACATCTTCTCCTCGGCCACCACCAGGGCCACGTCGAACATCCCGCTGGCCACCGAGTACCACCCCTGGATCGCCGTGAACACGCCGCTGCCGCCGCCCACGTAGGTCCGGATGAACGGCTTGCCGAACGCCCCCGCCCCGTCGGACAGGTACTCGCCCTTCATGTGCACGCCGTCGAACGCGTCCGGCCCCGAGGTCAGGCACACGCCGTCGACGTCGCGGAGCGACAGCTCGCACGAGTCCAGCGCGGCGCGGGCCGCCTCCCACGCGAGCTCCTTGCCGGTCTCCTGGGCCCGTCGCATGAACCTGGTCATGCCGGCCCCGACCACCGCGACCCGTCGCGCCATCAGCGGGCCACCTCCGCGTACTCGATCAGCTGCAGCCCGTTGCCGAACGGGTCCCGGAAGGTCGCGTAGCTCGCGTAGCGGTCGACCTCGCCCGCGTGATCGAACGAGACCCCGCGCGCCTCGAGACCAGCCCTTGCCGCGGTCAGATCGTTCACCCGGAAGACCACCGTCCCGCCGGGTACGGATCCGGGGCCGGCCCCGTGGAGCGCCAGCCGACTCCCCCCGGCCTGGAACTCCGCCCACTCGTCCCCGTCGCGGCGAACCAGCCGCAGACCCAGCACGTCCGTGTAGAAGGCCACGGCCCGGTCCATGTCGGCGACCCAGAACCACACGTGGTCCAAGGCCTCCAGGCTCACCCGCCCGCCCCCTCGTCGTTCGCGAGGACGACGACCGCGGCCGACGTCGACGGCACGCCCGGCCACGACTGCGCGACCGCCGTGTAGACCTCGTCCACCTGCCGCTCACCGGCCTCGCCTCGCAGCTGCTCCGTGCATTCCTGCAGGCGGGCCAGGCCGTTGCCCTCGAACAGGTTCCCCTGCCCGAGCGCCCCACCGGACACGTTCACCGGCAGGTCGCCGTCGGGCTCCAGCTCGCCCTCCTCGAGCAAGCCCGGGAGCTCCTCCGCGGTGGCCAGACCGAGCGCCTCGAGGTGCTGCAGCTCCCGGTACGCGTACGTGTCGTCGAGCTCCGCCAGGTCCACCTCCTCGCCCGGGTCCCCGATGCCCGCCATCGCGTAGGCGCGCTCGGCGGCCCGGCGGACGGTGTCGGCCTCGCCCCAGGTCCGGCTCTCGAGCGTCGGGCTCCCCGACGACCATCCCGCTCCGAGGATCCACACCGGCGCCTCGGTCAGCTCACGGGCGAGCTCTTCGACGGCGAGGACCGCCACGACACAGCCGTCGGCCGGCGCGGCGATCTCGAGCTCGCGGAGCGGCCAGTACGCAGGCGCGGAGTCGTCCACGTCCTCCGCGTCCAGGTCGGCCGGGTACGCGGCCCGGGGGTTGTCGAGCGCGTTCCGGCGGTTCTTCGCCGCAACGATCGCGCAGTGCTCCTCGGACAGCCCGGTCCGCTCGAGGAACGCGTTCATGTCGAGGCCGGCGACGGCCAGCACCGACGGCAGCACCGGCCGGTTGAAGACCGGGTCCAGCGCGAACCGCTCGATCGCGCCGAGGGTGCGCACGTCCGAGCCCTTGCTGTGGGCCTCGACCGCCACGACACGGGCCACGCCCGAGCGGATCAGCATCATCCCGGTGGCGATCCCGAACAGCCCGTCGCCGGCCACGGTCTGCACGGGCCGGCGGACGGCACCGAGCTGGTCCGGCACGTACTCGTCGAAGATGCTCGTGCCCTCCAAGAAGTCCTCGGAGCAGCAGACGAACGAGTCGATGTCCTGCCGAGGATCGACGCCGGCGTCGTCATAGGCGCGCTGCGCCGCTTCGAACATCAGCTCCTTGTAGGAGAGCCCCGCCGTGATGGGCGCGAACCCGCAATGTCCGATGCCGATCACGGCGACGCGCGGTTCCACGTGTCCGGTTCTATCACCGAACGCCCGCACCGGCGAACGGCGGGGGGCGGCCGGGACGGCTAGTCTGGGACAGACTAGCTGCCGAGGATCTTCCGCTTCTGGGCCTCGAACTCCTCGGGCGTGAGGATGCCCCGGTCGCGGAGGGCGACCAGGCGCTCCAGCTCGCCCGTGGTGGACGGCGCGGACGGTCCCGGCCCCGCGCCTCGCATCATCCGCTGCTGGTTGAGCTCGCCCTGGTGGTAGATCGTCTTCTGGACATCTTCGGGATGACGGATGTCCGAGAAGGCGTTCGTGCCCCGCTCGCCCGCGGACTCGATGATGAGGTCCCCGGCCCCGATGACCCGCTCGAACACGCCCTGGTGGAACCGGACGTCGTTGATGGCCTCCAGCGGGATCTCCATCGACGACTTCGCGATCCACCCCTGCCGGTGGATCACGCGGTCGCTCGTCACCACGAAGTGAGACGTCGCCCACGCCACCGCCTTGCGCACGGGGTACCACAGCAGGATCAGCACGCCGAGGGCCAACCCGCCCCAGACCACCGTGGCGCGCGCGGCGCCCGAGTCGGGCGCGTAGACCAGGGCGAGGATGTAGCCCACCACCACCAGCAGCGTGACGAACACGGGGCCCACCAGGGCGATCCAATGGGGACGGAGGTCGAGGATCAGCTCCTCGCCGTCGACCAGCAGCCTCCGCGGGAACGCCACGGCTCGGACGCTACCGCGCGCGCCGCCCCGCGGCAATCACGCTAGCGGAGGTGCTCGATCTCGCCGGAGCGGACCGGCTCGAGGCCGGAGGCCGTGCGGACCACGAGGGCACCGGTCTCGTCGACGTCGATCGCCTCGCCCTCGAAGTCGGTGCCGTCCGTGCCGGTGGCCCGGACGTGGCGGCCCAGCGTGAGGCACACCTCTCGGTAGGCGGCCGCGACCGCCCCCGCGAACGCCGGGTGGGCGGGCTCGTACCTCCTGGCGAAGACCTCCAGGAAGCGTCCGAGCAGCTCCTCCGGCGCGACCGGGCCCAGGGCTCCTGCCCCCGGAACCTCCACGGGAGCCGCGGAGAGGTTCACGCCGACGCCGAGCACGATGAAGGCGAAGCGGCCGGCGTCGATCTGGGACTCGGCGAGGAGCCCGCCGACCTTCTCCTCGCCCAGGAGCAGGTCGTTCGGCCACTTGCAGCCGACGTCGGCCCCCGCCAGCTCGCGGCAGGCGACGGCCATGGCCCACCCCGCCAAAAGCGGGATCAGGCCGCCGCTGGCGGGGTCGAGATCGGGCCGCAGCACGACGGAGAACATGAGCGCCGCGCCCGGCTCGTCCACCCACGTCCGGCCCAGGCGTCCCCTGCCCTCGGTCTGGTGCCCGGCGGCCACGATGCTCCACTCGGGAGCACCCTCCGCGGCCAACCCCAGGGCCGCCGCCTGGGTCGAACGAGTAACCTCCTCGAACCGAACGGGGGCACGGACGCCGATCCGTTCGAGCGCGTGCGTGAGGGCGAGTTCGGACAGCGGCAACGTTTGACTCCCGTTCGGGTGACGAGGAATCATCGCAGCCTGGAGCCACCCGTGCCGAAGACCCGCATACTGGTCGCGAACCGAGGAGAGATCGCGGTCCGGATCATCCGGACGATCCGCGAGCTCGGCCACCGCTCGATCGCCGTGTACTCCGACGCCGACCGGGACTCGATGCACGTCGAGATGGCCGACGCTGCCTACCGGATCGGACCTCCCCTGCCGGCCGACTCCTACCTGTCGATCGGGGCGATCCTCGAGGCCGCACGCAAGGCGAAGGCCACGGCCGTGCACCCGGGCTACGGGTTCCTGTCCGAACGAGCGCACTTCGCCCGCGCGGTGGAGGAGTCTGGCTTCCTGTTCATCGGACCGCCGGCCGAGGCGATCGACATGATGGGCGACAAGTCCGCGGCCCGGCAGGCCGCCGACCGGGTCGGCGTGCCGATCATCCCGGGGACCCCGGAACCGGTCACCTTGAAGCAAGCGCGCCGGCACGCCGAGCGGATCGGCTTCCCTATCCTGGTGAAGGCGGCGTTCGGGGGCGGCGGGCGAGGGATGCACGTGGTTCGCTCCCCCGACGAGCTCGACCCGGCCCTGGCCCGGGCCGCCCGCGAGGCCAAGGCGTACTTCGGCCGGCCCGAGGTCTTCCTCGAGCGCTACGTCGAGCGCGCCCACCACGTCGAGGCGCAGATCCTGGCCGATCACCACGGCAACGTGTTCTTCCTGGGCGAGCGGGACTGCTCGGTCCAGCGCCGCCACCAGAAGCTCGTCGAGGAGACGCCATCGCCCGTCGTCGATGCGGAGCTCCGGTCGCGGATCGGCGAGGCCGCGATGGCCTTGGCGAAGGAGGCCGGCTACACGAACGCGGGCACCGTCGAGGGCATCGTCGACGACGACGGCAACTACTACTTCCTGGAGATGAACACCCGGCTCCAGGTGGAGCACACCGTGACCGAGATGGTGACCGGCCTCGACCTCGTGGCCCTGCAGATCGCGGTGACCATGGGCGAGCGGATCGACCTGTCCTCCGTCCGGCCCCAGGGGCACGCGATCCAGTGCCGGATCAACGCCGAGGATCCCTCGAAGAACTTCCTCCCGGGGCCGGGCCGGATCCTGGGCTACCGCGAGCCCTCGGGGCCGTTCGTGCGGGTGGACTCCTACGTCCGGGAGGGCAAGGAGGTCCCCGCGGACTACGACTCGATGTTCGCCAAGGCGATCGTCTCGGGGCAGGATCGCGAGCGCGCCCGGCGGCGGATGCTCCGGGCCCTCGGCGAGTACCGGGTCGAGGGCGTCCCCACCACGATCCCGCTCCACGAGTGGGTCCTGGGGACGCCGGAGTTCCGCGAGGGCTCGCACACCACCACCTGGCTGGAAGGGGCACTGCGCCGCGCGGTGCTGCCGGCGCCGGCGGTGGCGCTCCCGCCGGTCGAGGCCAGGCAACCCGTCCCGGCCGAGCTGCTCGTGGAGCTGGACGGCCGGCGCGTGCCGATCCGCATCTTCGACCACCGGAGGGACACGGCTCCGAAGCAGCCGTCCCGGCACGCCGCCGCACACGGCGAGCACGTGCACAGCCTGGTGGCAGCGCCGATGCAGGGAACGATCCTGCGGGTGCTGGTGGAGCAAGGGCAGGAGATCGCGGCCGGCGACGTCGTGTGCATCCTCGAGGCCATGAAGATGGAGAACGCGATCCCCGCGCCCCGGGACGGCATCGTCTCGGACCTGCCGATCTCGGCCGGTCAGGTGGTGCAGCCCGGCGAGACCATCGCCGTCATCGACTGACGGCGGGGCGCGGCGCGATCCCGCTCAGCGCGACGATCGCTCCGGCGGAGGACCCCAAGCCTCGCGGCCGGTCAGGCGGAACCCCGAATCGTGGATCCGATACGTCCGGTTGACGGAGACGAGGACGGCCGTGAGCGGCTCCACGATCCGGGCCATCGCCAGATCTCCGGCGTCCACCCAGCGGAGGTTCGGGATCTGGTCGATCAGCCCGCCGACCGTGGCCTTCGCGTCCCGGTCCTTGCCGCAGACGAACACGTCGCTCTCGAGCGGGTGCTCCAGATCCTGGAGCGCACCGCCTGCGATGGTGTGGAAAGCGGCCACCATCAGGACGCCCGGATCGAGCAGCGCCTTCGCCTGCTCGGCGGCCGAGCCGTGCCATGGACGGACCACCTGCCAGGCTCGGCCTCCCACCGCGGTGGCCAGCGGACTCGTGCAGTCGAGCACGATCTTGCCCGCGGCAACGTGATCCTTGATCGCGCGGTAGATGTCGGCCTGCCCCGCGTAGGGGACGGTGACGGCCACGACCTCGCCCCGTTCGGCTGCAAGCTCGTTCGTGGTGCCGTCGACCGCGGCATCGCCGCCGAGGATCTCGCGCGCCTTCTGCGCGGTGGCGGCGCCCTTCTCCTCCGAGCGCGAGCCGATGATCGCGTGATGCCCGGCGCGAGCCAGCCGCAGCGTGAGGCCGAAGCCCTCCTCGCCGGTCCCGCCGATCACCGCGACGTCCATGGCGGGGAGCTTATCGGAACGGGACGACCCGCCGGGGGGACTTCAGGCGGGGTCGCTCAGGGCCCCAGGTCCGTTCCCGATGCCCCACCCTCGCCGAGACGACCGCCGAAGGGCTCTCGTCTACCGGGGGCGATGCTCGCCGAACACGCCTCGGAGGACGTCCGAGACCTCACCGAGCGTGGCCCGGGCCCGGAGGGACTCCTTGATCGGCGGGAGCAGGTTCTCCGTGCCCCTCCCCGCCGCCTCGACGGCCGCGAGGGCCCGGTCAACGGCGGTTCGATCCCGGGTCGCCCGGAGCTGCCTCACCCGGTCGATCTGAGCGGCGACCTCCTCCTCCCCGATGCGCTGGATCTCGACGGGCCGCTCCTGCGGGTCCCGGAAGCGGTTCACGCCCACCACCACCCGCTCGCCGCTCTCGACGCCCTGCTGGATCCGGAACGCGGCCTCGTGGATCTCGTCCTGATAGAAGCCCTGCTCGATCGCGGCCACGGCGCCGCCCAGACCCTCGATCTTGTCGAGGTACTCAGCTGCTCGCGCCTCGATCTCGTTCGTCAACGACTCCACGAAGTACGAACCGCCGAGCGGGTCGGCGGTGTCGGGAACACCGGTCTCGTACCCCAGGATCTGCTGGGTCCGGAGCGCGATCTTCACGGCGTGCTCGGTGGGAAGCGCGAGGGCCTCGTCGAACGAGTTCGTGTGCAACGACTGCGTGCCGCCGAGGACGGCGGCCAGGGCCTCGTATGCGGTGCGGACGACGTTGTTCTCGGGCTGTTGCGCGGTGAGCGTGGCGCCTCCGGTCTGGGTGTGGAACCGCAGCATCGCGCTTCTCGGATCCTTCGCGCCGAACCGCTCGGTCATGATGCGCGCCCACATCCGCCGCGCGGCCCGGAACTTCGCAACCTCCTCGAAGAAGTGCATGTGGCAGGCGAAGAAGAACGAGAGGCGCGGAGCGAAGTCGTCCACCTCGAGTCCGGCGTCGAGGGCCGCGCGGACATACGCGATCCCGTTCGCCAGGGTGAACGCCACCTCCTGGACGGCCGTGGATCCGGCCTCGCGCATGTGATACCCGCTGATCGAGATGGTGTTCCAGCGGGGGATGCGGTCGTGGCAATAGGCGAATAGGTCCGTGATGATGCGCATCGACGGCGTCGGCGGGTAGATGTACGTGCCTCGGGCCGCGTACTCCTTCAGCAGATCGTTCTGGACGGTGCCGGACAGCAGCGACGCGTCGATCCCCCGTTCTTCGGCCACCAGCTCGTACAGGAGCAGCAGGATCGGCGCGGTCGCGTTGATCGTCATCGAGGTCGAGACGCGGTCGAGGGGGATCCCCTCGAGCAGGCGGCGCATGTCGTCGATCGAGTCGACGGCCACGCCGGTCTTGCCGACCTCGCCCTCAGAGCGCGGGTGGTCGGAGTCGTAACCCATCTGCGTGGGCAGGTCGAAGGCCACCGACAACCCGGTCTGGCCGCGATCGAGGAGATACCGGAAGCGCCGGTTCGTCTCCTCGGCCGTGGCCATGCCCGCGTACTGGCGCATCGTCCACAGGCGACCGCGGTACATCGACGGGTACACCCCGCGCGTGAACGGCGCCTCGCCGGGGGCTCCGAGATCGCGTTCGGGGTCGAAACCGGGCGGATCCTCCGGGCCGTACAGGGGGCGGATCTCGATCCCGGCATCGGTGAGACGGCGCTGCTCGGGCTCCATGAGGCTCCAGCCTAGCCGCTCTCCTGCAGCAGCAGCCCGAGCCTGCGGAGCTCGCGCCGGGCAGCCTCGAGCGCCGCCTCATCGGAGAACCGCACGGTGTGCAGGTGGACGCCGCCGGTGAGCGCCGACAGGAGCTGCGCGCCGTCGCGCTCCATCGACTCCACGAACCGGTCCACGTCCTCTCGCGTGCGAAGCATCAGATTGGCTCGCATCTCCCCGTAGAGCTGGTGTTCCACCACCACGTCCAGGACGGTCAGTCCGTGATCGACCAACACGGCGAGCTCCTCGGCGGTGCGCTCGCGCCCGTGGCGCACGGCGACCACCGCCTCGTCGGCCGCAACGCCGCGATCCACCAGGAGGTACCCCTGGGGCGTCCCCACGACCGGAAGGCCCCCCGCCCGAAGGATGGCCACGTCGTTCACCACGACCTGGCGGCTCACCCCGAGCTCCGCCGCCAGGTCCGAGCCCCGCACCGGATGGCTGGTCCGTCGGAGCCGGGCGACGAGGGCTCGGCGTCGGTCCTCGGTCCGGAGCATGCCGGGTACGATGGTAGCTGTCTTGTCACCTGCCAACGGAGCCACGGGAACGGCGCCGGCCGGGACGCGAACGGACCTGATCCGTCGCGCGCTGGCCGAGGACGCGCCGGGCGGCGACCTCACGAGCGAGCTCGTCGTCCCTGCCGGGGCCGCCTGTACCGCGGAGCTCCGGGCGAAGGCCGCGGGCGTGATCGCCGGGATGGCCGTTGCCGCCGAGGTCTTCCGAACGGCCGCGGAGCAGGACGGGGCCGGCCCGGTCGCCGTCGAGCCGAAGGTGGACGACGGCACCCGGGTGGAGCCGGGCGACGTGCTCGCGGCGATCCGGGGCCCGGCTCGCACGGTGCTTCGGGCCGAGCGGATCGCCGTGAACTTCCTCTCGCACCTGTCGGGCGTCGCCACGCTCACCCGCCGGTACGTGGATGCGGCTGTGCCGGCGAGGATCCTGTGCACCCGCAAGACGATCCCGGGCCTCCGAGAGCTGGAGCGCGAGGCCGTGGCCGCCGGCGGCGGGACGCTGCACCGCGCCTCGCTCTCCGACGCCGTGCTGATCAAGGACAACCACGTCAGGATCGCCGGCGGCGTGACGCCCGCCGTCCGCCTGGCCAAGAGGGGCGGCGTTCCCGTGGAGGTGGAGGTGGAGACCCTGCGGGAGCTGGAGGAGGCCCTCGCTGAGGGTGCCGACCGGATCCTGCTGGACAACCCCACCCAGGACCTCGTCCGGGCGGCCGCGGCGCGGGTGCGCGATCCGGAGCGGCTGGAGATCTCAGGGGGCGTGCGGCTGGAGACGGTGGGCGAGCTCGTTGCCGCCGGCGCTCGGGTGGTTTCGGTAGGGCGCCTCACGCATTCGGCGCCCGCGCTTGACATCTCGCTGGAGGTCCTCGATGTGGACGAAGACGCACGCGGCTGAGCGGAACGGCGCGGGCAGGGATTTCGCCGCATGGGCGGCCGAGGTCCGGCGCCTGGCCGAGGAACGGAACGCGGTGATCCTGGCCCACAACTACCAGGTGCCCTGGATCCAGGACGTCGCGGACTTCGTGGGCGACTCGCTCGCGCTGTCGCGGCAGGCCGCGGCCACCGATGCCGATGTCATCGTGTTCTGCGGCGTGCACTTCATGGCCGAGACGGCGAAGCTCCTGTCCCCGGACAAGACCGTGCTGCTCCCGGACCTCGGGGCCGGGTGCTCGCTCGCCGACTCGATCACCGCCGACCAGCTCCGGGCGTGGAAGGACGAGCACCCCGGCGCGGTCGTCGTGGCCTACGTGAACACCACGGCCGAGGTGAAGGCCGAGTCCGACGTGTGCTGCACCTCCTCGAACGCCGTCGACGTCGTGGGATCGATCCCCGAGGACCGGGAGATCCTGTTCCTGCCGGACATGTTCCTCGGCGCGCACGTGGAACGTGTGACCGGACGGAAGATGCAGGTGTGGATGGGCGAGTGCCACGTGCATGCCGCGATCGACCCGCAGAAGCTCGAGGGCAGGGCGGCCGAGGACCCCGAGGCGGAGCTCATGATCCACCCGGAGTGTGGGTGCACCACCACGGCGCTCTGGCTCCTGTCGGAAGGGGTGCTCCCCGCCGAGCGCACGAAGGTGCTCTCCACCGGCGGCATGGTGGCCGAGGCCGCCCGGTCCTCGGCTTCGCGCTTCCTCGTCGCCACCGAGACCGGGATCCTCCACCAGCTGCGGAAGGCCGCGCCGGGCAAGACGTTCGATCCGGTGGACGAGGACGCCGTGTGCCGGTTCATGAAGACCATCACCCCGGACAAGTTGCTGCGCTCCCTCCGCGAGGGCGTGTTCGAGATCACCGTCCCGGACGAGGTCGCGGCCAGGGCCCGCCGCGCCGTGGAGCGGATGATCGAGCTCGGACCGGCCTCGGCGGGGACGCCGCCGGCCGGCGCCCGCACCGCGTAGGGGTCCAGTGCGAACCGTGGTGGTCGGCGCGGGTGCCGCGGGCCTGTTCTGCGCCCTCCACGCGGCCGAGCGCGGACCGGTCGCGATCGTGGCGCCGGCGGCCGCGCTCGACAGCGCCACCGCCTGGGCCCAGGGGGGCATCGCCGCCGCGACCGGGCCGGACGACTCGCCGGAGCTCCACGCGGCCGACACCATGGCCGCGGGGCACGAGCTGTGCGACCCACGCGCGGTCGGCGTGCTCACCCGCGAGGCGCCGGAGGCGGTCGGGGAGCTCCTCGACCTCGGCATGCCCTTCGACCGGGGGGCGACCGCGCTCGAGGGCGGCCACCACGTGCGACGCGTGCTCCACGCGGGGGGCGATGCCTCCGGGCGGGAGCTCCACCGGTTCCTCGCAGGCCGCGTCGAAGGGGACGGGCGGATCGACCGGGTCCACGCGTTGGTCCGACGGGTCGTGACCGGCGAGGGCGTCGCGACCGGCGTGGTCATGGAGGACGGGTCGGAGCTTCCCGCAGACCGGGTGATCCTGGCCACCGGTGGGGCGTGTGGGATCTTCGGACATCGGACCGGTCCGGAGACCTCCACGGGCGACGGGCTCGTGCTCGCCTGGGACGCCGGCGCCGCGCTGGCCGACCTCGAGTTCGTGCAGTTCCATCCGACGGCGCTCGACGTGCCGGGACATCCGGCCCGGCTGCTGACGGAGGCCCTGCGCGGCGAGGGCGCCGTGCTCGTCGATGGGAAGGGCGAGCCCTTCATGTCCCGCTTCCACGAGCTCGCCGATCTCGCGCCGCGGGACGTGGTGGCCCGAGCGGTGGTGCACGTCCGGGAGGAGACGGTTGGTCCCGTCTTCCTCGACGCCCGGGCGGTCCCCGACGTGGCTCGACGGTTCCCCGTTGCGGCCGAGCAGTGTCGTCAGGTCGGCCTGGACATCGCCCGCGATCTCGTGCCGGTGGCGCCGGCCGCGCACTACTTCGTCGGCGGCGCCCTCACCGACACGTGGGGGCGCACCTCGGTGCCGGGCCTGTTCGCCTGCGGCGAGGTGGCGGCCACGGGTGTCCACGGCGCGAACCGTCTGGCCTCCAACTCACTGGCGGAGGCGCTGGTGTTCGGACGCCGGGCCGCCGTGGCCGAGGACGGGCCGTGGGAGCTCCCGGAGGGACGACCCGAGACACCGGTCGAGGGCGCCGACCCGATCGGGGGCCTTCCGCTTCCCGAGCTCCGGGACCTGTGCGACCGGTTCCTCGGCGTGCGCCGGACCGGAGAGGACCTGGCCGCGCTCGCCGCGAAGCTCGAGACGGCCGGCGGGACCGAGGAGGGCGGGAGCCGCGCCGCCACCCTCGTGGCCCGCCTGGTCGCGCTCGCCGCGCTCCGCCGCACCGAGAGCCGAGGCGGGCACTTCCGGACCGACTTCCCGCGCCCCGAACCGACCTGGCGCGTCCGGCAGGCCGTCGACCCTCGGGGATGGTGGACGGTGCGGCTCACGGACCACGACGCGGCGCGTTAGGGTTCCGCCCGTGGACATCGTCGACCCTCGCGTCGAGGCCTACGTGGGGGATCTGCTCGTCCGTCACGACGAGCCGGTACTCCTGGAGATGGAGACCGAGGCCGAGGCGAACGGCTTCCCCATCATCGGCCGCCTCTGCGGCGTGTGGCTCGAGCTGCTCGCCCGCTCGATCGGCGCGAGGCGCGTCTTCGAGCTCGGCTCCGGCTTCGGGTACTCCGCGTTCTGGTTCTCGCGCGCGGTGGGCCCGAACGGCGAGGTCCACGCCACCGACGGCGACCCCGCGAACGAGCCGAAGGCGATGGGCTACCTCGGGAGGGCCGGCCTCGGGGAGCGGATCCGCTGGCACGCCGGCGACGCCCTCACGAGTCTCGCCGGCGTCGAAGGCGAGTTCGACGTGGTCTTCTGCGACATCGACAAGCGCGGCTACCCGGAGGCATGGCGGGCCGCCCGAGAGCGGATCCGCGTGGGCGGCCTGTACCTGTGCGACAACACGATCGGATACGGGGCCGGCACGGTGCTCGACGAGGGAGAGGGTCCCGACGCGATCCGCGAGCACAACCGCCTCATCGCCGAGGACGAGCGCTTCCTCTCGAACATCGTCCCGACGCGCGAAGGCGTGCTGGTGGCGCTCCGGCTGGCGTAACGCGCCCCGGTCGATGCCCGCCGTTCCGGAGTAGACTCCCCGCGGCCGCGCACCGCTTCGGCCGGAACGACCCACAACCGGCGCGCTAGTCTTTGGGGCAACGACGATGGCGAAACGGAAGACCGACGTCGGGACGCTGTACAGGGGCAGTCCGGGGCAATGGTCCTGGATCGCCCATCGGATCACCGGCGTCGCAGTCATCCTCTTCCTGTTCGCGCATGTCATCGACACCGCAGTCATCGGCTGGGGCCCTCATGCCTACGATCGCGTGGTGTCGGTCTACGAGAACTGGGCGGTGCGGATCCTCGAGCTCGGGCTCGTCGCTGCGGTCATGTACCACGCGATCAACGGCGTCAAGATCATGGTGTTCGACTTCTGGCCGAGCTCCACCCGCCACTTCAAGGCGATCTCCCTCGCCAGCACCGGCATCTTCGTGCTCAGCATGGTCCCGATCACCTGGATCATGGGCAAGGACATCCTCGACCTCGCCCTCCATTGGAACCTGTGATGGCCACACGGACCGAGAGCCGACCGGCAGCCGAGAACCCCGCTCCGCGCGGCGGATCCATCCTGGGGTATCGGAGCGGCCGGGATCGGCCGGCCGGAGGCTGGGAGCTGTGGACCTGGCTGTTCATGCGCATCAGCGGCATCGTGCTGCTGTTCCTGGTCGTGGGTCACGTGCTGATCATGCACGTCGTCGGTGGCGGGGTCGGTCGGGTGGATTTCGGCTTCGTGGCAACCCGGTGGCAGAGCCCGTTCTGGCGCACCTGGGACTGGGCGCTGCTCTCGCTCGCCCTGCTGCACGGGATCAACGGGCTCCGCGTCGTCGTGCAGGACTACGTGCGGCCGGTGGCCTGGCGCTTCGTGGTGAACATGTTCTTCTACATCGTCGGGTTCGTGCTCTTCGTGCTGGGGACCGTGATCGTGTTCACGTTCGAACCCAGCAGGTGGCCGGGGGCGACGTGACGTGACGGTCACCCACACGTACGACTCCGTGATCGTCGGCGCCGGCGGCGCCGGGATGCGGGCGGCCATCGAGGCGGCGGACCGCGGGCGAACCGCCGTGATCTCGAAGCTGTACCCCACGCGCTCGCACACGGGCACGGCGCAGGGCGGGGTGTGCGCGGCCCTTGCCAACGTGGAGGAGGACTCTCCTGAGTGGCACGCCTTCGACACGGTGAAGGGCGGCGACTACCTGGTCGACCAGTCCGCAGCCCAGCTGATGTGCGAGGAGGCCATCGACGCGATCTACGAGCTGGAGCACTGGGGGCTGCCGTTCAACAGAACCCCCGACGGCAAGATCGACCAACGCCGGTTCGGCGGTCACACCCGCAACCACGGCGAGGCACCGGTCAAGCGGGCATGCTACGCCGCCGACCGCACCGGCCACATGATCCTGCAGACCCTGTACCAGCAGTGCGTGAAGCGCGGCATCCGGTTCTTCAACGAGTTCTACGTCCTCGACCTCCTGATGAGCGAGGGTCGCACGGCCGGCGTCGTCGCGTACGAGCTGGCCACCGGCGAGCTCCACGTCTTCCGGGCCAAGGCCGTGCTGTTCGCTACCGGCGGGTTCGGCCGGATGTTCCGGGTCTCCTCGAACGCCCACACGCTGACCGGCGACGGTCCCTCGGTGGTGTTCCGGCGCGGGCTGCCGCTCGAGGACATGGAGTTCTTCCAGTTCCACCCCACGGGGGTCTACGGGATGGGCATCCTGCTCTCCGAAGCCGTCCGCGGCGAGGGCGGGATCCTGCTGAACAGCGAGGGCGAGCGGTTCATGGAGCGCTACGCCCCCACGGTGAAGGATCTGGCTCCGCGCGACCTCGTCTCCCGAGCCATCTTCCAGGAGGTCCGGGAGGGCCGGGGCATCGGCCCGCACAAGGACGGGGTGTATCTCGACGTTCGGCATCTGCCCCGCGACGTCATCGAGGAGAAGCTGCCCGACGTCACCGAGTTCGCCCGGATCTACCTGAACGTCGAGCCCACCACCGAACCGGTCCCGATCCAGCCCACCGCGCACTACGCGATGGGCGGCATCCCCACCGACGTCGACGGCCGGGTGGTGGTCGGACCGGACGAGACGCCGGTGCCGGGCCTGTACGCGGCGGGTGAGTGCGCGTGCGTCTCGGTGCACGGCGCGAACCGTCTGGGCACGAACTCGCTCCTCGACATCGTGGTGTTCGGCCGCCGGGGCGGGAGGCACATGGCCGAGTTCGCGACGGAGGCCCACCTGCCCGACCTGCCCGAGCGCCCGGAGGGGTTCGTGACCGAGATGCTCGGCGCGATGCTCGAGCGGGCGGAGGGAGCCAACGCGGCCGACATCCGGACGGACCTGCAGGACCAGATGTACGACCTCGCGTTCGTGGTCCGAACGGAGGAGAGCCTGCGCAAGATGCAGGAGGTCCTGGGCGGCCTGCGCGAGCGCTTCGACCACGTCCTCGTGCAGGACAAGGGCAAGATGTACAACACCGACCTCATGGAGGTCGTGGAGCTGGGCTTCCTCCTCGATTGCGCCGACGCGCTCGTGGCCGCCGCGCTGGCCCGTGACGAGAGCCGGGGCGGGCACTACCGCGAAGACCATCCGCTGCGCGACGACGAGCACTGGCTGAAGCACTCGCTCGCGTACCGGGAGGACGACGGCGGGATCCGCCTGGAGTACAAGGACGTGAAGCTCGGGCCCTACGTGCCCATGGAGAGGAAGTACTGATGAGCTCGCAGCCACTCGGGGACGTCCTCGACTCCTCCGATCAACGGCGGGCGGGCGCCACCGGCAAGGTCTCGCTCACGCTGAAGATCCGCCGGTACAACCCGGAGCTGCGGGGCGAAGAGTCGTGGTGGGACGAGTTCACGATCGAGGCGTTCCCGAACGACCGCCTGCTCGACGCGCTCCACGAGGTGAAGTGGCGCCACGACGGCACCCTGGCGCTGCGGCGCTCGTGCGCCCACGGCATCTGCGGCTCGGACGCCATGATGGTGAACGGCAAGAACCGCCTGGCCTGCAAGGTCCTGGTACGCGACCTCGTCCCGAGGGTGACGGTGGAGCCGATCCGCGGCCTGCCGGTCCTGAAGGACCTGTACGTGGACATGGAGCCGTTCTTCGCAGGGTACCGATCGGTCCTCCCCTACCTCATCAACGAAGAGGGCGAGCCGAACACCGAGCGCGTGCAGTCCCCCGAGGAGCGCCACCGCTTCGACGACACCACGAAGTGCATCCTGTGCGCCTGCTGCACCACGTCGTGTCCGATCTTCTGGGGCGACGAGGAGTACGTCGGCCCGGCGGCCATCGTGAACGCCCACCGGTTCATCTACGACAGCCGCGACCGCGCCGCCGACGAGCGCCTGAAGATCCTGTCCGAGAAGACCGGCGTGTTCCGCTGCCGGACCACCTTCAACTGCACCGAGGCCTGTCCTCGCGGCATCGAGGTGACGAAGGCGATCCAGGACGTGAAGCGCTCGATCCTGTTCGACCGCTTCTGACCCCTTACCAGATGAGCCTCACCCCGTAGAGCCCGAAGTCCTATGTGTTCCCCGGCGTCCCGCCGATGTCGGCCCCGTCGACCAGCCATGCGATCTCGTTGAACCACAGGTTGTCGGTGAGGCCGGGGATCCGGCAGACGTAGGTCGGGTCGGGGTATCTCAGGTCGCCGTAGAAGCTCAACGAGCCGTCCAGGTATCCGGCCAGCTCGTTCGCGCCTCCACGGTTGGGGCAGGGGTCGCCGCTGTCGACGTTCCATAGGCCGAGGTTGAGGAACCCCCAGTTGGAGCCCGAGAACTTGTCGTTGTCGTACCAGAAGTAGCACACGCTCCCGATCTGGATGTTCGGGACGTCGCAGGTCGCGTTGATGCTCCCGAGGTCGAGCACCAGCGGGATCGGGCTCGTCCCGGAGGTCGGCCCCCACGCCGCCGTGGCCACACCGGCCACCGTGGTGCTGGACGGGAAGCCGATCGCCGGCGCGAAGAAGTACTCGTGCGGCGCCGTGTACCTGACCGAGACGTGACCGGCCGCTCCCGCCCCGCAGTTCACCGTGTCGGTCCAGACGATCCCGCCCTGCGAGTTGGCCTCGTTCTGGGTCGCGTACCGGTCCGCCAGGGTCTCGGGGTCCCCGCGCGTCGTTGGGTCGATGCAGGACTGGGCCGCGGCGAGTGCCGCCGAGTCCGCCGTGTTCACCATCGACCGGCGGGTGGGTCTCGATGGCCCCCACATCCACGGCGTGCGCGAACCGTCGGGGACGACGACGGAGGCGATCGTGATGCGGAACCGGGTCCCGGGGACCCGACGCCCGGCGCCGCCTTGACCGGCACACGAACGACGCCGGTCATCGTGGTGGGATGGATCCAGCAGTGCTAGGCGAAGACGCCCGCGAACTCGAAGGGTGAACGTCTGGCCGTGTACGGGCGGCCGCGCCGGGTGGATCGTTCGATATCGTGCGGGCATGGCCCACCTGATCACGCTGATCCCCGGCGACGGCATCGGCCCCGAGGTCTCCGAGGCCACCCGCCGCGTGCTCGAGGCCACCGGCGTGGCGTTCGAGTGGATCGTGGAGGAGGCGGGCGCCGCAGCCCTGGACCGGGAGGGCACGACCCTCCCCGGCCGAGTCCTCGAGCAGATCCGGCGGACCCGAGTCGCGATGAAGGGGCCGATCACGACGCCGGTCGGGACGGGGTTCCGGAGCGTGAACGTCGCGCTCCGCCACGAGCTCGACCTGTTCGCCGCCGTCCGTCCGTCGCGGACGCTTCCCGGCGTTCCCACGCGGTACGCCGGCGTCGACTTGGTTGTGATCCGGGAGAACACCGAGGACCTCTACGCGGGGATCGAGTTCGAGCGGGAGGCGCAGGAGACGAAGCAGCTTCGGGAGGAGCTCCGTAGGCTGTCCGGCATCGAGGTGCGCGACGACGCCGGCATCACGCTGAAGCCGATCTCGGTGACCGGAGCCCGGCGCATCGTCCGGTTCGCGTTCGAGCACGCCCGCGCGAACAGCCGACGCAAGGTCACGCTGGGACACAAGGCCAACATCATGCTGTTCTCCGACGGCCTGTTCCTGCGGATCGCGCAGGAGGAGGCGCTCGGCCATCCGGACGTGGCGTTCGAGGAGATGCAGATCGACCACCTCTCGATGCGCCTTACCCGGTCGCCCGAGGACTTCGACGTGCTCCTGCTGCCGAACCTGTACGGGGACATCCTGTCGGATCTCTGCGCCGGGCTCGTCGGCGGACTGGGGCTCGCGGCCGGGGCGAACCTCGGCTGGGAGTACGCGGTGTTCGAGCCGGTGCACGGCAGCGCGCCGGACATCGCCGGCAAGGGCCGGGCGAACCCGGTGGCCATGATCCTGTCGGGCGCCATGATGCTTCGCCACCTCGGCGAGGCCGGGGCCGCCGATGCCGTGACCAGGGCCGTCGACGTGGTGCTCTCCGCCGGACGGGTCCGGACCCGCGACCTGGGCGGGACGGCGTCCACCGAGGAGATGGCCGAGGCAGTGACGAAGGCCCTGCGAGGGCCGGGTCGCCCGGGGTAGCCAGCGGCCGTCCGGCGCGCTAGAAATCAAGGGTAAGCGTCCACGGAGGTTCCGGTCATGACCGCGAAGGTCGGAGACAGGATCGTCGTCGAGTCCGAGACCGTCGGCCAGCCGACCCGCGAGGGCGAGATCCTCGAGATCCTCGAGGGCGAGGTGGGGATCCGCTACCGGGTCCGCTGGGAGGACGGGCACGAGACTCTCTTCACGCCGAGCGGCGGTTCGGCAAGGATCATCCCCGTCAAGAAGGCCCCGGCCAAGACGGGCAAACGATAACCCGGCTCAGCGCGGGTGCTCCCCGGGGCTCCGACCGGAGCCCTCCGCGGGGAGCTGTCAGCACCCCGGCTCGCCGTGGTGGCCGCAGCAGCCCTTCAACAGCACCACGGCCCGGAACCGGTTGCGGATCGTCAGGCGCACCTTCGTCGCGAATGGCCCGTCGTACGTGCGCCAGTTCGTGAAGAACGCTCGGGGACCGGGACGTCGCTCGCTCATGCTCACCTCCGATCCGATGCTACGACCGGGCCGCACGCGAGGTCGCGGCGTACCTACGCGTCGGCCGGGAGCCGCAGCTCGTCGGGAAGGAGCTCGTTCGCACGCCACGGCCGGATGGTCTCGGCGTAGAAGTCGCGGCCCTCGCGGTCGTTCACGACCCACACCGGGAAGTCCTCGACCTCCATCTCCCGGACCGACTCCGGCCCGAGCTCCTCGAAGGCGATGACCCGCTGCGACCGGATCCGGAGTGCGGCCAGCGCCCCCCCACCGCCCAACGCGGCCATGTAGACCGCGGTGTGGGCCTTCAGGGCCTCCCGGACCGCCGGTCCGCGTCCGCCCTTGCCGACGATCCCCTTCAGGCCGACCTCGAGCATCCGCGGGGTGTACGGGTCCATCCGGCTGGCGGTGGTGGGCCCGGCCGAGCCGATGACGTTGCCCGGCCGCTCGGGCGTGGGACCCACGTAGTAGACGATCTGCCCCGCGGGATCGAACGGCAGGGGCTCGCCGGCGTCCAGCATCTCGACGAGGCGCTTGTGAGCGGCGTCCCGGGCCGCGTAGATCGTTCCGGAGATCAGCACCACGTCGCCGGCCGAGAGGCTTCGGACGTCCTCGTCCGACAGCGGGGCCCGGATGCGCTTGCTCCCGTCGTCCAGGACCTCGACGCTCACCTCAGATCACCTTCGTCCCCGTTCGGTGCGCGTGGCACTCGATGTTCACGGCAACCGGCAGCGACGCGATGTGCGTGGGCATCGTCTCCACGTGGACCGCCAGCACGGTCTGCGTCCCCCCGAGCGACTGGGGGCCGAGCCCGAGCGCGTTGCACCGCTCGAACAGCTCCGCCTCCAGCTCCGCCACCCTTGGGTCCGGGCTCGGCTGCCCCACCTTGCGCATCAGCGCTCGCTTCGCGAGGATCGCCACGTATTCGAAGTTGCCGCCGATCCCGACGCCGATGATCCCCGGCGGACAGGCGTCCGGACCGGCCTCGGCCACCGCTCTGAGCACGAACGCCTTCACGCCCTCCAGCCCGTCGGCCGGCTTCAGCATGGCGTGGCGGCCCTTGTTCTCGGAGCCGCCGCCCTTCGCGTCGACCTGGATCCGGACCTGATCGCCCGGCACGATCCGCGTGTGGACGAAGGCCGGCGTGTTGTCGCCGGTGTTCGTCCGCTCGAACAGCGGGTCGCGCACGATGGAGCTCCGCAGGTAGCCCTCCTTATAGCCCCGTCGGACCCCCTCGTCGATGGCGTCCTCCAGGTCCGCCCCCACCACGTGGACGTCCTGCCCGAGATCGACGAACACCACGGTGGAGCCGGTGTCCTGGCAGTACGGGTACTCGCCCTGCGCAGCGAGCTCCTGGTTCTGGATCAACAGGTCCAGGACCTGCCGGCCGAGCGGCGACCGCTCTTGCTCGCGCGCCCGGCGGACGGCCTCGGCCAGGTCCTCGGGGACCTCGTAGTTGACCCGGACGCACAGCTCGCGCACGGCGTCCGTGATCGCCTCAGCCCGGATCTCGCGAACGGCTCCCTCGGCGCGTACGGCATCCATCCCGACGCCATCCTCGCCGAGGGTGCTTTGCCCGGCGCGGGCCGGGTGGCACACTGCTGCCCGGCCATGGGTCCCGAGCTCACCTCGACGGCACCGCCCACCCGCCTGCGCCTGGCCGGGTTCCTCGCGCTCACGCTCGGCGGCGGGGCGGTCGCCCTCGGTTCGCTCCTGGACTGGGCCACCGTGCGGCCGTTCCAGACGCCCACTCCCGGCATCGACGTGTGGGAGGGCAAGGTGACCTTCGGACTCGGGATGGCCGTGCTGGTCGGGATGATCGTGATGCGGGTGCTGTCCACGCCGAGGCCCAGGACCTCGGTGGCGGCGGCCATCATCGTCCTCGGTCTCGCGGCGACCGTGCTGGGCGGACTGGACGCCGCGCGCGCGCAGGACCGCTTCTCGTCGCCCGGACAGCGCGACCGCATCGCCAGGGAGCTGGCCGGGCAGCTGGGTCTGCCCTACGCGCAGGTGCGGGCACAGATCGAGCAGCAGTTCGACCGGCGCTTCAGCGTCGGCCTGGAGATGGGGATCTGGCTCGTGATGGCCGGCGGCGTGGTCGCGGCGGCGGGCGGGGCGCTCAGCGTGGCGTGGGCCCGAACGCCCCGGACCGAGCCGGCCCCACCGGAGGCGACGGAGCAGACGGCCGGGTCCGACCCCGCCGCCGGATAGGTCGCCGGCCGCTCAGAGCGCGGCCAGGTCCGCGCACTTGCCGCGGATGCCCTCGGCCGCCTCGCGGAGCGCCCGCAGCTCGCCCTCGGAGAGATCGAGCTCGACGATCTCCTCGACGCCGCTGCGGGACAGCCGCACCGGTACGCCCACGTAGACGTCCTGGATGCCGTACTGGCCGGTGCACCACGCGCAGACCGGCAGCAGCTCCTCCGTGTTGTGGGCGATCGACTCGACCATCTTCGTGATGGCGGCCGACGGGGCGTAGTAGGCGCTCCCCTTCTTGAGGAGTGCCACGATCTCGGCTCCGGCGTCCCGGGTCCGCTGGTAGAGGCGCTCGAGCGTAGCCTCGTCGGCCAGCTCGGTGAGTGGCTTGCCGCCCACCGTGGCGTGCCGCGGCAACGGCACCATCGACTCGCCGTGGGACCCGAGGGTCATGGCCTCGACCTCCAACGGCGAGACACCGAGCTCCTCCGCGATGAAGTACCGAAGGCGGGACGAGTCCAGGACACCGGCCATGCCGATCACCCGCTGCTTCGGGAACCCCGAGACCTCGGCCGCCAGGTATGTCATCTCGTCGAGCGGGTTGGTGACCATCACGATGATGGCGTTCGGCGAGACCGTACCGGTCTTCTCCACCACGTCCCGGATCACCGCGGCGTTCTTGCCGAGCAGGTCCATCCGACTCATACCCGGCTGCCGCGGGAACCCTGCCGTGATCACCACGACGTCCGAGCCCGCCGTGTCGGCGTAGTCGTTCGTCCCGATGATGTTCGGCTCGTAGCCCTCGATCGGGGCCGCCTCCCTCATGTCGAGGGCCAGGCCGTGCGGCAGACCCTCGATGATGTCGATGAGCACGACCTCGGCCAGGTCCTTCTCCAGGATCCGCATGGCCGTGGTCTGTCCCACGAACCCGCTTCCGACGACGGTGACACGCATGCCTAGTCCTCCAGCTTCTCGATGATGGCGTCGGCCACCTGCGACGTCCCCACCGCGGTGGGGTCGTCCCGCGTGGGCTTCATGTCGTAGGTGACGGACGTCCCCTCGGCGATGACGGCGGCGATGGCTCGCTCCAGCCGGTCCGCGGCGTCGCCCTCGCCGAGGTGACGGAGCATCAGCACGCCGGAGAGCATCATGGCCATCGGGTTCACCTTGTTCATGCCCTTGTACTTCGGGGCGCTCCCGTGCGTCGCCTCGAACACGGCGGCCTCGTCCCCGATGTTCGCTCCCGGGGCCAGCCCCAGGCCGCCCACGAGGCCTGCACACAGATCCGAGACGATGTCGCCGTACAGGTTCGGGAGCACCAGGACGTCGTACTCCTCGGGCCGCTGGACGAGCTGCATCGTGAGGTTGTCCACGATCCGGTCCTCGAACTCCACGTCCGGGTACTCGGCGGCGACCTGGCGGGCCGTCTCCAGGAACAGGCCGTCGGAGAACTTCATGATGTTCGCCTTGTGCACTGCCGTGACCTTCCGCCGGCCGTACCGCTTCGCGTAGTCGAACGCGAAACGGACGATCCGCTGCGTTCCCCACACCGAGATCGGCTTGATCGAGATCCCCGCGTCGTCGCGGATGCGCGTGCCGGTCTTCTCCGCCACGAACTCGATGAGCTCCTTCGCCTGCGGGGTCCCCTGTTCGAACTCGATCCCCGCGTAGAGATCCTCGGTGTTCTCGCGCACGATCACGATGTCGACGTCCTGATACCGGGAGCGGACCCCCGGGTAGGATTTCGTGGGCCGCAGACACGCGTAGAGGTCGAGCTCCTTGCGGAGCGCGACGTTCACGCTGCGGAACCCGCTGCCGACCGGCGTCGTGATCGGTCCCTTGATGGCGACCTTCGTGTCGCGGATCGAGTCCAGGACGGGCTCGGGCAGCGGCGTGCCGAACCGCTCCATCACGTCGGCGCCGGCGTCCTGGACGTCCCACTCGAAGCCCACGCCGGTGCCCTCCAGCACCCGCCGTGTGGCCTCCGAAAGCTCGGGGCCGACGCCGTCGCCCGGGATGAAGGTGACTCGATGCGTCATGGACTCACGCTCCTCGTGCCAGATGCCGTCATTGTGTCATCCGGGCCGTTGCCCGGGAGGGCGCCTTCCCACCGAAGGCGGTACGCTGATACCGTCTGCCCCAATTATCACGACATCAAGATATTCCCTGGGGAGGGAGCCGACCGATGGCCGACAAGGGTCTCGAGGAAGTCATCGCCGCGTCCACCCGGCTCTCGGACGTGGATGGCAAGGCCGGGCGGCTCTGGTACGTGGGCTACGGCATCGAGGATCTCGCCGAGCACTCCACCTCCGAGGAGGTCATCTACCTGCTCCAGAACCTCCAGCTGCCGACCGAGAGCCAACTGGAGGACCTGTCCGAGCGGCTCGTGGCCGAGCGCGAGGTCTCCACCTTCCTGGCCGATCTCATGCCCACGCTCGCCCAACAGACCTCTCCCATGTCGATGCTGCGGACCGGCGTGTCCGCCGCCTCTGCGTACGACCCGGACGGTTGGGAGCAGACGCCCGAGGCGAACGAGCGCAAGGCCCTCCGGTTGATCGCCCGCGTTCCGACGATGATCGCCATGTACCACCGGCTGCGCACCGACCAGGAGGTGGTGCTGCCGAACCCGAAGCTCCCGCACGCCGCGAACTTCCTGTGGATGCTCCTCGGCGAGGAGCCGGATCAGGAGGACGCTGCGGTCCTCGACACCACGCTGATCCTGTACGCGGACCACACGATGAACGCATCCACCTTCACGGCGCGGGTCATCGCCTCGACGCTGGCCGACATGCACTCGGCCATCACCGGGGCGATCGCCGCCCTCAAGGGCCCCCTGCACGGTGGGGCGAACGAGGAGGCCATGAAACTGCTCGAGGAGGTCGGCGACCCGGCCAACGCGGCGAGGATCGTGAAGGACAAGCTCGCCCGCAAGGAGCGGATCATGGGGTTCGGCCATCGCGTCTACAAGACCGGGGACCCCCGGGCGGCGGTGCTCCGCCGCCTGTCGAAGGAGACCGGCGAGCGCAAGGGCGATACCCGGTGGTACGAGATCTCGGCCGAGATCGAACGCGTGGTCGGTGACGAGAAGGGCCTGCACCCGAACGTGGACTTCTACGCCGCCAGTGTCTACCACTACCTCGGCATCCCGCACGATCTCATGACGCCGATCTTCGCGCTCGCCCGGATGTCGGGGTGGACCGCGCACGTTCGGGAGCAGTACGCGGACAACCGGCTGATCCGGCCGGAGTCCGAGTACATCGGCCCGCGAGACCAGACGTACGTCCCGATCGACCAGCGGAGCTGACGGGCCGAGGCGCTCAGCCGGTGGGCGGCGGTGGCGCCGGCATCGGCGGGGCCGGGGCCGAGGGGCCCGACGCGCGATCCCACACCCTGTTCAGGTGCTCCTGCACGTAGATCCCGATGAGCAGCGAGATCACGAGCAGCAGGACGATGGCCAGGGCCGGCTCGATCTGCTGCTGCACGCCGACGCGCTGCTCGATCTCCTGGACGTGTCTCGCGGTGTTGTACACGGCGATGAAGGGCGGGACGATGATGAGCCATCCGAAGATCAGCGCCATGAGCGACCGCACGGGGCTGATCGAGTCGTCCCGCGTGAATCGCTGGATCTCCTGGTTCACCTTGTAATACCAATACAGCCCGTAGATCCCCGCCGTGATGAAGGTGAGTCCAAGCACGCCGAGCGGATTGCGCTTCAGGTACGACTGGCCCGCGATGGTGACGGTCTCTGCCATCTCGCTCCCCTCGTTCCCGCCCGAGTCTAGTCGGCCACGACGGGGCGCGGGAGCAACCCGGCGCCCTCCACGACCGATGCGATGCCGTCGTCGCCCAGCCCCATGAGGTGGACCCCGGCGAGGCCGGCGATGGCGCGGAGCGCCTCGATCACGTCGACCGCGATCGACGTGCCCACCTCCGCGGCGTCGGGGCCCGCCTCCTCCAGCCTGCGGATCAGCGCCGGCGGAACGCTGACGCCGGGCAGCCGGCCCATGAACCGCGCGTGCTTCGCGCTGCGGAGCGGCACGACGCCGGCCAAGAGGAACGCTCGCTCCAGGAGCCCGAGCGGGCGCACGAGGTCCGCCCAGGTCGCGAAGGCGTCGACGTCGTAGACGATCTGGGTCTGCACGAAGTCGGCCCCCGCGTCGATCTTCGCCTCCAGACGCGCGGGATCGTACCGCTCGACGAGCGGCGTGTCGGCCACCCCGACCAGGTACCGTGGGGGGCCGTCGATCTGCGCGCCGGAGAGCAGCCGGGACTCGTCGCGAAGGCGCACCGCCAGGCGGACCAGGTCCAGGACCGACAGGTCGAAGACCTCCGTGGCATCCGGATGGTCCCCTCGCCCCGCGGGATCGCCCGAGAGACAGAGCAGGTTCCGGGCTCCCAGGGCCCATGCACCGAGCAGGTCGGCGGTCAGCGCCAGCCGGTTGCGGTCCCGGCACGTCAGCTGGATCGTCGGCTCGATGCCCGCCGCGGACAGGACCGCCACCCCGGCCAGGGGTGACATGTGCGCGGAGGACGTGGGGTTGTCCGTCACGTTCACCGCGTCCGCGTAGCCCACGAGTCCGCGGGCGCGCCCTTCGATGCCAGACCGATCGGCAGAACGCGGCGGGACCATCTCGGCGGTCACGCTGAACCGGCCGGAGCGGAGGATCCGCCCGAGCCCGCTCTCGGAGGGGCTCACCGTCGTTCGGCCAGCCTCTCGGCCGCGGTCACGGCGTTCAGCAGGAGCATCGCGGTGGTCATGGGCCCGACGCCGCCGGGTACCGGCGTGATCATGCCGGCCACCTCGCGGACCTCCTCGAAGCGGACGTCGCCGGTCAGGCCGTGCTCGGTGCGATGCACACCGACGTCGATCACCACCGCGCCGGGCTTCACCATGTCGGCGGTGACCAGCTCGGGCACACCGGCGGCCGCGATGAGGATGTCGGCCCGCCGGGTGTGACCCGCGAGGTCCCGCGTCCGGATGTGGCAGATGGTGACCGTGGCGTTCCCGCGGATCGAGTCCTGCGCCAGCATGATCGACAGGGGGGCGCCGACCAGCTCGCCGTAGCCCACCACCACGACCTCCGCGCCGTCGAGCTCGACGCCCGAGCGCAGCAGGAGCTCCACGATCCCGTACGCGGTGGCAGGCGGGAACGACGGCTCGCCCCGCACCATGAGGCCGACGTTCAGCGGGTGCAGGCCGTCCACGTCCTTGTTCGGGTCGATCGTGGTCTGGATCGCGAGCTCGGAGATGTGCTTGGGAACCGGCAGCTGGACGACGATCCCGTGGATCTCGGGGTCGCGGTTCAGGCGCCGGATCGCGGCCAGCAGCTCGCCCTCGGTCACGTACGCCGGCAGGTCGAGCTGCTCCGACCGCATGCCGACGTCGGCACAGGCCTTGTGCTTCGAGCCGAGGTAGATGCGGGAGGCCTCGTCGTCCCCCACCAGCACCGCCGCGAGGCCCGGCGTGATCCCTCGGTCGGCCAGCGCCTTCACCCGGCCGGCCACCTCGGAGCGGATCTGAGCCGCGATGGCCTTCCCGTCGAGGATCGTGGCGGTCACGGCTGGCAATCCTACCGGCGGCCGCGCTCCGCAGCCATGACCGAAGGTCACGAGGCGCGACGGATGAACGGCACGCCTGGGGCTCAGTGTCGGAAGTGGCGGCGTCCCGTGAGGACCACGGCCATCCCGCGCTCCTCCGCCGCCCGGAGCACGTCCTCGTCGCGGACCGAGCCGCCCGGGTGGATCACCGCGCTCACGCCGGCGTCGGCCGCCACCTCGACGGCGTCGGGGAACGGGAAGAAGGCATCGCTCGCCATCACCGCGCCCTTCGCCCGGTCGCCGGCCTTGCGGACGGCCAGCCAGGACGAGTCGACCCGCGACATCTGTCCGGCACCGATCCCCACGGTCGCGAGATCCCTCGCGAACACGATCGCGTTGGACTTCACCCGTGCGGCGACCGTCCAGGCGAACAGGAGGTCGCGCCATTCCTCCTCGGTCGGCTCGCGGGCCGAGGCCACCTCCAGTTCGGCGCGGGTCTCCGTCACCGCGTCCCGGTCCTGGACCAGCGCGCCGCCGGGAAGGATCCGCACATCCAAGCCGCCCGTGGCTGGGAGCGGCGCACGCACCACGCGAAGGCCCCTGCGCGAGGCGAACGCATCGAGCGCGCCGGGCGTGAAGGACGGCGCCACCACGACCTCGGTGAAGACGTCGGCCATGGCGGCGGAGGCCTCCTCGTCGGCCTCCCGGTTGAACGCGACGATGCCCCCGAACGCCGAGACCGTGTCGGACTCGAACGCGAGCCCGTACGCCTCGGCCGGCGTGGCCGCGACCGCCGCACCGCACGGGTTGTTGTGCTTCACGATCACGGCTGCCGGCTCGTCGAACGCGGCGGCCAGCGAGTACGCCGCATCCACGTCGAGCCAGTTGTTGAACGACATCTCCTTGCCGGCCGCCACGAGCTCGGCGCCGTGCAGGACACCGGGCCCGGCGCTCTCCTCGAACAGGGCGCCCCGCTGGTGAGGGTTCTCGCCGTAGCGCAGATCCTCCGTCTTGCGGAGCGCGAGGCCGACGAACCCGGGGAGCGTCCGTTCCTCGGCGGCGAACCAGCTCGCCACGGCAACGTCGTACGCCGCCGTGTGGGCGAAGGCCTCGGCCGCGAGAGCTCGCCGCGTTTCGCGCGAGAGGCCGCCGTCGCGCCGCAGCTCGTCCAGCAGGTCGCCGTACCGCTCGGGCGAGACCACAACGGCGACCGACTCGAAGTTCTTCGCTGCGGCCCGCACCATCGCCGGCCCGCCGATATCGATCTTCTCGATGACCTCGTCTTGCCCGGCGCCCGAGGCGACCGTTTCCCGGAACGGGTAGAGGTTCACCACGACGAGGTCGAACGGCTCGATGCCCTGCTCGGCGAGCTGCCGTTCGTGCTCGGCCTTGCGGCGGTCGGCGAGGATGCCGGCGTGGATCCTCGGGTGCAGCGTCTTCACCCGCCCGTCGAGCATCTCCGGGGACCCCGTGACCTCCTCGACCGACGTGACCGGGAGCCCGGCGCCCCGCAGCGCGGCCGCGGTCCCGCCCGAGGACACGAGCGCGGAGCCGAGCTCCACGAGGCCGCGCGCGAGCTCCTCGAGTCCGCTCTTGTCGTAGACGGCGAGCAACGCGCGGCGGACCGGCCGAAGATCGCTCACACGCTCTCCAGCACGTGCACCACCCGGCCCTCGACCTTCAGGCGGCCCTCGACGAGCGCCTTGACCGCCGCCGGGAGGAGACGGTGCTCCGCCCGGTGGATCCGCGCCTCCAGGGCGTCCCAGTCGTCGTCGGGCAGCACCGAGATGGCCTCCTGGAACACGATCGGCCCATGGTCCACCTCTTCGTCCACGAGGTGAACGGTCACACCGGTGACCCTCACGCCCCAGTCGAGCGCGCGCTGCACCGAATCGGTCCCCGGGAACGCCGGCAGCAGCGCGGGGTGCACGTTCAGGATGCGGCCGGCGAACGCTCGCACGACCTCGGGGCCGAGGATCCGCATGAACCCGGCGAGCGCGACGACATCCACCTGCTCGGACGCCAACAGGTCGCGCAGGGCCAGGTCGAACGCCGTCCGGCCCGCGTGCGCATCGGGGTCCAGCCAGACCGCGTTCGCCCCGGCCGCCCGGGCGCGCTCGAGGGCTCGGGCGCCCCGCCGGTCGGACACCACCAGCGCCACCCACGGACGGATCACGGGGTCGTCGAGCAGCGCCTGGAGGTTCGTGCCTTCGCCCGAGGCGAGCACCGCCAGCCGCGCGTTCACGCCCGCAGGCTAGGGACGGATCGGTGCAGCCGTCAACGGGGCGGCGGCTCGCGCCCCGGCGCTAAGCTCGCGTGGTGCCGGACGAGCGGGTAACCAAGAGCGCGGAGCCCAGCCGCCGCGGCAGGCGAGCCATCGCGTCGACGACCGGGTT